>NZ_JAZKTR010000071.1:0-12467 GCF_036625485.1 Natronomonas sp. | reverse complement strand
CGGAGTTGTCGTGGTACAGTACGATTTCGGTATCACCGTCGACCATCCGGGCGACTTCCTGCGAATCCGTGGCGATGGTCGACAGTGTGAACGACTCCTGCTGGAGCGATTCGATGGCCGCAATGTACCGAAAGAGGACGTACAACTCCAGCAGCGTCTCGTCGTCGTCCGGCGTAATGGCGGTCCGGTCGAGTAACTCAGCCATCGCATCCGGGTCCGCATCGAGCGCCTCGTGATACGACCGGAGAAGGGCGGCGGCCTCGGTGTAGACGAGACTCCGAGATTCCTCCGCGCGTTCGAGCATCCGTTCGGTCGGTTCGTAGCTCTCGGGGCCCCGGATCCGCTTGACGTGGACGTTCCGCTCGAAGATGCGTTGCATCGTCTCGACGAGTTCGAGGTTCTCCTTCCAGCGGTCAGTGACCCATTCGTAGTCGGCCCGGAGATACCGCTCGCAGTTCTCCAGCGTTCGGTAGATGACTGCGAGCAGGCGCTTGAGAACGATGTTCTCGGCGATATCGTAGTTCTCCGAGCGGTTGTCACAGACGAACAGCGACCGGTCCTTCGGGTTCGTCGAGTATCGTTTTCGGACCGTCGCCGACCAGCTAATCCGACCGCTGACGTGACCGCGTGAGGTCTCGCGGACGCTTTCGGTCTGCGTTTTGACGCTCCGGAGCCGCTGTGGGAGCGACTCGACGAAATCGACGACCTCCGGCTTGAGGATGAAATGGAGGCGGACCAGCGCTTCGTAGTCGTCGAACCGTTCGTCCAGTCCCGTTGGTTTCAGTTCGCTTGCGATGTGCTGTTCGGGGAACGTCCCGTGCATCACGTAGGTCAGGATGTCCTCCGAGAGTCCGGCGACGAGTTCGTCCCTATTCATCGACCCGAACGCCGAGGACGTCTCCCGCGAGCCTGTCGAGTCGCCGCCTGTCGACGGCGTCCGATGCCGCGATTCGTGAGACGATACGACCGCGATTCGGCACCCCTTCCAACTGCGGGAAGATGTAGTTCGAGACGGCCTGGGTGAGCGCGGTCCGCCGGTCCACGTCGTGAGCGGTCACGTGCTTGAGGATGTCTTCGACGATGGCTGGGCCGATCTTCCGCCCGTCGTCGAACGCGTTGACCGCGAACCAGAGACCGCCGACCTCCCGGAGCGTCTCCTCTTCGGGGTCGAGATTCCACGCGTCGGCATAGGCCCGAACCAGTTCCGCCTGCTCGTCTTCGTCCTCCGGGATATCCGGTGCCGCCACGTGGATGAACGCGAAGCGGCGCATGAACGCGTAGGACAACTCGTAGAGGGAGGTCTTGTCGTAGCTGTTCATCGTCGCCAACATTCGCCACGACGACGGAACGACGTACTGGTGGTCCTGCAGAGTTCCGTCGAACTTCGAGGCCGGGAGGATCTCGATTTCTTCGCCGTCGCGCTTGTACGGGAGTTGAACGGCCTGCCCGGAAAGGAGCGTGAACAGCTGGCCGAAGGACTTGTCGATGTCGGCCCGGTTTATCTCGTCGATGACGAGCAGTTCGTTCCGCTGGGTGCCGCGATGCTTGAACCGCCGAAGGACCTGCCCCGGTTCGAACGAGAGGTTCTCGCCGTCGGATTCCTCGGGCATGTAGCCGCCGACCGTCTCGAAGGTCGACCAGTCGGCCGTCGCCGTCGTGATCCGATAGCCGGTGTACGTATCGGGGTTCACGTCGGTCAGATGCTCGCAGAGGAGACGGGCGATCTCCGTCTTTCCGGTTCCCGGCGGTCCCGTGAAGACGATGTGTTTCCCGGCGTTCAGCGCCGAATTGACCTGTTCGAGGAGTTCACGCCCCTGCTCGTCGGGGAAATAGAGCCCATCGAGTACGGATTCCGGTACGTCGACCTCGGGAACCCGAGTCAGGTCAGGCGGTTGCTCCTCGGAGTCTTCGAAATCGTCGAGTGTAGGCGGTTCTTGCGGGGCCTCGCCATGAACGAAGTTCTCGACGGAGCCGTATCGCCCCCGAATGCCACCGAGACCCAGCTCGTTTAGCCTGGAGAAGCCCATCACGTAGGAGATGTCGTGACCGGCGAGGTCGTGAACCTCCTCGGAGTCGATGTTCGTCTCGATCGGGGGTTCGAGATAGATGATACAGACCCACGGCGCCCCTTCCTCGTGGTTCGGCCAGAGTTCGCGTCCGAGCGACTCGTTCCGTTCGGTTCCGAGGACTCGTGCGCCGTACTCGTAGCTCCCGTCCCGATAGAAGAGCAGAAAGTCACCCTCCTCGATTTTCTTCCAGCTACCCGAGACGCTGTCCTTGGTTCCCCACACCCTGATCGGGTCGGCGTCGGGATGGGTATCGGAGTGATCGGCAACGACGTCCTCATCGATGCCATCGAGAACGGTACGCTGGAAGTTCTCCTGCGCCGCGTCGTTGCCGTAAGGAGCGAGAAAGACCTTCGGCCCGTCGTATGCCATCGTTCGTCTGTGTCCTCTCGCCGAAATAAATCTAGGTGCGCCACGGCGGCCGTTTATCAATCAAGCCGCGACCAACTCGCGGCGATGCTGGCACGCCAACATCCCGATGCTCGCTGCCCCCGATGTGCGTCGAGGCTTCGGTACGGCCTGAAGCGGGAGGGAAGCGGCTGGAAGGTTCAGTACGTCTGTCCGCCGTCGGATGGCTGTGGCCGCGAGTTCTCGGTCGGTCGAATCGATCACGGATCGGTCGACAGCGAGGACGAAGCCTACCGACGGGCCGAACGGCTCGGGAGCACGCTCTACTGATGTGTGCCTATATATCCCACAGCCCCAAGTCCTTACGTCGTTGCACGCCTTTCGGTATGTAATGTCAGCATCGTACCGACCACAAAACGTATGCGAAACTCCGCCTCGCTTCCGATAAGCCCTCCATGACCGACACGACAGACACGCAGGCGCCCGCCCCGGGACTCGATTCGTCGGACGTCGAGACGGCCGGCCGGACCGCCCGTCGCGTCATCGAGAACGTACAGGACGTCATCGTCGGCAACGACGAGGCCATCGAGCACCTCGTCACCGCCCTGCTCGGCGGCGGCCACGTCCTCCTCGAGGACGTCCCCGGCGTCGGCAAGACGATGCTCGCGCGGGCGGTGGCGGCCTCCTTCGACTGCTCGTTCAAGCGCGTGCAGTTCACGCCCGATCTGCTGCCGACCGACATCACCGGCGCGAACGTCTACAACCGGAAGGAAAACGAGTTCGATTTCCGCCCCGGTCCCGTCTTCGCCAACGTCGTGCTGGCCGACGAGATCAATCGCGCACCGCCGAAGACACAGGCCGCCCTGCTGGAGGCGATGGAAGAAGAGCAGGCGACCGTCGACGGGACGACCCATCCGATGCCGGACCCCTTCGTCGTCATCGCCACCCAGAACGCCGTCGAGCGGGAGCGCACCTACGAGTTGCCCGCCGCCGAACTCGACCGATTCATGCTGAAGCTCCGGCTCGGCTATCCCGACGAACGCGAGGAGGCGGAGGTCATCGACCGCGCGGTCGGCAGCCACGCCATCGACGACATCACCGCCGTCACCGACGTCGACGCGCTGCGGACCGCCCGCGGGATTACGGGCGGCATCGAGGTCCGCGAGCCGCTGCGGGCGTACGTCACCCGGCTTGCGGCCTACACGCGCGAGCACGCCCGACTCGGCGCAAGCCCGCGGGGCTCTATCGCCCTCGTTCGGGCCGCACAGGGGCGGGCCGTCCTCGATTCGCGAGGGTACGTCGTCCCCGACGACGTACAGGCCGCCGCGCCGGTGGTGTTTCCCCACCGGATGCGCACCGAACCCGGCGCGGCCGACCCCGAGACGGTCGTCGCGGAGGCACTGGAGACGGTTCCCGTCGAGGAGTAAGATGGCGCCTTCGGTCCCCGCCGTTCGGCCGACCCGACGCGGCCTCGCGGTCGTCGCGGTTACGGTCGGCGCCTTCCTCCTCGGAGCGACCGGCGGCGCTCGCTCGCTGAACGCCGTCGTCGTGCCCGCCCTCGTCGCGCTCGCGGCCAGCGCCGTCCAGTTGTATCGCGCCGACCCGCCGACCGTCGAGCGGTCGGTTCCCGAACCCGGCTTCGCCGGCGAGCGCCGCCGCGTGACCGCCACCGTCGACAGCGGCGTGCCGTGTACGGTCCACGAGAACGCCGACCCGGGCATCCACGCCGAGTCGCTGACGGCGACGGTCGGCCACGGCGGCCGCTTTACCTACGACATCGGCTATCGACGCCGCGGCGAGTACACCCTCGGGCCGGCCGACTGCATCCAGACGGATTCGCTGGGGCTGTTCCGGCGGACCGTCACGAGCGCCGAAAGCGACCCTGCGACCGCCCTGGTGTATCCCGACATCTACGACCTGGATACCGACCTCGTTCGACTGGTCGGCACGTTCGTCGACGACGACCGGTCGTCGTTCGACCGCCTCCGGGAGTACGTCCCCGACGACTCGATGCGGGATATCCACTGGCGCGCGAGCGCGAAGCGCCCCGACGACGACTTCCTCGTCGCCGAATACGGGTCCCGTGGCGCGACCGACGAGGTGACCGTCGTCGGTGAGGCCGCCACCGACCGCGAAAGCGCCGACGCGATGGCCGCGACGGTCGCCAGCGTCGCGGCCCATCTCCACGATTTCGGCGTCACCGTCGCCGTTCGCGTCCCCGACGGCGACTGCATCGCCCCGCCCGGGAGCGTCGAGGGACTGCTCGAACTGCTGGCCCGCACCGATGGCGGCCGCGTCGAAACCGACGGCCAACCCGAGGTCCACGTCGTCGCCGAGAACGGGACCGCGACGGTCACCCTCGACGACCGCGACGTGGCCTTCGAGGCCGGTGGCGAAACCCGCGGCCGGGAGGTGGTCGCGTGAGCACCGCGTCGACGGCGGTCCGAGAGGCTGTCGACGATGCCCTGCCGGCGGTGACCGACCGGGTCTCCGTTCCCCAGCTCGTCGCACTTGGTGGCGTCGTCGTCGCGCTGTGGGCGTTCCTGTCGGTCCTCCACGAGATCCTCGTCGTCACCGGCGATCCGGGACAGCTCTACTACGTCCTCGCGGGCGCCGGACTCGCGGGGACCGTTCTCGCGCGCGTCATCCGGCCGCGGACCGCCCTCGGTCTCGGCGCCGCGGCGGTCGTCGGCGGGACCTACCTCTACGTCCAGTCGCTGCCGGGCGGAGTGCAGTTCCTCGCGGTGGCGGCGCCGATGCTCACCGACGCGTGGGAACTACTGGCCGGCCTCTCCGTACTCCGCATCGTCAACGCCGACATCTGGGCGCTGACGGCCGCTCCCGGCCCGGTTTTTCTGGCGTGGTATCTCGGCTTGCGCCGACACTATACCGCGGCCTCGGCGGTCGCCGGCGGCGCCCTCGGCGTGATGGTGCTGACCGGCGACGCGACGACCACGGCGACCCTCATCGGCGTCGTCGGCGTCACCACCGCCGTCGCCTTCGGCGACTGCGACCGTCGAAACGAGCCCCTGCGCAACGCCGACGCACTCGTCGTCCTGTTGGCGACGATGGTCGTGTTGACCCTCTTCGTCGGCGTCGTCCCCGGCGCCGCCGACTCGCTCATCTCGACGGAGGGCATCGGCACCGAGGAGACGACGATGGAATCCAGCCTCGTCTACGCGGGCGACCAGGTCTCGGTGACCGGCCCCGTCGAACTCTCCCCGGAGGTCCGATACACCGTCGAGGCCGACCGCGAGTCCTACTGGCGGGCCGGCACCTACGACCGCTACACCGGCGGCGGCTGGGTCAGAAGCGGCGGCCTCCGCTCGTATCAGGGGCCCCTTCAGAGCCCGCCGGGCGACAGCAGAACCCTCGAACAGAAGTACACCGCCGAGACGGAGATCGCCACGCTTCCGGCGGCCAACAAGCCCGTCAGCGTCGGCAGCGTGCCCGTCCCCGTGCAGGTGACCGACGCCGGTGGCTTCCAGCCCGCCAGCCCGCTGCAGGGCGGCGAATCCTACAGGGCCACCAGCGAGGTGCCGACCGCCAACAGCCGACAGCTACAGGCCGCCGGGACCGACTACCCCGAGGGCATCGAAACCCGCTATACGGAACTGCCCGACAGCACGCCCGCCCGCGTGGCCGAACGTACCGACCGACTGACCGCCAACGCCGACAACCCCTACGATACCGCCCGCGTCATCGAACAGTGGCTGGAGAACAACCGCGAGTACTCGCTGGACGTCGAGCGGCCGCGCGGCAACATCGCCGACTCGTTCCTCTTCGAGATGGACGCCGGCTACTGTACCTACTACGCGACGACGATGGTGACGATGCTCCGCACGCAGGACATCCCCGCGCGGTTCGTCGTCGGCTACACGACCGGCCAGCAGGTCGCCGACGACGAGTGGGTCGTCCGGGGCTACAACTCCCACGCGTGGGTCGAGGTCTACTTCCCCGAACACGGCTGGATCACCTTCGACCCCACCCCGTCGAGTCCCCGGGAGAGCGCCGAACTCGACACGCTCGATGACGCACGCACCCAGGGGACCGGTGACGTCGACACCACCGAGAGCCGCGAATCGACCATCGCCCCCACGACACCGAGCACACCCGACGGAACGCCCGGCGGCGACGGCCTCAACGGGAGCGAGACGACACCCCCAAGCGGCCCCGACGAGACCGGCGGCGACGGCGGGCTTTCGATTCCCACGATTCCGCTGCCGACGCCCGAGCAACTCGGCGTCGGTCTGCTGGTACTCGCCGGCCTGCTCGCCGCCGGCCGGCGGACGGGACTGAACCAGCAGCTCTACCGTGCGGTGTGGCTCCGGCGGCGACCCGACGGCGACCCCGAGGACGTGGTGGCTGGCGCCTACCACCGCGTCGTCTACCTCCGAGAGCTGGCTGGCCGCGAGAAGGCGCCGGGCGAGACCCCACGGGAGTTCCTTGCCGACGCCGACGAGCGCGCCAAACGGGTCGGAGACCTCTACGAACGGGCGAAATACGGCCCCGGGATCGACGAGGCAGGCGCCACGGAGGCGACGCGACTGCTGGCCGAGCTGCTCGACGAGCGGTCACGACTCCCCCATCGGTTGGAAAAGCGTGATACGAAGTCCCGATAGTGTTTAATACGGCCGTCCTGTATGTTCGGGCTGTAATGTCGGAAGTCTGCTCGACGTGCGGTCTCCCCGAGGAACTCTGCGTCTGCGAGGACGTAGCCAAAGAGTCCCAGGAGATCAATATCCGCATCGACGAGCGCCGATACGGTAAAGAGGTAACGGTCATCGAAGGATTCGACCCCCGCGACGTCGATGTCGACTCGCTATCGTCGGACCTGAAATCGAAGTTCGCCTGCGGCGGCACCGTCGAGGACGGTGTCATCGAACTCCAAGGCAACCACCTCGGGCGCATCGAGGAGTTCCTCCGCGAGAAGGGGTTCAATGTCGCCTAGCACCCTCTGACCGTACGTCGAGTCTCCGTTTTTCGCAGTAAGCACGGAACGACCAGCTACTGTGCCGTTCAGAACGGCGCTTCGGGGCCTTCCTCTGCCGTCTCCTCGGCTTGTTCGTCCGTCCCGCCGTCGGTCTCCAGATCGTAGGGCCACCCTTCGATACCCGGCTCCAGCGAGTCGACGCGGCCGGAAAAGCCCTCGTAACTGCCGATGAGCCGTGCGGCCTGCTGGCTCGCCTGCCCGTGCGGACAGACCGTCACGACACGCTCGGCGTCAGCGATGTCCTCGATGCGTGCGGTCAGTTCGCCGAACGGGACGTTCTCGCTTGTCGGGATGTGGCCGCGGCGGAACGCCGCGGGCGACCGGATATCGACGATCCGGACGTCGGCCTTCGCCTCAAGCAACTCCTGTAGTTCCTCAGCGGAGATCTCGCCGTCCATACACGCCGATAGGTGAGCAGGCGCTTAAACGACAGGGCTACAGTGTGACGTCGCTACAAGAGGCCGTCGGCGTCCGCCAGCAACAGCCCCTCGATGGTGGCGTCGTTGGCCGGGTCGCTTCGGGCGACAGTGAGGGCGTCCTCGACTGGGACGGTCCGCACGTTGAGGAACTCGCTGCCGTCGAGTTTCCGCTCGCCGGGCTCGAAGCCCTCGGCCCAGACGATGCCGCGAGGGTGGCGCAACACACCCGTCGAACACCAGAAGTCCTCCAGCAACTCGACGGAATCGGCGACGATGCCGACCTCCTCTTCGAGTTCGCGGGCACCCGCCTCGGCGTAACTCTCGCCGTCCTCGACGATGCCCGCCGGCAGTTCGTAGCAGAGTTCCCGGATCGTCGGCCGGAACTGCTCGACCATCACGACCGAGCGGGCGTCATCGGGCGGCGACCCCTCGCCCGGCGATTCCGGCGCCGGCAACCCGAGCGACGGCGGGTCGTCGACGACGGCGACGATGACGACCGCCGCCGGCAACTCCGCCCAGTAGTACTGCTTCTCGCGGCCGTCCGGCAACTTCACACGGTCGTACCCGCCCGTGTACCAGCCGGTCTCGTATTCGGTCGCCGATTCGAGAACGTTCCAGTCGTGATCTGTCGGACTCCGGTCGGTCATGGTTCCTCCGTGAGGCGCACGATCTCCAGTCGGTACCGTTGGCCCTCGTAGTCGACGAACACGGTGTCGCCGACCGGCGAATCGGCCCCTCGCTGGACGGCCGCCGCATTGCGGGACTCGAACTCGTCGAACTCCTCGAAGGGCGTGTGGGTGAAGGATTCCTTCAAGCCGCCGACGCCGCCCGGTCCCGTGTAGTAGGCCTCCGAGCGAGCCGGGTCCTCGCCCGCCGCGGCGGCATCCAACGCGTCGAAGGCATAGGGGAACCGCTGTTCGGAGAAGTTGTCGGCGACTATCGCCGCCCCCGAGTCATCGACGGGTGTCGCCTCGACGTAGTACGGGTCGCCCGTCTCGATGAGACTCGGAACCGCGCCGAGTGCGATGAGAACCGCGAGGATTCCGAGAATGGCCAGAATCAGGTTCCGCGCTATCGGTCGCATAGCTCCTCGCGATAGATGCGGTTGAACGCCATGCGCCGGAGGGTCGCGACGGCCGCCTCGGGTTCGTTCTGGAAGGTAGCCGCAACCGCCCGGTCGGCGAAAGGCGCCGCGTGCCAGGCGACCCGGTCGACGTTGTCGCTGCCGGCGACGCGTATCTCGCCATCGAAGTCTTCGCGCCACTCGTCGAACTCCGCCTTCGTACCGACTCGCACCGTGAGCTGCTCGGCGAACAGCGCCTGTCGGGCTGTTTCGACCACGTCGCTCGTCACGCGTTCGTCGTATTCCTCGCGGCCGAACTTCATCGCCTTGGCCACCTCGCGGACGACGGTCTGGGCGACCGGCCCCAGCGATTCGTAGCGCTGTTCGGCTTCGTCCCACGATCTGGGCGAAAGGGTCCCCTCGGTGCGCATATCGGTCGACTCGCCCGTCACTCGCTTTCGTCTTCCGCTTCGTCCTCGCGTTCCTCGTCGGCCAGCATCTCCCGCGTCATCTCGCGGGCCTCCTCGAGGACCGCTTCCGTCTCGGCGTCCATCGACCCGGAGGTGTCGACGATGCCGTCCGCCGCGTGGGCATCGTCGCTCCCGTGGTCGTGCTCATGGCCGTGGTCGTGGCCGGCATGACCCTGTCCCTCGTCGAACAGCGCGCCCGAGCGTTCTTCGAGGCGGTCGCCGGCCGACTCCGGCTTCCCGGTCGTATCCTCGAAGACCTGCGGGAACTCCGTCTCCTCGACGTCTTCGGCGACGATATCGGCGAGTTCCGACTCGCCCATCTCCTCCCACTCGGGGGCGTGTTCGTCCAGCCACGTCTCGTGGTCGGCGTTGCCGAGCATCGCGGAGAAGGCGAGGTGGTTGGCGAGATGGCCCGCATCGGCTTGCGGGTCCTCACAGACGGGGCAGGCGTATCCCATACCCTACATGGGTGCGCCAGCGGCAAAACGCCTGCGTCTGCCGACCCCAGGCCGAACGGTGCCTACGCCTGTCGAACCATCACCAGCGCGTCCTCGCCGTCGTCGTAATAGCTCGGCGAGACGTGGTGGAGTTCGAAGCCGAACTCCTCGTAGAGCGACCGGGCGGGGTGGTTGCTTCGCCGGACTTCGAGTTTGACGCGGGCGACGCCGTCGACGAACAGTCGTGAAAGCGCCTCCGAGAGGACGAGTCGGCCGATGCCCTCGCCGCGGTGTTCTGGGTCGACCGCGAGGTCTTTGAGGTGGCCAAGCGGCGCCCCGTGATTGGGGACGCTGTCGGCGACCGCATAGCCGACGACCCGGTCGTCGCGTTCGGCGACCAGAAATCCGGGTTCACCGAGGAACCGCTCGAACGCCGCGTAGGGCCACGGCTGGTCGAAGGACCGCTTTTCGATGCGGAACACCGATAACAGGTCCGCTCGCGTGGCCTCACGAACGGCTACCTCCCCACGTGGCGAGGTCGTGGTCACACTAGTGATTGCGGAGTGGGATTGATAGAGTTACCGGCCAGTTCGAACCGATGAAGTCCGGAAAACCGCAACCAGACAGCCTAACACACCGAGGTGGGGCCAGAAGGTTCATGTACCTCCAAAATAAAGAATCGGATGCACCCGTTTGGGTGCATCCCCACCCCCCCACCCCGCTTTGAAACGCCAGAGAGCGACCGCGATACTCCCCCACCATCTCCCCCCGGTCGCGCTGGCGTTTCTGACCGCCTGCTCCCCGCTCTCCCATCACCTTTCGACACCCCATAGCCGGGGCGCTGTACCGACGAACGGTCAGAATAGCACCACCGCTACACGCGATCTAAAATAAAACGGAAGTTAGCATCCGCGAGCGCCCGCAGGGCGCGAGCGGTTCTCGGCGATGAGGCGGCGAAGCCGCCGAATCGCCGTAGCGACGTTCGTTAGTCGTCAGCGGGCGCGGCGCCGCTGTCCTCGTCGTGCTGCTTCTTGACGTGGGAGAGCTTCCCACCGTCGGCGAGGATGCGACGTTCGCGCTCGGAGGCGTCCAGCGTGGCGGTGAGTTCCCACTCGTCGTTGACGCGGACGGTGAACTCTTCCTGACCGGTGCGGACGGCCTCTGCGACGTCGTCGACGACCTCGATGTCGTCGTCCTGCTCGATCTTCTGGTAGTCCTCGTCGTCGATCTCCAGCGGGAGGAGACCGAAGTTGAAGAGGTTCGCCTTGTGGATGCGGGCGAAGCTCTGTGCGAGGACGCCCTCGACGCCGAGGTACATCGGACAGAGGGCCGCGTGTTCACGCGAGGAACCCTGACCGTAGTTCTCGCCGGCAACGAGGAAGCCGCCGTCGCTGTCGAGTGCACGCTGTGCGAAGGAGTCGTCGACACGCGAGAGCGTGAACTCCGAGAGCTTCGGGATGTTCGACCGGTACATCAGGATGTCCTGGGTGGCGGGGATGATGTGGTCGGTCGTGATGTTGTCCTCCATCTTCAGGAGGGTGGGCCCCGCCAGGTGGGCGTCGAGCTCGTCCTTCAGCGGGACGTCGCCGATGTTCGGGCCCTTGATGAGCTCGTCGTCGACGGCCTCGTCGGGCGCGATGAGGTCCGGGTCGTCCTGCGCCATGCCGTCGCCGTACTTGTCGCCCATCTCGAATTCGGGCGCCTCGAGGTCGCCGAGTTCGTCGGCGAGGTCTCGGGGGTCGATGATTTCGCCTTTGATGGCTGCCGCGGTGGCGACCTCGGGCGAACAGAGGTAGACGTTGTCGTCCTCGATGCCGGAGCGGCCCTCGAAGTTGCGGTTGAAGGTCCGCAGTGAAACGGAGTCGGAGGCGGGAACGTGACCGATGCCGATACAGGCACCACACGTCGCCTCGGAGAAGTTGACGCCGGCCGCCATCATCTCGGCGGTCCAGCCCTCACGGGCGAGCATCTCGGAGGCCTGTTTCGAACCGGGCGCGACGATCATCTCGGTCTTCTTGTCCGTCGTGCGGCCTTCGAGCATCTTCGCGCCGGGGAGGATGTCCTCGTAGGCGCCGTTCGTACAGGAGCCGATCATGACCTGCTCGACGTCCGTGCCGGCGACCTCGCGGACGGGCACGACCTTGTCGGGCATCGACGGGCAGGCGATGAGCGGTTCGAGGTCCGAGAGGTCGACGACGATCTGATCGTCGTACTCGGCGTCCTCGTCGGGGCCGAGGTCGACGTATTCGTCCTCGCGGCCGATCCGGGAGAGCCAGTCCTTGGTCTTCTCGTCGGTCGGGAAGATGGAGGACGTGGCACCCAGTTCCGTACCCATGTTGGTGATGGTCGTCCGCTCGGGGACGGTCAGCGTCTCGACACCGGGGCCGGTGTATTCGAGAATCTTGCCGACGCCGCCCTTGACGGACAGGTCGTCGAGCAGGTGCAGGATGACGTCCTTGGCGGTCGCCCATTCGGGCAGTTCGCCTTCGAGACGGACGTTGACGACTTCCGGCATCTCGATGTAGTAGGCGCCGCCACCCATGGCGACGGCGACGTCGAGGCCACCGGAACCGATGGCGAGCTGGCCGAGGCCACCGGGCGTCGGCGTGTGGCTGTCCGAACCGAGGAGCGTCTTGCCGGGCGCGGCGAAGTTCTCCTTGTGGACGTTGTG
>NZ_JAZKTR010000070.1:0-12636 GCF_036625485.1 Natronomonas sp. | reverse complement strand
CTGACGACGGTGGTCCTGCTGGTGATGCCCCTGCTGTTTCAGGTACTGTTCGCCGGTCGGCTCGCGGGATTCCACATCTCCTTGCTCACCGAGACGCTGATATTCGCCATCTTCGCGACCGCGTTCAACCTGCTGTACGGCTACACCGGCCTGCTGTCGTTCGGCCACGCGATGTTCGTCGCCGTCGCCGGCTACACGGCTGCGAAGACCTTCACCGTTCTCGGCGCCTCCCTGGAGGTGTTGGGCGGCCTCGAGCCGCTTGGCACATGGATACTCGCGGTAATCCTCGGCATCGCCATCGCCGGCATCTTCGCGGTGTTCATCGGTTATCTGGCCGTCCAGCTCGAAGAGATCTACTTCGCGCTGATCACGCTGTCGTTCAGCATGGCCATCTACGCGATGGCGAACCAGGACGTCCCGGGTCAGATCGGGGCGGCCCTCGGCATCGGCGACGGGAACTTCACCAACCGGTCCGACGGCCTGACGTTCATCCCTGGTGACGTCTCGCTTCTGGGCTTCGAGTTCTCGCTGGTCAACCTCACGAACCCGTTGGCGTACTACTTCCTGACGGTGTTCGTGTTCGTCATCAGCATCTACGCGCTGTGGCGCATCGTCAAGTCACCGTTCGGGATGATCTGTAAGGCTATCCGCGAGAACCCCGAACGCGCCCGTGCGGTCGGCGTCAACGTGACCTACCACCAGTGGATGACGTTCATCATCTCGGGGCTGTTCACCGGACTGGCCGGCGTCATGCTCGTGGTTCTGGGTGGCAACGTCAACCCGCAGGACCACGCCTACTGGACGGCCTCGGCGGCGCCGGTCGTCATGACCGTCATCGGCGGGCCGCTGTCGTTCGTCGGCCCCATCGTCGGGGCGTTCAGCTACGAGTACATCCGCTGGGCGATCAGTCAATTCCCCCTGCTGGAGGAATACTGGGAGTTCTCCTTCGGTGTGCTCCTGCTCGTGGTCGTGCTGTTCTTCGACAACGGCGTGGCGGGCGGTATCGACCGCGTCCGTGACCGATTCCTCGAAGACGAGGACCAAACCCGAATCGTCGAAGACGCCGACGAAGAGACCTCCTGAAAACGCGACGTCCGTCCCGCTCCCCGTTTTTTATCGCCTGCTTGCAACCCCGAGCAGTCCGGACTGCTCCGGCGCGCGAACAGATTGAAATACGCAGCGCGGCATCTCACGGTATGGACGTATCCGAGGCGTCGGCCGTCTGTTCGGACGTTCTCGACGCTGTCGAGGAATGTGTCGTCGTCGACAGACGCGTCCTCGAAACCGTACTGACCGGCGTCCTCTCGCGGGGCCACGTCCTCCTCGAGGACGTGCCCGGGACCGGCAAGACGCTGACCGCACGCAGCCTCGCGACCGCGCTCGGGCTCTCTTTCAACCGCATCCAGTTCACCCCTGACCTCCTGCCCGGCGATATCACCGGCTCGCACATCTATCGGGAGGCGACCGGCGAGTTCGAGTTCGCCGAGGGGCCGGTCTTCGCCAACGTCGTGTTGGCCGACGAGATCAACCGCGCGCCGCCGAAGACGCAGGCCGCCCTGCTCGAGGCGATGGCCGAACGGCAGGTGTCGGCCGACGGGACGACCTACGACCTCCCGGAGCCGTTCTTCGTCATCGCCACCCAGAACCCCGTCGAACAGGAGGGTACCTTCGCCCTCCCGGAGGCCCAGCGGGACCGCTTCGCCCTCAAGACCGCGCTCGGCTATCCCGACCGCGAGGGCGCTCGCCGACTCATCGACCGCCGGGCCGACCGGACGACCCGCGCGCCGGAACCGCAAGCCGTCCTGACGTCGGACCGGGTCAGCGAACTGCAGGCGGCCGCCGAGACCGTCCGCGTCGAGGGCGCCATCCGCGATTACGTCATCGATCTGGGGCGGGCGACCCGCGAGGACGACCGCGTCGACGTCGGCGTCTCCCCCCGTGGCATCCAGCGGCTCTTCGAGACCAGCCGTGCCCGCGCCCTCATCGAGGGCCGGGATTTCGTCGTCCCCGACGACGTGAAGGCGGTCGCGCGGGCGACCCTCGCGCATCGACTCGTCCTCACCGCCGAGGCGGCCGTCGAGGGGGTCGACCCCGAAGCGGTCATCGAGACGGTCCTCGACGAGGTCGAGGTGCCGGCGGTCGCGGCCGGCGAGGACTGATCACCGCAACGCCACGAAGACCAGCAGGGTTCCGATCGCCGCCGCAAGCGTCGCCACGAGCAACAGTGGCGCCGGCGCCGAGGGGACGATACTGGCTGTCCCGACGACGGCCGTCGCGGCGAGCACGGAGATACCAGCCACCGAGAGCGCACCGACCGCGTGGACGAGTTCGCCGCGTCTGGTGTCGCCGCCGCGGCCAACCTCGCGGCCGAGCGTGGCCGCGAACTCCCCGAGGTCCCACACCAGCAGGCTCACCGCGACGGCCCCGAAGACGGCGACCGGATGGAGGCCGTCGACGGCGGCGGCGATAGCGGCCGCGAACACCCCGAGGCTCGCGAACTGGATGCCGGCCGCATCGCCGAGCAGGCCCGCCCAGTCAGCGGCGCGAACGCCGAGCAGGAACAACCCCGAAACCGCCAGCGCGGCCGTGAGGACGGCGAGTGCGGCGCCGTCGGTGCCGAGCGCCGAAAACAACTCCCTGAGTGCCCGTCGTCCCGTTTCGGTGTCGGCGGCCGCGATGGCGACGGTCCCGAGACGGCCGGCGAAGGGCAGGATGGCGACGGAGAGGACGGCTCCCGTGAGGCCGTAGACGAAAAGCGAGGGGCCGAGTCGAACCTCGTCGCCGCCGCCCCGCGTCCAGCGAGCGGCGCCGGCGGCGGTGATGACGACCACCACGACGAGGACGACGAGGTTCGGCGGCGGGGACGGCGCGACGACGAGGAAGGTGACGGCGGGCACGACGGCGGCGACGAGGACGCGGCTCCCTGCCGGTCCGGCGTGGCCCGTCGGCGGCGACCCGGCGGCGACGACGAGCGCGCCGAAGCCGACCAGCACGGCGGCACCGAACGCCGCGAAGGGCGCGAAGGGGAGGTAGTCGATGGGTGGAATCGGCGGCCACGGGACCCGGACGACCGCGACCGCGAGCGGGCCGGCGATTCCCGCGAGACCTGCCAGCGCGCCGAAGACGCCGACAAGCGGTATCGCGGCCCCGTAGTCGGTTTCGGCGGTCGCCAGCACGGCCGTCGCGAGACACGCCCCGGCGAACAGTCCGGCGAGGCCCGGTACCGCGCCGTCGACGGCAGTGGCTACCCCGAGCGTCCCGATGACGGCCGCCAGCACGGCCGCAGCGGCGGTCAGCGTCGGGCGGTTCCGGTCGACGCCGCTCGCGGATGCGCCGCTCACGCCGACCCCTCCATGGCGGTCGAAAGCGGGTCGGTCGTCTCCCAGTCGACGACTCGAATTCCACGGGAGCGGAGCCGCTGGAGGCGGAGGCGGCGCTGGATGCCGGCGACCCGTGGGCCGAGGCCGTCGACGGCTGTCTCGCCTCCCTCCGTCACGTCCGGACTCACGACGAGGACGGCGTGGCCGGCGGCCGACAGCGTCCGGGCCAGCGACAGCGGCGGGTCGTCGAGCAACGGCGAGACGAGGACGACGTCCGCGCTTCGGGGGACGCGCTCGCGGAGGGCGGCCGCGTTGGTCGGTTCGGCGTGGTGGCGGACGCTGCCGGCGAACGCCGGCCGCGGCGAGGCGCGGTCGGCTGCCGCAGCGTCGACGACCGCATCCAGCACCGCCTCGACGCGCGTTCGGGTGGTCGCGTCGTCGCCGATGGGGACCCACGGCCGGCCGCCCCGGTCGCTCGGTGTCGTCGTAGCGACGGCGTCGGCGTCGATACCCAGCGCCGCCAGTCCGACCCGGTGGTCGGCCGCAAGCAAGCGGTCGAACACCTGCTCGGCGGCGTGGGCCGCGAACTCCGCCGCGGTCGGATAGCCCGGCAGTCGGACGACCCGGTTCGGCGTCCGGGCGTCGACGACGATGGCCGTCTCCGAGGCGTTCGTCTCCCGGAAGTTGACCGTCGTTAGCTCACCGGTCTTGGCGAAGCCCCGCCAGTCGACGCGGCCGGCGGCGTCGCCGTGGCGGTGCTCCCGGACGGAGTGGAACTCGATGCCGCTGCCGGGACTGTCGGCCGTCCGGGCGCCGATTCGTCGGTCGGCCGCCGCCCGGATCTCGGGGCTGGCCGCCAGCCGCTGACACCGAAACGTCCCGTCGCCGGTCGCCGACAGTCGGTCGGTTCGAAAGTCGACCCCCGACAGCGGTCGAAAGCGGGCCGTCGGGTCGCCGAACTCGTAGTCGCCGTGGCCGGCGACGACCTCGTAGGTGAGCGAATCGGCCTCGCCGGGCCGCAGCGAGAAACAGCCGCACGGCCGTCCTTCGATGCGAACTCCCTCCGGCGGCCGGTCGTGAATCCTGACGTCCGGCAGGATACGTTCGCCCTCGTTTCGCACCGTGAGCGTGACGGTGGCCGGCTGGCCGGGGGTTGCGACGGCGGGATCGAGGGACCGCTCGACGGCGACCGAGGGGTCGGGCGGTCGGGAGACGGTCGCGGCGACGACGTAGACGAAGGGGACGGTCGCCGAAACGAAGAGGACGCCGTTGCCGAGGACGGCGCCGGTCGTGACGAGGACGACCCCCGCCAACACCGCGGCGTCGAACCGCCCGAGCGTCGATACCATCAGTACTCGCTACCCTCCATCCGTTCCTCGATGGCCGTGACGGTTCGACCGATTCGCCGCACGGTCGTTCGCCGCGGCCGGAACCACGCCCGAACCCGCCAGCGGAACGGTTGCTCGGTCGCGTCGGCGAGGTAGGCCGCCGCGACGGGGTCGTCGGTCCACGCACCGCGTCTGACCCGTTCGGCGGCATCCTCCCGGGAACAGCCGTCGGCGTGGGCGACGACGTCGGCCGCCAGCGAACGGAGCGCCCCTCTCGCGTCGTCGTGGTCGGCCCCCTCGGTGGCCGCGTCGGCGGTCGCATCGACGGCGGCATCGAACTCGCGGCCGACGGTCGGGACGGTCCCGTCGGCGGCCCCTCCCGAGGGATCGGGAAACCCGTCGGACTGGGTGTCGACGCCGGCCGTTCGGGCGACCCACAGCAGACAGCACGCCCCGATGGCGGCCAGCCAGAAGGCACGGGCGCTCCCGTCGGCAACCGATGCCGTGTTCGCTAGCCGCCCGATGCCGAGCGAGTCGGCGACGCCCGGCACGAGGACGAGCAGGGTGGCGGTCGCGACACCCGTGATGCCGACCGCAGTGATGAGTCCGCGCCAGCCGACGCGTTCCCTCACCGGTCGGCACCCCCGTCGTCGGCCGGGGCCGCAGTCTCGCGTATCCGCTCGATGGCCGCCTCGATGGCCGCCGCCCGTTCCTCCGGTGGCCGGTCGCCGTATTCGACCTCGCGGAACGCCGAAAGCAGGGTGGTGACGGCGCTCTCGGGGAGGTCGTCACGTTCGATGGCCCAGCGGGCGATCTCGCCCGGTGTCGAGGTTGCCCACGAGGGGACCGTGGTGTGGGTTCGGAGCTCGTCCCACGCCTCACGAACCGCCGGCTTTCGGGCGGTAGCGCCCGCCGCTCGATTCGCGGTGTCCTCGCCTCGAAGCGCCGCGAAGAGCGCGCGGGGGTCGATTCGTCGAAGCCCCCGCCGAAGCGTCGCCGCCAGCGCCGCACCGAGGGTGACGATTCCCTCCGGGCCGTCGGTCAGCAGCGCGAGGCCCGCTTCGAGGCGGCGCCGGAGTGCGGGCAGCGTCGAATCCACTGCGGCACCGGTCCCGACGACGACGCCGAGGACCGACTGGGCGGCCGCGGTAGGGAGGCGGTCGCGGTCGGCAAGGAGGCGCCGGAGGTGGATATCCCGACGGCGCCCGAGTCCGACCAACCCGCCGACGAGGCCGATACCGATACCGAGGACGCCCATCGCGTTCCGGTAGAGGCCGCCGATCCGCGCCGTCCCGGTCAGTCGGGCACCGCCGAGGTCCGCGCTGGCCGTCTCGCCGAGGGGGTCCTCGCCCGAGTCCGAAACGTACCCCTCGGGGGCGGCCGCGGTGACGGTGATGGGGTCCGAAAGCGGGAACCGGACCGTAGCCGTCCCGTCGGCGCCCGTTTTAGCGACCGTATCGCCGTCGACGGTGACGGTCGCGTTCCCGACCGGTTCGTTCTCGTATTCGACCCGGACCGTCGCCGGCGTGTAGGGAAGCGGGGCCGGCGCCTCCGGCGTGACCGAAACCGAGAGGGGACCGCTCCCGTCGACGTTCGACTCGTTCGACCGCAGGGAAATCGTCCGGTCGCCGCTGACGTCCCCGCGCTCGACGACGATATCCGCGGTCTCGGCATCCGGCAACTCGACGGTCGCGCTGCCGCGGTCGTCGGTGGTCGCGACCCGCTGGCCGTCGACGCTGACGTCGGCGGCGGGTATCGGATCGCCCTGAACCGTCGCCACCACCTCGATGGATTCGCCCGGCGCCGGGTCTCCGAGCGGGTCGATCTCGGCGGTCGTGGGCAGGGGGAACTCAACGATCGGGTTCCCGTCGGTTTGGATGCCGGCGGAGTACGCCACCGTGGCATCGAGTTCGTCCCGGTCCGGCTGGGGGAGGTCCTCCCTGATGCGCACCTCGACGGAGAGCGTCTCGGCGTACGGCACGGTGCCGGTGACCGACCCCCCGCGGTTGGTTCCGCCGACCCGCTCGCCGTTGAACAGTACGTCGGCTCGCGTGACCGGGGTGCCGTTCCGTGTCACCACGGCCGTCGTCGGCCGGCCGGGCACCGGATCTTCGGTCAGCGTGACGGAGATCGAACTCCCGGTCTCGTCGCTTCTCGTCAGGGTGTCGGTCGCGTTGTCCTCGTCGGTGGCGGCGTCCCAGTTGTCGCCGAGTTCGTCGAGCGGGGCGGGGTCGCGGCCGGCCTCGACGCGCCCCTCGGCGGGCGTCGGGTCGAAGGTCACCCAGCCGACGTCGGCGATATAGACCTCGACCCACGCGTGGGCGTTCGCCTCGCTGACGCGGTATTCGTCGTCGCCGACCCGGTCGCCGGGGCTGTAGCCCGTGACGTAGCGGGCGGGAATCCCCTGTGTCCGCAACATCGCCACCATCGAGGTGGCGAAATACTGGCAGTAGCCGGCCTCCATCTCGAAGACGAATTCGGTCGCCACGTCGGCATCGCGGTCGTGGGTGGCGTTCAGCGAGTACTCCTTGGTGGCCTCCAACCAGCGTTCGATGGCCACCGCCGACTCGTAGGGCGTCTCCGCGTCCGCGGTGATCTCGGCGGTCCGATTGCCGAGGCGGTCGGGCGTGTCGTCCGGGAGTTGCGTGTACCGCGCCTCGATCTCCGCCGGGTAGTCGCCGTCGCTCGCGACCGCCGCCGACGCCGGCGAAACCCCCCCGTAGGTCAGCGTCGTGTAGGTCTCGCCGGCCCGAATCGGGTCGTCGACGGTAAAGGCCCGCTCCTTATCGACGAAGACCTGTCTCCCCTCGGTCGCCGCGAAGGCGGGCCGGTTGACCGTCGCCAGCGATCGGAACGACCGGCGGACGCGTACGTCGATCTCGTAGGCCGGCTGGTCAGCGCTGACCGCCGAAACGGGCGAGGAAAGCGGGACTCGCGAATCGGAGCCCTGCTCCCACCCATCGCCCGTGTAGGTTGCGTAGGCGCCGAGCCGCCAGCGCGCGGGTTCGGGACTTTCGACGACCAGTGCCGGTCGGTCGGCCAGTTCGAGGCGGCCGCCGACGGTCGCGCGCTCGGGGTAGCCGCCCGCGGAGACGCCGCCGTAGTTGCTGACGCCCGAACTACCGTTCGCGCCGAGGTCGCCGTCGCCGTGCCCGGACTCGCCGCCCTCGCCGGAGCCGGCATCGTCGATGCCCTCGCCTTCGACGCCGAGGTCGGGAATCGGGGTCTGTATGCCGGCGGCCGGCGCGAGCGCGCCGCCGAGGACGAGGCCGAGCAGACAGCAGGCTGCGAGTATCGCCCGCATCATCGGCCGTCGGTCCCCTCCATGCTTGCTGAAACTACGGTTCAGGAAGCATTAGTTCGTCGGCGACCGGCCTGTGCCTTCCGCCACGTTAAATACCGCCCCACCCGACCCGACGAGCATGACACGCTCCGTTTGGCTGAAAGCCGACGACGCCGTCGGTGACTGGGAGGCGCGGAAGCGCCGCATCACCGCCGGCCTCGAAGCCGGCGTCGACTGGGTCCTCGTCGACCAGCGCGACGTGGGCCGCGTCCGCGACCTCGGACGGGTCAACATCGCCGCCTTCGCCGGCGACGACGTCCACGTGATGGACGCCGAGGCTCAAGAGGAAGCCGAGGCCGACGCGATCATCGTCGGCAAGGACGGCGAGGGCGACGGCACCGTCGACCTGCCGAACGACTTCTCCGGGTCGGCGGACCTCACCACACTCCGTCGCACCGACGGCCCCGCAGGGTCCTACGTCCGCATCCTCGATTCCGACTACGAGACCTTCGCCGAGGAGGCCGCCAAAGACGCCGACTTCACCATCGTCATCGGCGAGGACTGGCAGATCATCCCGCTGGAGAACCTCATCGCCCGCATCGGCGGGGAGACGGAACTCATCACCGGCGTCCAGACGGCCGAGGAGGCAAAGACGGCCTTCGAGACGCTGGAGATCGGCGCCGACGCCGTCCTGCTGGATTCGGACGACCCCGACGAGATCCGCGCGACCGTCGAGGTCCGGGATGCGACCGAACGCGAACGGCTCGACCTCCAGACGGCGACGGTCACCGCGATCGAACAGACCGGCTCCGCCGACCGCGTCTGTGTCGACACCGCCTCCATGCTCGAACACGACGAGGGGATGCTCGTCGGGTCGATGTCCCGCGGCCTCTTCTTCGTCCACGCCGAAACCGCCGACTCGCCGTACGTCGCTTCTCGGCCATTCCGGGTCAACGCCGGCGCCGTCCACGCCTACGTCCGGACGCCCGGCGGCGAGACGAAGTACCTCGCCGAACTGAGATCCGGCGACGAGGTGCAGGTCGTCGACACCGAGGGCAACACCCGCGAGGCCCTCGTCGGCCGCGCGAAGATCGAGCAACGCCCGATGTTCCGCGTCGAGGCCGAAACCGACAACGGCGACCGCATCGAGACGCTGTTGCAGAACGCCGAGACCATCAAGGTCGCCACCAGCGAGGGCCGCAAAGCCGTTACCGACCTCGAGGAGGGCGACGACGTACTCGTCTACTACGAGGAGGTCGCCCGCCACTTCGGCGAGGAAGTAGAGGAGAGCATCATCGAGAAGTAGCGCTCCGCGTTCGGTAACTCGCCGAGCGCCTTCGACGGGTGAACCTCACACTGCCGGCTGTAATCCCGTCCCCACTGTCTCGAGATATTCGACAGTAAACAGTCTCGAACTACGAATTGTGGATGCTTGTTCGAAATAGTGACAGCCGGCAGTATCAGTTCTCGAGAGATTTTCGCATGCAGATCGCCGACTGCGGACAGAGGTCGGCGAACTCGGAGGTTTCCTGAATCTCGGGCGGCACGACCTCGCGGTCGATTTCGTCGTACCCGCACTCGCGGAAGAACGCGTCCGCGGTCGTGGTGAGCAGATAGAGCGTTTCCACGCCGTTCGTTCGCGCCCGGGCCTCCAGCGCATCACAGAGCGCGACGCCGTAGCCCTGTCCACGGTGTGGCGCCGCGATGACGACCGAACGCAGGAGGGCATTCGAGCCGTAGGATTCCAGCCCGCCGCCACCGATACGATCGGTGCCGGCGCGGGCGATGAAGAACTGACCCAGTCCCGAGCGGAGGTTCCGGTTCGGAAGGTCGTTCGTTTCCAGCAGTGC
The DNA here is from genome assembly GCF_036625485.1 of Natronomonas sp. Taxonomy (GTDB): domain Archaea; phylum Halobacteriota; class Halobacteria; order Halobacteriales; family Haloarculaceae; genus Natronomonas. The sequence continues at coordinate 2,855 of NZ_JAZKTR010000070.1, read as the reverse complement.
TTCGAGCCACGCTATCTCCGTCGCTTCGGCGCTCGTGAGCGTTATCGAGTCGGGCGGCATGGGTCGTCGGTCGGCGCTTGCCTGATCGTAATCCGGGCCACCCCACCGAGGTCGAAGGCCATCGCCTGGCAGTCGTAGAAGCAGCGGACCAGCCCGTAGCCACGTCGCGTGCTGATACCCACCACGGCGATAGCACCCAGCGCGAGAACGGCGGTGACCGGTTGGCTGACCGCCCAGAGGAGTATCGGCACCGCGGCGACGACGGCGTACCGGACGAGGAGGGCCCGCCACGTGGGTCCGCTGGTGGTTGAGCGGGGTCGCGGGTCGAGCGGTGGCTGGTACATCGTTATTCGGTGTTCTCCTGTTTCTGGTCGGGGTCCGATGCCGGCTTTTCGGCCTCGATTCTCGCGGAGGCGAAATACTCGCTCAAATCGCGCTCGTCGTCCCACTCGCTGATGAACTCGCTGTCGTCGGTTTTCGGGACGATCGAGACGTCGGTGAACCCGGCCTCGGTCAGCATCGCTTCGAGTGCGGAGACGGTCGCCGCACCGCCGATACAGGACGCCACCGACGTCGGGTTGGCCTGGAGGCGTTCCCATTGATCGCCCGGCAGCTCGGCTGTGCGGACCACGTCGGAGACGGCGAGGCGCCCGCCTGGCCGGAGGACGCGATAGGCCTCGCGGAACACCTGCGGCTTCTTCGGCGAGAGGTTGATGACGCAGTTCGAGAGGATCACGTCGACCGAGGCGTCGGCGACCGGGAGGTGTTCTATCTCGCCGAGTCGGAACTCGACGTTCGAGGCGTCGTTCTTCGCGACGTTCTCGCGGGCTTTCTCCACCATCTCTGGCGTCATATCGACGCCGATGACGTGGCCGGTCGGTCCGACTTCCCGCGCCGCGAGGAAGCAATCGAACCCGCCGCCGGAGCCGAGATCGAGGACGGTATCGCCCGCGTCGAGGCTCGCGATGGCGGTCGGGTTCCCACAGCCGAGATTCAGGTTCGCGCCGTCGGCGACGGCGTCGAGGTCCGCCTCCGTGTAGCCGAGTTCCTGGGGCAGACCTGCAGTCGTCTCACAACAGGACCCGGTATCGGAACAGCACGACGGGTCCGTGTCCGTGGCGATATCGGAGTACCGGTCGCGCACGGCTGTGTGCTGTTCGGTGGCGGTGAGCGCGCTGTCTTCGGATGTCGGGGTTGGTGTCTCGTCGGTCATGCTCTGGTCTCGTCGAGGACGTCGAGGAGTCGTTCCGCACGGGACGTGGCGGTGTAGTAGCGCCAGCGGCCCTCCTTTCGCCGTTCGACGAGGCCGGCGCTGAAGAGCTTCGAGAGCGCCTGACTGACCGCGCTCTGGCTCACGCCGAGTGCGGGCTCTATCTCGCAGACGCAAACGCCGTCGTCGGATTCGGCGATGAGCCGAAGCGCTTCGTACCGGGTGTCGTTCCCGAGGGTCGAAAGGGTCTGGACGTCGGTCGCGATGTCGTCTTCCGGCAGGGAGTGGCTGGCCGGACGACAACAGTCCGCGCCCTGCGGTTGCGTGTCCCCTGCTCGGGACTCGGGTGTCTGCCCACTCATTTTAGCACATGCTAATATTAGAGAACACTAATATAAAGGTTCCGCTGGAACGCCTACCTGATGGCGATGAGGCGAGAAGACACGCGCTACGGTGTGATGTCGGCGACTTCAGGCATTCCGGATGACGTATATCAACGCTCCCGGGACGGCCAAGAGACCGAAGGCGGCCGCTAACGACAGCCGATGGCCGAACACGACGTAGGTCTCGGATAACTTGTCCGCCTGGTTCCCGTAGACGAAGAGCGTCGCGCTCACGCTGCCGGTTCCGAGACCGCGCTTCCCGCCGACGGCACGGAGCAGTCGTTGATACCGGGATGCCCCGAACCACGGCAGGCGGTCGACCACGGCATCGTAGGGGGGTCGTTTCGCGAACCGGCCAGCGAAGGGTACCGACGCGACCGCCGGCAGTGCCGGTATCCCGACTCCCAGCGAGAGGCCGCCGATGGCGAGGCCCTTGAGCACCGAGCGCTTGAATTTCCGGAGGATCGCACGAACGAGCAATCGACCGAGAGCGACCCCGAGAATCAGGAGTCCCGCTTCGAGCACCGACACCCGAACGTCGGCGATACCGAACCGCCAGCCGAGCGTGTCCGTGAATAGCCCGGCCGTCAAGACGAACAGGCCGGTGCTGACGAGATATTTGCCGCTCTGTCCCTTCCGCCGGTTCCGGCGGAGCCTATCGACCACCACCGACGAACCACCTCTCTCTGCGAGGACTCATAGTCGGCGTGACACGACCGGCTGATAAAAGGAAACTGGCCGCGAGCAACGCGGTGGAATCCGCGTCAGCCGTCTCGCGTCTCATCCAGTCGCGCGGTATATCGGTGGAAGAACTCCAGCGTGGGGTCGAGTTCCTCGACGCAACTGGGATACTGCGGTGCCTCGCGGATGCGGTGGTTCTCGTGTGCGGTAAGGTCGCGTTACCGATATATCTCCCAACATAACAAATTGTGTGTTCGTCGTTCAACAGGTATGGGACCTGCTCTGAAGGTATGTCTCGTGGTGGGCCTATTGCTGGTCGGCCTACTGGCAGGCCCCGCCTTCGGGGTCGGTGGGGACACCTCGACGGTTCTCGCGGACGAGGAGGACGAGGAGGATGAGGAGGACGAGGAGGACGAGGAGGACGAGGAGGACGAGGAGACCGCGATACCGACTGCGACCCCATCGCCAACCCCGACGCCGACACCAACGGCGACCCCATCACCAACGCCGACGGCAACTCCAACCCCGACGCCCACGCCAACGCCGACGGCAACTCCAACTCCGACGCCGACGCCGACCCC
>NZ_JAZKTR010000003.1:0-45061 GCF_036625485.1 Natronomonas sp. | reverse complement strand
CAGGGCGACGAGATGCTCGTCGAGTTCGACGACTACTTCCTCCGCGTGCTGGAGGAGAACGGCCTCGACGTCGAGGCCGTCAAGAAGGAAGCACAGGAGCAGATGGCCAACAACGAGTTCGACGGCATCGACGGCCTCGAGACCGTCCCGGACGCCATCGGCGAACTCTTCGTCGTCACCGGGAGCCTCTCGGCGAAGCAGCACGCCGGCGTGCAGGTCGCCTGTCAGGAGGGCGTCGACTCCGCCATCTCGAAGACGGTCAACGCGCCAAACGACTCCACCGTCGAGGACGCCAAGGAAGTCTTCGAGTACATCTACGAACACGGCGGCAAGGGCGTCACATACTACCGTGATGGCACCCGCTCGAAGCAGGTGCTGACCACGCGCGCCAAGAACGCCGAGTTCTCCGACATGGGCGAGGCCGAGGCGGCCGAGGCCATCGTCGAGAACATCCAGGAGATCTTCGGCGACATCGAGGGCTTCCTCGACAGCGAGGAGGTCGCCGATGCCCTCGAAACGGACGTCGCGAGCCTGCTGGACATGGAGGTCGACCTCGGCAAGAAGCGTCCGCGGCCCGACGTCCTCCACGGCGTCACCCAGCGTATCGACACCGGCTACGGGAAGCTCTACGTCAACATCAACGAGGATCCCGAGACGGGTCGGCCGTTCGAACTCTTCGCCAACATCGGCAACTCCGGTGGCTTCACCGCCTCCTTCACCGAGGCGCTCGCGAAGACCATCTCGACGGCGCTCCGCTCGGGTGTCGACCCCGAGGAGATCGCCGACGAACTGCAGGGCATCCGTTCGCCGAAGGTCGCGTGGGACAAGGGCGAACAGATCAACTCCATCCCGGACGCCATCGGCACCGCGATGCGCCGCTACCTCGACGGCGAGGTCGACAAGGCCTACCCCGACCAGGCCACGCTCGACCAGACGGCCCAGCAGGTCGAAGAGCGCGAGGAAGCCGAGCGTGACGCTGCGGCGCCCGAGACCGACGGTGGCGCGGTTTCCGCCTCCGGTTCCTCGGCGTCGCCGAACGACGACACCGGCGACACCCAGTCGCTCATCGATTCCGGCGAATCCCCGGAGTGTCCCGAATGTAGCAGCATGACGCTGTACTACTCGGAAGGCTGCAAGACCTGCGAGTCCTGCGGCTGGTCCGAGTGCTAACGCTGCTCGGCATCTAATCGACTCGGAGGCGGCTTTTCTGTGGCGTTGTCTCGACGCGTTGCGAATCGTGCGTATCGACTACGAGTGAGATAGGCTTATTCGCCCCCGTTCCGACCGTCCGTGTATGAGTGACGGCGAGACGGGCGGCCGGCCGTGTCCGATGTGCGAGCGGCCGATGTACGAGCGGCATTGCAAGTACGTCTGCCCGCAACACGGCGTCGTCTACGACTGTGCTGACACCTTTTATTAGGCCCCAGCGTTGCCGACGACGCGCCGATAGGCCGGTCCGGACAGCGCGAGCAGGGCCGCGAGGGCAAAGGCGGTGACGAGCAACAGCGGATCGGCGGCGGTTCCTGCGGTCGTCAACTCGTTCATAGAGGCCCCGAGCAGGACCGCAGTAACGACCCACGGTGACTCGCCGAGGGCCGTTCCGAGAACGTAGGGACGCAGCGGGACGCCGGCGAGTCCGGCGGCGTAGGAGACGGGATCGGTCGGGAGCGGCGCGAGTCGGACCGCGATGATGCCGCGGAGGTCACCGGTGGTCTTCCGGACGAGGCTTCCGGCGTCGCCGACACGGGCGAGCATCCCGGCGTCGTGGCCGAGATAACGCGCGAGCGCGTAGGCCGGCAGGGCCGTTACGACGGCGCCACCGAGTGCGATCGGGATGGCGACGGGGCCGAAGAGATAGCCGAGCAGAATCGAGAGGGCGCTTATCGGCCACGCAAGTACCGGCCGGACGAGATACAGCCCGACGAGCGCGAGCGCGAGAAGGGCTGGCCGGGCTGCCAGCGCCTCCGCGTGGGCGAAAAGTGCCGACGGAGAGGTCGACAGCGCGGCGGCGCTGGCGATGGCGACGACGACACCGATGCCGACCAGTTGTCGGACGGTCGCGCGGTTCACGTCGGAGGAAGCCACCCATACGGCAAACCTCTTGTGGTGGGGTGACCCGGTCATTTTTACTGACTCGCATCGAGAATCCGGTGTGGACGAGACGGCGGACCCGGTCGAACTCGGCGTGCAACTGCTCGCTCGCCTCGAACACGCGGAGCTATCGCTCGCGGAGGTCATCGACCGCATCGAGACGATCACGACCCACCCGGAGACGACACGCGCCATCCTCGAAGAGGCCGAAAAGCGGGGCCACATCACCCGCGAGGGCGACACCGTCAAGCCGGCCGGCGGACAGTTCCTCGGCTTCGAAAGCGAGGTCGTCTCCCGGGAAGGCGACTTCGAGTGTCGGCGCTGTGGCGCGTCGATATCGACCGGCTATTTCATGAAATTAGAGGCTGGCGAGCACGGTCCCTTCGGCTCGTCGTGCATCCGGAAAGTGACCGGGCGAGAATAGGCTACCGGCGACTGCTCACCGACCGCGGCGGAGTTCGTCGACCAGTTTCTCCATCGTCTCCTGTTGGGCCTCGATGAGTTCGCTCTGCCGTTCGACGGTCTGGGTCAACGCCTCGACCTGTTCGGCCAGCGCGTCGATGTCGGCTGCGCTCGCGCTGTCATCGGCCCTGCGTCCGGACTCTGCTTCGGTCCCCGACTCGCTGGCGCTGTCGTCGGTGCTCGAATCGCCCCCGGAGCCGCTGGTCACGTCCTGATCGGCGGGCGGCGACCAGCCCGTATCGGCGATGGAGGCCGACTCGGACTCGATGGGCTCGCTTCCCTCGTCGCTCGTGTCCTCGCTTTCCTCGCCGTCCTCGTCTTCTTCCTCTTCGCGGACCTCCGCCCGGAGGCCGCCCAGCGAGGAGACGTCGTGGTACTCGAAGACGGCGCTTTGGACCTCCTGCCGGACGCGACCGGCGTGTTCGTTCGGCACCTTCACGCGCTGACGGCGGCCACCGACCTCGATGATGACCTGTGTGGCGACGCTGCCTTCCTCGAAATCGAGGTCGGTCAACTCCCCGTAGTCGAAGGCCTCGTAGTCGTCGTTCCAGACGGCGCCGCCGACGTGTTTCAGGAGCTGGTGGTCGGTCACGACCAGCGTTAGTTCGCTGAAGCGGAACAGCGACTGGATGGTCTCGTCGTCGTCGACGACGCCCGTCGTTCGGAGAACGCCTTTCAGTACGGCTTCGATGACCTCGTCGGCCACACGTCCGGGGACGGTGAGGCTCCGTTCGCCGTCGATGGTCTCGAAGCGAATCGTCGTCTTTCGACGGCCGGCGTCGGTGCTCATCCGTTCGATATCGTGGTCGAATCGGTCGACGGTTTCGTCGGAAAGCAGCCCTTCGGAGCGGTAGCAGTACGTCGCCGCTCGGGTCACGGCGACGATGTCGCCACCGCCGATGTCGATGAGTTCGATGGCCGTCGCATCGCCGACGGCCTCGACGAGGCGTTCCGGAAGTTCGTCCATGCCTGCGGTGTGTTCGTTGCGGGCTATAAAACGATGGGTCGGGTCGTGGGGTGTGCTGGCGGACCGAATCGACCGACGGAGATAGGAAGGTTGAAGGGTGCCAACCGGCAACCCAAAAACGAGCCCGGGTGGCTTAGCTGGACATAGCGCCGCACTCATAGGGTTAACGAGGCGGCAGCCGCGATGTCCCGAGGCGTTGCCTGCGCCTCGTTCCTGGGACATGCGGAGATCGAGGGTTCGGAGCCCTCCCCGGGCACTTGCATTTCTCAACGAGGAGCGAAACGTAGTGAGCGACGAGTCCGGTGCTCACTACCACTCGCTCGCGGAACCTACACTACGGACGCGAGCTCCGCGAACAGTGCCTCCTCCCGGTCGGCGAGGTCGGATGCGAGGTCGCTCGCCTCCGCGAGCCGGTCGGTGCGTTCGGCCGCATCGTCGGTTTCACTGACGGCTCTCAGCACCTCGCCAAGCACCGTCCAGTCGTCGGCGATTCGGCGCATGCGCTCGCTGACCTCGGCGTCGAGGCCAGCGTCCGTGCCGAGGGTATCGAGGAAGTCGGCGTGGAGTCGGCGGAAGGCACCGCCTCCCGTCCCCCGACGCTCGATGTTCTGATAGGCGAACCGTGCGGTCCACTGCACGTCATCGAACCTCGTCCACGCCGGGAGGTCGTCGGCAAACGCTCGAATCCCGGCCACGCCGCCACTCCCGAGACCTCCCTCGCCGTCTAGCATCGTCCCCGCTGCCAGTTCGACCGCCGCCAGTGTCGCCGTATCGGTCGCGACCGTCGGCGCAGGGTTCTCGACGGCGAGCCACCGGCGTTCGAGCGGCCAGAACCCGTGGTCGGAACTCCAGGCGTCGTCGAACGTGGCCCGAGAGACGGTCTGTGGCTCGGGGAACTCGCTGTCCGAGATGGTCACCGCGTCCCCTTCGATATCGATGACGACGACCGTGTGAGGGCCGAAATGGGTGTCGCTGCCGAAGTACGGGAGATAAAACAGGTCGACGAAGCACATAACCGGCCCCGACTCGAGGTGGCTTTCCAGCGCCGCCCAAGCTGTCTGCTTCGGTTGATCGTCCTTCTGAACGACGGGAATCCCGAGGTTCTCGAAGAACGCCGTTTCGAGGTGGGCGCTTCGGCCCATTATCATGCGTGAGGCGGGTCCGGCCTCGCTGTAACTGAATCCGATACCTGCACCGAGGCCGAAGCAGGATGCTTCGTCGAACCCCCACTCGTAGTAGTCCGCGAGGTTACGGAGGGAGGCGGAACCACAGTGGTCACCGGACGCGTGCTGATACTCGGTGGACATATCGAACAGTGATACGACGGCATGAAAAACGATACCGATTGTCCCGATGGGGGGAATCACTCATCCGGCTATCGCTCTGTCCCGATCGGGTCCGGAAGGGAACGTCGTTCGACCGAACGGGTCAGCGGTTATCCTCGCCCGCGTCGGTCGTTTTTCGGTAGTCGACGTACTCGGTTCCGCGGAACTCCTCGAGCAGGTTGATCGCTGCGTCCGCTCCCTCACCGATAGAAACGGCGACCTGTCGGTTTCCGCCTGTGACGTCACCAGCCGCGTACACCCGGTCGAGGGTCGTGCTCTGGTCGGGGTTCGTCTGGAGGTACGGGCCTTCGGTCGGAATGCCGAGGGCTTCCGCGAGATCCGTTCCGCCGGCCGCACCGAGGGCGACGAACACTCCGGATACCTCGATGACATCGCCGGATTCCAACACGACGCCATCGACTGCGTCCTCGCCGGTGACGCGATCGACCGGTTCGGTAACGACCGGAACCCCATTGCGTTCCAGCCGCTCGGTGAGTCGTTCGTCAGCATCGAGGGGGCCTCCGTTCGTCAGGATACGCACGTCGTCGGTATAATCAAGCAGCATCAGCGCCTCCTTCGCCGCGTAGTTTTCACCGCCGACGACCGCGACCGGCTCGTCGCGATAAAAGTAGCCGTCACATTCGACACAGTAGGAGACGCCTCGCCCTTCGTACTCGTCGATATCGGCGACCGCGGGTGATTCGTAGGAAGCCCCCATCGCGAGGATTACGCCGCGGGTTTCGTAGGTGTCGTCGACCGTCTCGATCAGGTACGTTTCGTCGTCCTCGTCCGTGATGCGGACGACCTCTTCGCGCCGGATTTCGGCGCCGAACTTGCTCGCGTGTTCCTCGCCGAGGGCGACTATCTCCTCGCCGCTGATTCCGTTGGGATACCCGTAGAAGTTCTCCATCCAGTCGACCTTCCGGGTGGTTCCGGCCCCCTTATCCAAAACGAGGGTTTCTTGATTGGCACGAGCGGTGTAGATGGCGGCACTCAGACCGGCCGGACCACCGCCGACGATGACGACATCCTTCATCGTTGCGAGGCCTCCGTTCCGCTATCGGAGGATTCCGAGGCGGGCCTTAGTGCGTGCCGGCGCTTGGAACCGTTCCCGACAGGGCGGTGCCGAGTGTCCAAGACGGGTCGTTCGAGGTGGTCCCCAGGCATGGTTCGTCGTGTTTAATCGTGCTCGAGAGGCATTAACTGTCGCTCACAGTTCTCGGTCGTTGGGAATGACCGGTCTCGACGTAACCGATTCACGGAGGTCGTCCACAGCCGTCGCTGTCGGTCATAGAATGCTAGAATTCAAAACACCTCACGATCGGCCAGCGACAGCGTTGTCTCCGACGGAACGCCCAAGTCCGCGGCGTCCGATTGCCGCCTCGTGTCGCTGTACGATTCCATTTCGGGTTTGTCGGTCGTCGTCGACGAGTATCAGCTCTCGCTTCGGGAACGCGAGACGTCGAGCGGGTTCACCCGAACGACGACCGTCGTCGAACTCCACGGCGACGGCGAGACGGGCGCCGACGAGGACGTCACCTACGAGAGCGACGCCCACTACCGGTTTCACGAGAACGCCGAACGGCCGCCGCTGGCCGGGGAATACACCTTCGAGGGGTTCTCCGAGGCGGTCGGTGAATCGGACCTCTTCCCGGAGGGCGACCCCGAACAGTCGATGTTTCGGAACTACCGACGATGGGCCTTCGAGAGCGCTGCCCTCGACCTCGCGTTGAAGCAGGCCGATACCACCCTCGGAGAGGCGCTGGGTCGGACCTACGACCCAGTCCGGTTCGTCGTGAGCACGCGTCTCGGCGAGCCACCGACCTTCGACCGAATCGAGGCGCTGCTGGGCCTCGATCCGGCCCTCGAATTCAAACTCGACCCGACCGACGAGTGGACGCCCGACCTCGTCGACCGACTCGCCGAGACGGACGCGGTCAGGATTCTCGACCTCAAGGGCCAGTACGAGGGGACCGACGTCGATCAGTCGGGTGACCCGGAGTTCTACGAGATGCTCGTCGACACCTTCGAGGGGGCGGTCATCGAGGACCCCGACCTCACCGAGGAGACGCGGCCGATAATCGAGGCCGCCGGCGACCGAGTCTCGTGGGACTATCCGATAACGGGCGTCGAGAGCGTCGAGGCGCTGCCGTGGGAGCCGAACTGGCTCAACATCAAGCCCTCCCGGTTCGGGTCGGTGCGGTCGGTGCTGGCGACCGTCGAGTACGCTCGGGACCGGGGTATCCAGTGCTACGGTGGCGGGCAGTTCGAGCTCGACGTGGGGCGTGCCCACATCCAGGCGCTGGCGTCGCTGTTCTATCCAGACGCACCCAACGACGTCGCCCCCGGCGGGTACAACGATCCCGAGCCTCCGGCAGGGCTTCCGTCGAGTCCGTTCTCGCCGCCCGAAAAGCGGCGAGGAATCGCGTGGGAACCCTGAGTTCGGCGGCCGTCCGAAGCGAAACGCCCTTCGCGGAGAGGGACGGGCCACCGGTATGGATCAGGAGTTCCGGTTCGAGGTCGAGATGACGGTCCGGTATCGCGACATGGACGCCCTCGCACACGTCAACAACGCCGTCTACAGTTCCTACATCGAGCAGGCCCGTATCGAGTACGTCGAGGAGGTAATCGACATGACCTTCGACGAGTGGGAGATGGTGCTCGCCAACATCGACCTCGATTTCCGCCGGCCAGTCGTGCACGCGGACGAGTACGTCCGTGTCGAGGTCGGTGTCACCGAGGTCGGCGAGTCGAGTTTCAGCCTCGGCTACCGCGTCTACGCGGGCGACGACGAGAAGCCGGCGGCGACCGGAACGACGGTGCAGGTCGTACTGGACGAAAACGGAGAGAGCACCCAGCCGGTTCCCGAGGCATGGCGCGAGCGGTTCCGCGAGTTCGAACCGGGACTGTGATCGGACGGTAGCCTCAAGCGGGTGGCCCACGCTATATCGAACGTGACCTCGGATGACCCATCGGCGATCCGAGCCATCGCCATCACGGTCGACGACGTGGTAGCCGCCATCGAGGCCAACGAGCGGCGCGACGCGGGCGCGGTCCTGCGCGTGACGCCGCCGTTCAGCGGTCGGATGCGCGCTCGCATCCATCGGGCGGGGACCGAAGGCGACTACGGGACGCCGAAGCCGGTTCACATCCCGCCGGAGCGGCTGGTCGGGTCGATGCCGCCCTTTCCGAGCGCCGACGACACGGAAGACGAGATCCGGGCGGACCCCTCGACCGAGTACAGCCGGGCAGAACACCGGAACCGACACGAGGCGGCGGTCGACGAGTGGCGAGATACCGTTCGCGAGCGGCTACAGGAGCGAGTGACTATCGAGACGCCCGACGGGCCACACGAGGTTCGGGTTGCCCCGCTCGGTTGAAACGGTCGTAACAAAGCGACTAATCCGGACTGTTGTCGTCGTTACCCGATCATCGCTGAACCGTACTGGCAGACGGCTTCCATATCGTCGCAACAATCCGTATGAAACCTCTGGCAGTCTCTGAGCTGATTATGAAACGTCGGGTAGTAAATGGCTACTACATGAAACGGCCTGAAACGGTCTGAATGCTCTCGCGGTTATTAGTGCTTACCACTGAATAACCCGATCGTAATGAGTCCCTCCACTCCCGCGAACGACCCCCCGGTGGCGACGGGTGAAGGGTCCCTGTTGCAGCGGCGTCTCAGGGCCGGTGCCTTCTGGGCGGCGGTGTTGCTACCCTTTTGTACGCTCGGCTTACTCGCGAGCGGTCTCGATACGAACTCGGATTACGTGGTCCTCGCCGGCCTCATCGCCGGGAACGTCCTCGCGCTGTTCGTCGGCCACGACTACGGGACGTGATCACCGCCGACGGGCCAGTTCCTCGCGGATTGTACGCCGCTTGATAAGGACGAACCCGACGATGATGACGAGAAAGCCGATGACCGTCGGTGCATCGATGACCTCGCCGAGGAAGAGAAAGCCGGCCAGCGCCGCGAATATCGGGGCGACGTAGGAGACGAGGTTGATCTCGATGGGGCCGAGTCGGTCCAGCAGATCGAAGTAGATGAGGAAGCCGGCGGCGCTGGCGACGACGGCGAGATACCCCATCGCGACGGTCGCCCGGAGGGAGGGCAGTCCGCTGACGGACTCCTGAAGGCCGAGGCTGACGCCGTGCATCAGGAGGGCGCCGCCGACCATCGACCACGCTTCCATCGTCTCTATCGGGAGGTCCGTCTCGAATCGGCGGGTGAGGACACTTCCGAGGGCGAAACAGAGGGCGGCGCCGAAGACAAGCGCTTCGAACCGGGAGCCCACGAGGTTGCTGGGGTCGGGCCGGGAGAGGATGACGACGCCGACGAGGCCCAGCGCCATCCCGACGAGACCGACGACGGTGAGTCGTTCCTCCGGCAGGAACGCGCGGGCGAAGGCGGTCGTCAGGACGGGCGACAGCGAGACGATGACCGCGGCGGCGGCGCTGGTCGTGCCCAGTTCCCCGACGAAAAGCAGCGCGTGATAGCCGGCGATGAGAAAGACGGCGCCGATGCCGACGACGAGCCACTCCGGGCGGGTTCGCGGCCGCCACCGGTCGGTGGCCCACGCGGCGTAGCCGAACATGATGAGACCGGCGATGTCGTAGCGGACCGCGGCGAACAACACGGGAGCATCGTAGAAGTACGCTGGTGCCGTGGAACTACCGAGTCCGGCCTTGATGGCCATGAAGGCCGACCCCCACACCGCGGCCAGCGCACAGAACAACAGGAGGTTGCGATAGCGCACGGCGGAACTCCGAACGGGGGTTGCCTCAAGGTTTCGTCTCCGGATATCGGCACGGGGAACGACGACCGGGTCGGTCAGTCCTGTCCGTCGGCGGCGGTTCCCGCGTCGCGTTCTACCTTGAGCGCCCGGAGCACGTCCTGCCGGGCGATGATACCCATCAGGGCGCCCGCCTCGTCGACGACGGGCAGGCGGTTGATGTCCCGCGTCTCGTCGGCGAGGAGCGCGAGTATCTCGTCGAGGTCGGTCTTCGGGCCGACGGTGACGACCTCCTCGGTCATCACCTCGCTGATCGGTCGGCCTGCATTGCGCGCGAGGTCGATACCCACGTCGAGTTCATCCCACGAGAGGTCGACGCCGTAGGTGAGCGATTCGAGGAACGGCGGAAAGCCGATGGGAATCCACAGCGTCCGGTCGGAAGGCTGGAAGAGGTCCACGAGGTCGCCCTGGGTGACGATGCCGACGACGAGGCCGTCCTCGGTGACGGGAAAGCCGTTGAAATCGGCCCGTGCGAGCCGCGTGAGGACGTCGCTCACGTCGTCGTCCGGCGAGACTGTCTCGACCTCGCGGGTCATGATGTCGCGTGCAGTGACCATATCCGCCCGTTGGCGGGCCTCCAAGGTAGGCGTTCGGGTCGCTGTTTAGACTAGTCTAATCTTTTGCTTAGATGATAATGTCTATATACTTCGGTCACACATTATCACGTAATGACGACGAACTCCGCGCCCGATATGCGGGTTTCACGTCGGTCGGTTCTCGCTGGCATCGGCAGTCTCGGTGCCGTCGGCTCGGCCGGCTGTCTCGGTGGTGGGGCGGCTGATGCCCCCGCCGATGACGGACCCGTCGCAGTCGCGTCGTTCTTCACCTTCTATGACTTCGCTCGGCAGGTCGCCGAGGGGACGCCGGTGACCGTTCGGAACCTCGTTCCGACGGGATTGCACGGTCACGGCTGGGAGCCGGACCCCTCCATCACTCGCGATATCATCGAGGCTGAGGCCTTCATCCACGTCGGGCCCGACTTCCAGCCGTGGGCCGACCGGGCTATCCAGACCGTCGAGGACGACGGGGCCGACACCGACCTCCTCAACGTCCGCGAGGGGGTCGACCTCCTGCCGCTCGGTGCCGGCCTCGACGAGGACGAGGAGGTCGCCGACGGCCGTGACCCGCACTTTTGGCTGGACCCACAGCGTGCCAAGCAGTCGGTCACCAACATCGTCGAGGGGCTCGCTGACATCGCGCCGGAACACGCCGACACGCTCGCGGAAAACGGCGAGGACGTTCGAGCCGAACTCGACACCATCGACGGGGAGTGGCAAAGGCTCTTCGAAGCGGCCGACCGGGACGTAGCCTTCCTCGCGGCTCACAATGCCTTCCAGTACGTCAGCGAACGCTACGACTCGACCATCGAACCGCTCGTGACGAACCTCGCGGCCAGCGACGACGTACGGCCGGCCGACATGAAACGCGCCCGCGAGACCATCGATGCGTACGACATCCGGTATATCGGCGCCGCGGTGTTCGAACCCCGGCGACCGGCCCGCCAACTCGTCGAGGACACGCGCGTCGATGCCTACTACCCCGTCACACCGTACGCGGGGACGACCGAGGCATGGGTCGACCGTGGCTGGGGCTACGCCGATATCGCACGCAACATCAACATGGAGACGTTCCGGGTCCTCTTCGGGGCCGCCGACCCCGAGGAAACGAGTCTCGGCGAGGAGTGGCGGAACTTCGAATGACCGACCACCCTCTCGTTTCGGTCGACGGCGTCACCTTCGGCTACACCGCCCATCCCGTCGTCGAAGACGTCACCTTCGAGGTCGGTTCGGGCGAATACGTCGGCATCGTCGGACCGAACGGCTCCGGCAAGAGTACGCTCCTGAAGCTCATTCTCGGCCTGCTGGAGCCCGACGCTGGTCACGTCGAACTCCTCGGGGCGCCCGCCCGCGCCTTCGAGAACCGCGAGCGCGTCGGCTACGTCGCACAGGACGTCACCGGCGATACGAAGGGTATGCCGATCACCGTCGCCGAAGTCGTCCTCATGGGTCGATACCCTCACGCGGGCTTCGGCCGTATCACCGGCGAGGACCGCGAACGCGCCCGCGAGGCCCTCCGGACGGTCGGTATCGACCACCTCGCCAACCGTCGAATCACGAAACTCTCCGGCGGCCAGCGCCAGCGGGCCTACATCGCCCGCGCCCTCGCCGCCGAAGCCGAACTGCTCGTGCTCGACGAACCCACGGTCGGCGTCGACGCCGAATCCGTCGAGGCGTTCTTCGAGTTGCTGGATTCGCTCAACGACGAGGGCATCACCGTCCTGCTGGTCGAACACGACATCGGCGCGGTCGTCGAACACGCCTCGCGAGTGGTCTGTCTGAACCGCGAACTCTACTTCGACGGCCCGCCCGATGACTTCCTCGAGGCGGACGCCCTGGAACGCGCCTACGGGACGCGAATCCGCCCGACAGCGGAGGTGTCCCGATGACCGCTTTCGGCGCCAGCGCGCTCGTCCTCCAGTTGGCTCCCCTTGGATGGCTCATCGACCGCTGGAGCGATATACTGGCGTTTCTCGGCGACCTCTTCGGTATCGGGATGTTCGATTACTCGTTCATGCATCGGGCCTTCCTCGTCGGCCTGCTCATCGGCGTGATGGCGCCGCTTATCGGCACCTTCCTCGTCCACCGACAGCTCTCCCTTATCGGGGATGCTCTGGCCCACACCGCCTTCGCCGGGGTCGCCGTCGGCCTATTCGTAAATGCCGTCTTCGATGCGGGCATCTCGCCGTACATCACGGCCGTCATCGTCGCCATGATCGCCGCCCTCGCCATCGAACTCATCTCCGAGGTGACCGACGCCTACAACGACGTCTCGATGGCCATCGTCCTCTCGACGGGCTTTGCCCTCGGCGCGGTCCTTATAAGCATCAACACGGGCGGACTCGCCGTCGGCGTCAACCAGTACCTCTTCGGGAACCTCTCGACCGTCTCCCGGGAGAACGCCGCCATCCTCATCGTCCTCTTTCTGGCCATCGTCGCCGTCGTCGCGACGACCTACAAGCAGTTGGTCTACGTTACCTTCGACGAGACGGCCGCCCGCGTCGCCGGCGTCAACGTCCCGTGGTACAATCGCGTGATGGCCATGCTGACCGCGATGGTCGTCGTCGGCGCGATGCAGATCATGGGCGTCATCCTCGTCGCCGCGATGCTCGTGGTACCCGTCGCCGCCGCCGCACAACTGGCTCGCGGGTTCAGCACTGCACTCCTCGCGTCGGTGATCCTCGCCGAACTGGCCGTCTTGACCGGCATCACGCTCTCTTATCAGTACGAGACGACTGCTGGCGGGACCATCGTCCTCGTGGCGGTCGGTATCTACATCATCGCCGTCCTCGCCGGCAAACTCCGCGACCGCCGCGGCAGCAGTGAGGTCGCCACAGCCGACGAACCCATCGAGGGCCCCGCCGACTGAGGCCACTGTAGCGATATCACTCGGTGACGCGTCGTCTGAGGAACGCGACGACCCCGGCGTCGGTCCCGCGGGTGTCGACGAGCGATGCACCGTCGAGTCTCGACGCCCAGTTCTCGACGTCCTCACATTTGTCTTCGGGTTTCCCCGTCTTGATGGCCAACAGGTCGCCGTCGGCCGCGTTCCGCAGTTCGTCGGCGGCCGTCAGAATCGGCATTGCACACACTTGCCCGGTGACGTCTACGACGGCATCAGCGTCCTCGATACTGAGAGATTTCCCTGTCATGTCTCAGTGTAGCGGTGGGTGTTCAATTGGCCGCGCAGTTGTTGGGGCCGAGTTCGAGGACCTCGACGTTCTCCCCGGGTTGGGCGTTGCCCCAGTTGATCTGCTTGATCTCGTTGTAGTTTGCGGGTTGGTCGGAGAGACTGGCGACGATGGTCTCGACGAAGGTCTCTTCGTCGGCGTCCTCGACGTAGCTCAGCAGTTCGTTGGTCGACTCCGCTCGGAGGTCGGCGAGATCGGTCGCGAGCGGTCGCACTTCCTCGTCGCTGAAGTGGCCGGGTAGGACGACCGTGTCGTCGGAGAGATCGGTGAGTTCGCTCAGGCTGTCGAACAGTCGTCCGGACGCCTCGCGGATGGCGTCCTCCGAACTGTCTTCGAGGTCGGGGCGACCGACGCTCCGCAAAAAGAGCGTATCGCCGGAGAGGAGCGCGTCGCCGAAACGGAAGCAGACGCTCCCGGGCGTGTGGCCGGGCGTATGGAAGACGTCGAGACTGCGGTCTCCGAAGTCGATGGTGTCGCCGTCGGAGAGCTCCGTGAGCACGTCGAGTTCGCCGGCGTCCTCGCTGTGGAGATAGTACGGAATATCGAGTTCGTCGAGCAGCCGATGGGCGCCGGAGACGTGGTCGGCGTGAGCGTGTGTGTCGGCGACGCCGACGATATCGAGCCCCCGGTCGTCCGCGGCGTTCAGGTATCGGTCGACGTACTGGGAGGGGTCGACGACGATGGCCTCCTCGCCGTCGTGGACGAGATACGAGACACAGCCGGTACCGGGACGGACGATCTGGACGACGCCGTCGGTACCGGGAACGTCGTACTCGCGGTGGACGCGACCCCACGCGTTCATGCCGTCGGGGACGGACTTCGCGTCGAACCCGTGATTGCGGAGGAAGTCCGCAGCACGTTCGGACGTGACGCCGGCCACACAGACGACGGCGATCTCCTCGTTCTCGGGGAGGTCATCGAGGTGGGCCTCGAGTCCGGAGTAATCGTACTGGAGCAGTTCGTCGTAGACGGGGACGTTCGTGCTCGTGGGAATCTGCCACTCCTCGTGTGCGTCCTCGTTTCGGACGTCGAGGACGAACAACTCCTCAGCGTCGTCGGCGGCGATACGGCGCGCGACTTCGGACGCTTTGATATCAGTATTGACCATTTCGAACAACACTATGGCGAAGTTTCGATATAAAGGTGTTGGGAGGCGTCGGAAACCGGAGGCGCACTAGCATCCCGATAGGTGGGTGGAATCGAACGTTCCGTGTCGGATACAGGAGCGTGCTGAGACACGAGCGGGCGGCTACATGTCACCGATTATTCGCGGTCTACTCACAGCCGTGCTCCGGCTGTCTGCCACCTGTTCGATAGGTGCCGACACTGTAGGCGTTCCATGCGTGGCGTCAATTCGGACTGCTGGTTTTCGCTTGCGACTCCTCGAACAGCAAAATCCTTAATAATACGGAAGCATTTATTATTAATACGTAGTGACCGGGGAACCCATCACTTCATCGACCGACACGGAACGGTTCCGAAAGAACACCGGTGAGTTAGCCATCGGCCTCGGCGGGCTCGTCGCGTTGGTCGTGCTTTCGGCCCTCGCGTACGCGGCGGGCGTCACGTGGAAACTGCTGGCCATCTCCTGGTTCGCCTTCGGAGCGATGGTGATCGGCGCACCGCTCGGTGCGCGTGCGGCGACGACGACCCACCCACTCGAACCGGTGTGGGGCTACGGACTGGCCAGCGGTGCGATGGTCACGAGCGCCGCGCTCTTCCTGGTGCCGCAGGCGCTCGACCAGCACGGCCAGTTCGGAAGCCTCGGCATCGCCGGTGGCTTCCTCGCGGGATACGTCGGCCACACGCTCGGCCACAGGCTCACACATCTGGACCTGCCGGTCGACCGTACGGCAGCGGAGCTGACCGTCCACGCCCTCTCGGCGGGCGCGATCATCGGCGCGATCTACACCGCGATGCCATCGCTCACGTCGATTCTCGGTGTCGCGCTCGTCTCGCACAAAGCCCCGGCAGGCTATGCCGCAGCGCGTCGCCTCGCGGACCAGGGGCGGTCCGTCGTCGCCCTTCTGCTTCCGGCGGCCGCCGTGGGGCTGATCGCCTTACCCGTCGGTATCGTCGGCTTCTCGCCTCCGACCGTGGTTCGCGGACTGCTCTTCGGCGTCGCGGCTGGCGTGTTCCTGCACGTCGCCGTCGACCTCCTGCCGGAGTGTACCACAGGCAGCGAGACGTGTCCGACGGACGCCGAATTCGACGGCGACCTCCACCAGCTCCAGGACCGACTGCGAACCCACGCCGCCATCAGCGCAGTCGTCGGCGGGGTCGCCGTCGTTCTCGCGTGGTCGCAGGTCATCGCCTGATTTTCGCCCGGAGATTTATATAGGGCGCGTCCCCTAACCCGCGTATGGCCGCGTACTGCCGGCCGGTCTTACGCAACCTGTTCGACGACTCACCGACCCCCCACATCGCGCATCCCCCGCGCACACACCGCCGCGACTTCTATCTCGCGACGGATGGTTCCTATCGCCCCGACGACCGCGGAGGGTTGGGTGTCGTTATCGAGACCCGAGACGGCGAGCGCGTCGCTCGACTCTCGATGCCGGATTCGGTCCCGGACAACAATGTCGCCGAGTATCGGGCGCTCCATCTCGGCCTCGACGTACTCGCCAACCGCGCGCCCGACAACGCCCGCGTCGGCGTTCTCATCGACCACGACGACCTCGCGGCGAACGTCAATCGGGTCATGCTCGCCGGCCAGCAGCCCGGCGCCCGTCCGCCGTATCCCGTTCGTGTCCCGTCCGAAACCGCCTATCACTGGCGCGGCATCCGGGCCCGCGTCGCCGGGTTCGACGAACTCCGTGCGGCCCGCATCGACAGCGGCGAGAACCCTGCCCACCCCCTCGCCAACACGCCCGAAGAGTACGCCCACGTCAACCGCGAACCCGACCGCTGTGTCCTCCCACGGAACGACGAGCGCTGGCGGGCCCCCGACGACGACCGCTACCCGCCACCGTCCCGCGCCGACCGGGACCGCTCCAGCAGTCTGGCGGGCGGAGAATCCGCGAGCGACTAACGGACCCACTTTTCGGCTACTCACCCCCTTCTCCAGCGGCGCTACGTGTCGGCCACGTAGCTTTCCAAGCCGGTTACGGTCGGGTCGAACATGTCCGTCACGCCCCGGTCACGCTGGGTTTCCGGCTGCCACTCCTCGGGCGTGAGAACGCCACCCAGTTCGTGGATGGAAGCGGTGTCGACACCACGGTACTGACACACCGCCCAGATCGCTGCGGATTCCGTGTCCACCGTGACGACGCCGTCGTCGCCGTAGGCTCTGATCTCTGGGATCGTTTCGCGGTAGAAGGCGCTTGTCGTCCACGTCGTCCCACGCGGTGTGTCGAAGCCCGCCTCCGAGAGGGCGTCGTCCAGCCCGTCGACGAGCGAGGCTGTCGGTGTCACCGACTCCTCGTCAGGGATGTAGTGGTAGGAGACCCCCTCGTCTCTGATGACATCGGTGGGGAGAATGGCCGCTTCGGCTGGGATGTCCGTCTGCAGTCCCGCGCCACCGCCCAACAGGACGACGGCCTCGGCGCCCGCTGCGATGAGGTTCTCCGTGACCATCGCCGAAACCGGCGCACCGACTCCCCACTCGTGGACGGGGACGTATCCGACCGTCTCGGTCACCGGGTACAACTCCTGTGAACGAACGATCTGGACCGGCGAGTCGGCCCGTCGTTCGACGAACTCCGTAAGTTTCGGCTGGTATCCGAGAATCACGGCCGGAGGAACGTCCGGCAGTCCCTCACCCCCCATGCCGACCACCTCTTCCGGTGAGAACAGTGCTTCCGCGTCGTATTTGTCCTCGTAGTTAGGAATCATGACTCCGTGTTCGTATCGCCCCATGAAAACCCTTCTCCGCGTTCGTGATACGGCTTTAGGGGGACCAGCGACACGACGTGTCTTTTCATCGAAGTGGTTCGGGAGTCGCCGACGGGAGCGGCCGTGGAAAATGTTCGGGGTTAATCAGCGTCTTCGGGGCCCAACTGTTCGAGGACGTGCGCCGGCATCTGCTGGCGCATCTCCTCGGGGATGTCGTCGGGGCCGCCCGGAATAGAGGGAATATCGGCCGGTTCGGGCTGGAGGCTGGAGCCGAAGAGCTGGAGGGCGGTGTTGATCGTCGACCAGTCGTCGTTTTCCGCGGCCTCCCGGAGGCTCTCCGTGGGCGCCGAAAGCAGTTGGCCGACCAGAGCGTCGGCCATCGCTTCGATGACCTCGCGTTCGGCCTCGGTTACGTCGTCGTCGGTCTCGGCTTCGAGCTTGGAGATGGCGGTACGGAGTTCGCGGGCCTTGACGCGCTCGGCGCCTTCGTACATCGCGGCGATGACCTGATCGGCGCGTTTGCGCTTGTACTGGCTGATGAGGTGGTCGAACTCCTCGTCGATCATCGCCTCGACAGCCTCGGCGGCCTCGCGGCGCTGCTCGCGGGTCCGGTCGGTGACCGACTGGAGGGTATCGAGGTCCCGAACCTCGACACCGTTGATATCGTCGGCCACGGGCGCCACGTCACGCGGTTGTGCGAGGTCGATGACCAGCGCTTCACCGATCTCGGTCAGGTCCTCGTGGTCGAGGACGTGGTCGCTGCTGCCTGTCGCGGTGATGACGATGTCGGCGTCGGCCGCGGCCGCGGGAACGGCATCGAGGCCGATGGCGGAGCCGTCGACTTCGAGTTCGTTGACGACGTGTTCGGCGTGCGGAATGGTTCGGTTGGCGACGAGGACGCGGCCGACCTCGTCGGCCAGCGCCTGTGCGGTGAGGGTCGCCATCTCGCCGGCACCGACGACGAGAGCGGTACCACCGTCGATGTCGCGTTCGCTCTTGGCGAGACGGACCGCAGCCGACCCGAGCGAGACGACGCCCTCGTTGATGGCGGTTTCGCTGCGGGCGCGCTCGCCGACGTGGAGTGCCTTGAGAAGCGCGTCGTCCAGCGTCGGGCCGATGCCGCCGGCCGCGCGGGCGTCCTCGTAGGCGTCGCGGACCTGCCCGAGGATCTGGTCCTCGCCGAGAACGAGCGATTCGAGCCCACACGCCACCCGCATGAGGTGTCGGAGGCTCGTCTCGTGGCCGAGTTCACGGCCGGCTTCAGCGCCGATATCGCCGAGATGGTCTTCGAGGGCCTCCTGGGCAGTCGTCTCGTCTTCGGCGACGACGTACGCCTCCGCGCGGTTGCACGTCTGGAGAACGAACGCTTCGGAGATGCCCGGTCGGTCGAGCAGGCTCTCGACGGCCACGCGCTGTGATTCGGCACAGGCGGCCTCGATGTCCTCGACGGCCGCATCGCTGTGAGAGACGCTTATACCCGCGATGATGCCTGTTCCGATTGTCACTTGTTGTCCCCCAACGCCGTATCGATGACGGCGTCTACTGTTCGCTGACGCTTGAACCTTCCCGTACCTAAATCCTTCCAAACCTGCGGGGATTGCACCACCGCTCGCACCGCCGTCCGGCGCTCGGCGGCCGAGAGGTCACGGGCCTTCAAGTCGGTCCGGAGCTCGGCGGTCAGGTCGGCCATCTCTCCCGCGCCCTCGATCTCGGATTCGATGCGCTTGCGGAGTTCCTTCGACAGCGCGGGGCTGGCGCCGCCGGTCGAAATAGAGACGACCACGTCGCCGTCCCTGACTGTCGCGGGGACGACCACGCTTCCGAGGTCCCGGCTGCCGGAGTGGTCCGCTCGGTTGACGAGGACGCCGCGTTCCTGTGCGACCGACTCGACGGCCTCGTTGACGGCGTCGTCGTTCGTCGCCGCAACCGCGAGCCCGGGGTCCGTTCGGTCGAACCACGCCGGAATATCGTCTGGCTCGGGCGCAGCACGCACGCGCTCGGCGCCGCCGTAGTCATCGGCCGGAAACTCCGGCGAGACGACGACGACATCGGCCTCGCGAGCGAACCGTCGGGCCTTCCGTGCGCCGACGGGGCCACCGCCGACGACGAGGACGGTTTCGTCGGTGAAGTCGTGATAGAGTGGAATCATACGGTGCGTCTATTCGGTATCCGTGTTCGCCTCGGCCCGTTCGTCCAGCCGAATACCCGTCTTCTTCAGAATCTCGCTGGAGAACAGCGTATCCCAGTCGTTGTCGCCGACGTCCCAGTACTGGTCCATCGTCTCCTTGACCTGCTGGATTCGCTTCTCGCTTTCCGCCTCCGAGCGGCCGTGGGTCATCGCGAAGAAGTTGTACGGCCAGACGTCATCGTGTCGCGGCCGCTGGTAGCAGTGGGTGACGAACCCGAGGCCGGCGACCTCGGGGCCGACCTCCTCGACCAGTTCGTCGGGGACGTTCCAGACGGTCATGCCGTTCTCGGTGTAGCCCAGCGCGTAGTGGTTCGGGATGACGCCGACCCGGCGGACCTTCCCCTCCTCGTTGAATCGCTTGATGGTCCGAACCACCCACTCGGTGTCGACGCCCAATCCCGTGGCCACGTCGGTGTAGGGCGTCGCCGTGACCGGCAGACCACCCTGAATCTCGACGACGAGGTCCCGCTCGTCGGGCGTCAGGCTGTCGCGGTCGACCGCTTCGACGTCGGGGCCGACATCCGAGAGGTCGACGTCGCCCTCCGGAATCGGGCCGTCGAGCAGGAACTTCGCCTCGACGCGGAACTCCTGTTGTTTCGGCAGGTTGTACGTCTCCTGGCCCGTTTCCTCCTCGATATCGGCGAGCACGCGCTCGACGGCGTCGGGGTCTGCGACCGAGACGACGAACCACATGTTGAGATGCGGGTGCTCGCGGCGGTAGTTATGAGCCACCTCGCGGTGGCTGTTGACCTGTTCGGCCACCTCCTCGAAGCGTTCTTCGGGAGCGTGCATCGCCACGAGCGTCGCCGCGCCGCCGATCTCCTGGGCGTTGATGAGGGCACCGAACCGCGTGAGGACGCCCTCTCCGTCGAGTTCCTGTACGCGGGCCAGCAGTTCGTCGGCTGTGATATCGATACCCCGCTCGCGGAGCGCCTCGGCGGCCGGCCCGAACGGTTCCTCGACGACCGGAAAGCCGCCCTGGAAGGCGTTGATGACGGCCCGGTCGATGCGGTCCAATCCGGCGGTTTCACTCATTAAAAAACTCTCCGTGTTTCTGGGCAATAAGCACCGCGCTCGGGGAAGGTCGGTGAAACGTTATTCGCCGCGGACGCCCGTCGCGTCGAAGCCGAGTTCCTCGACGCCTTCGACGATGGCCTCCTGGTCGGCGTCGGCTTCGTAGTAGAAGACGACATCGTAGGTCCCGTCGCGGGCCAGTTGCTGGCACTCCCAGACGAACTCCTCGTCGTCGAGCGTCAGACCCTGATGCTGGTTGACGCCGAACCGTTCGTCGTCGTTGCCCGAGTAGACGTAGGTGTCCTTGGGGTCGATGCCGCTGGCCTCGGCGATGACGTTCCCGACGTCCAGCGTCGCCTGATGGAGCGTCGGCTCCTCGTCGCTGGTCAGGTCGGTCCGAACGATGACGCCGTTCAGCTGTATCTCGCCGGGTTCGAGCAGCGCCCTGGTCCGCTCATAAAGGTCCTCGTCGATAGCGTCACTCATCGCTAGAGCCGACGCTATCGAGGGTAATACAGGTCACGGTCCGCGACGACAACGCCCGCACCGCGCCGAGGTCATCCGCTATACGTCGTCTGCCGGTGTTACAGTCGCTCGAGGTTCTTCGCTCGCGGGCCCTTGTCGGCCTGCTCGATGTCGAATTCGACTTCCTGACCCTCTTCGAGGTCGGGGCCGCCGACGTCCTCCATGTGGAAGAACACGTCCTCGTCGGATTCGTCAGTCTCGATGAAACCGTAACCGCCAGTGTCGTTGAAGAAGTCAACTACGCCTTTCGCCATTGCATCTCTTCAGTCGGCGTGCTTAAATAAAAACCCTGCGCCTATCTGGTGTTTAGACTACAGGTTCGTCGGCATACAGCCTCTACGCCGCCGCTGACGGGTGATTCGTCTATCGGTATCCGTCGCCGTATGCGGACGAACCAACAAGACTCATTTGGCTGGCTACCATTCGCTTCGATGTATGAGACGACTTCGTGGGATATTCGAGGGTGCGTACGAGCGACTCCTCGAACGCGAGGTTTCGGGCGCGCCGTCACACGTCGCGGTCATCCAGGACGGCAACCGCCGATACGCGCGCAAGCAGGGCGACGAAAAGACGGAGGGCTACCACGCGGGCGCCGACACGACCGAGAACGTCCTCCGGTGGTGCTCGGACCTCGGCGTCGAGGAACTGACGCTGTATGCCTTCTCCACGGAGAACTTCAACCGGCCCGAGGAGGAACGCGAGACGCTCTTCGACCTGATCACCGACAAACTCCGGTCCTTCGCGGACCACGAGAAGGTCCACGAGGAGGGCGTTCGTATCCGTGCGATCGGCGAGATCGACCGGCTCCCGCCACGTGTCCGTGAGGCTGTCGACTACGCCGAATCCCGGACGGCGGGCTACGACGACCTGCAATTGAACGTCGCGCTTGCCTACGGCGGCCGCGCGGAACTCCTCGGCGTCGCCCGCGACATCGCCCGGGAGACGGCCGACGGCCGATTCGACCCTGCCGACGTGGACGTCGATGAGATCGAGCGCCGCCTGACGACGAACCCGACCCGCGCGGTCGACCTCATCATCCGCACGGGCGGCGACGAGCGCACCTCGAACTTCCTGCCGTGGCACGCCAACGGCAACGAAGCGGCGGTCTACTTCTGTACCCCCTACTGGCCGGAGTTCTCCCGCGTGGACTTCCTGCGTGCGATTCGAACCTACGAGTCCAGACAGGAATCGTGGCGTCGCACCCGCGCCCGCCGCGCGGCCGCCCTCATCCGGTCGGTCGGCGACGTCGAACTGGAGGAAGCCCGCAACGTCGTCGGCCGGTTCCGCGAGTACCTCGACGACGATATCGACGATATCGAACCGGTCGAGGCCGCTGAACCCGAGCCGACGGCCGACTGACGCCTGCTACTTACCTACCGAACCGTCGCTGCCGTTCCTGATACTCCCGAACCGCCCGGAGGAAGTCGCGACGCCTGAAATCCCGCCAGTTGACGTCCGTGAAGTAAAGCTCCGAGTAGACGGACTGCCAGATGAGGAAATCCGAGAGCCGTTCAGCGCCCGTCTTGATGACGAGGTCGGGCGGCGTCTGGAAGACGAGGCGTTTCTCGATGGTCTCCTCGTCGATGTCCTCGGGGTCGAGGTCACCGTCTGCGGCGGCCTCCGCGATCTGTCGGACGGCCGCGGCGAACTCCTCGCGGCCGCCGAGGCCGATGCTCACCTGGACGGGCGCCTCGGCGGCGGCGTCGTCCTCGGGGCTTCGGACGGCGACCGGTCGGGGGCTATCGAGATCCGAGAGGGCGTTCCGCAGGGTCGGCACGGCGGCCTTGTCGAGGACGCTCACGTAGATGAGGACGCGTTCGACGCCGGTCTCGAAGGCCCACTCGAGGAACGACGAGAGCGTCTCGTAGGCGCCCTGTTCGAGCAGGTCGTGTTCGGTGATGACCAGAGCGACGCGTTCGGGAACGTCGGCGTCGCTCAGTCGGACCCTCGCGGCGAGGTATCGATCGTAGAGTCCCACGCTCGGGGGTTCCGCCCCGGGCCGCCTGAACGTGTCGGTCCCCCTTCGGGAAGGTTAAGTGGGCGACGGCGGAATCTCGTGGCGTGACTGGCGACGTAGGCCGTGCTATCTGGTTCGCGGTCGTCGGAGCACTGGCCCTGCTGGCTCCCCTGCTGGAGGGCCGCGTGAGCGACCTCGTTGCGGCCGTCGGCACCGTCGCCCCCTTCGTCGTCGTTGCCGCCGTCGCCTTCATGACGACGAGCGGCCCGCTTTTCGACTCCCTCGCCCGCCCGGGCGACCGTGAGGAAGGCCGCCTCTATGGCCTCGCGTCGTTCAGCCTCGGTATCGCCGGCCTCGCGGTCATCTACGCCGCCTTCGACCTCCCGGTTTCGGCGTTCCTCGTGGCCGTATTCGTCCTCACGGTCGGCAATCTCGGGCAGGCAGTCGTCGCCACGTACCGTCCGGACCCGGTGGTCGGCACCTCGGCGTTCGCCGTCGTCGGGACGGTCGGCGCCATCGGGGCGATTCTCCTCGCAGGAGTCCTCGGTGCATCGGTCCCCGCCCTGCCGCTTGCAGTCTTCGTCGCGACGAGCGGTGCGCTCCTGGGTGCGCTCATCCGGTCGGTCCTCTTCATGCGTGATGACTCGCTCGTCGTCCTCTCGGTCGGCCTCGTCGTCTGGTTCCTGCTGGAACTCGACCTCGTGCCGACGGCCCGCAGAATCGGTATCGGCCTCGCGCTGACCGCGGCGCTGGGCTACGTCGCCTACGGGCTCGGTACCGCCTCGGTGACCGGAATGCTCACCGGCGTCCTGCTGGCGCTGTTCACGGTCGTGCTGGGTGGATTCGGCTGGTTCGTTCTGCTCGTGACGTTCTTCGGGTTGGGCGGGCTCGCCTCGAAGTACCGCTACGAGGAGAAACTCGACCGCGGCATCGCACAGGAGAACGAGGGGGCTCGCGGTGGCGGCAACGTCCTGGCCAACTCGGCGGTCGCACTCGTGGCCGTCGTCGCCTTCGCCGTCTCGGGGCAGATCGGCGTCCCGTCGTCCGTGTTCCTCTTTGCCTTCGCCGGGGCCGTCGCCGCGGCGCTGGCCGATACCTTCTCCAGCGAGTTCGGTGGCCTCTTCGATACGCCCAGGCTCATCACGACGCTTCGGGAGGTCGAACCCGGAACCGACGGTGCAGTGACGTGGCAGGGCGTCGTCGCCGGCATCATTGGCTCAGCGATAATCGGCGGCCTCAGCGGCCTCTTCTTCGGCCTCGAAGTACCCGGCGTCATGCTGGTCGTCCTCGCAGGCGCCGTCGGCATGACCGTCGATAGCCTCCTCGGCGCCGCCCTCGAAGGCGTCTACCTCGGCAATCAGGGCGTGAACCTGCTGGCGACGCTCTCGGCCGGCCTCGTCGCGGGCCTCGCGGCACTGGGGCTGTGACCGTCCGCCCCCTCCGGTCAACGGACGAATCGGCCGTCCGGTCGCTTCAGTCGCTCCTCGAGTACGCCGACCCCGACCTCGTCGATGCTACCCTCACCGGCCCGTTCGTCGGCCGCGTCGCCGTCGTGGACGGGGTCGTCGGCTACGCTATCGCTCTACCGGGCGAGGAGGCGACGCTATCCGAACTGGTGGTCGCGCCGGAGCACAGGCGCGCGGGCCACGGCGAAGCGCTGGTCGATGCGATCGCCGAGGCGACCGACGCCGGCCGGCTGGTCGTGACGACACCTGCCGAGAACGAGGCCGCAGCGGCGTTCTACGAGTCGCTCGGATTCGAGGTCGACGCGCGTCTGTCGGGATTTTACGCCGACGGGAGCGACGCGCTACGCCTCGTTCGCCGCGAGTAACTGGTCGGCGGTTCGAACCCGGACGCTCGTCGGCTGTTTGACGAACTCGCCGGTCGAGGCGGCGACGACGTTGCCGATACCGCGCTGGGCGGACACGTCGAGGACGCGCTGGCTCAATTCGCCGTCGACGACGACCGCGGTCGGCGTCGGGTCGGTCTCGGCGACGAGGTCGAACGCGTCGTCGGCGTCGCCCTCCGCGAGGACCTCGAAGTCGTCGTCTAACAGTCGAACGGTACCGGTCTCGTGGCCGATGACCGCATCGACGTGGCCGCGGAGCGTCTCCGGTTTCTCATCCGAATCCGCGTCCGGTTCCGCTTCGGCTTCGGCGTCCGATTCGACACCGAGGCTTTCGGCGTCGTCCGTCTCCGCGCCGGCTGATTCGTCCGTCTCCGCTGTTTCGGAGGGTTCGGTCTCCGATGGGGCCTCGATGGTCGCCGTTTCGGCGTCGGCTGCCGGTTCGGTGACGACCGCGCCGTCGGGAACCGCTTCCTCGGCGACAGTAGTGGCTCCCTCCTCGGCGCCATCGATGTCGGAGTCGGTACCTTGGCAGGTGGCGTCCGCTGGCGTCTCGACGCCGCCGCCCTCCTCGGAGAGGGTCGGCGCGACCGATTCGGCGGGCGTATCCTCGTCGACCCGGTCGTAGGGGACCTTCTCGCGGAGCGCCGCCATCACCTCGTGGCGAGCGAGGTCCTCGACCGAGCGGTTCTCGGGCGCGAAGGCGACGTAGTCGACGTCACCGACCTGTGCGAGCTCCTTCAGGATGAGCTCGCCGCCCCGGTCGCCGTCGAGGAAGGTCGTGACGGTCCGGTTCTGGGTGAGATCGGCGACCGAACCGGGGACGTTCGTCCCCTCGACGGCGATGGCGTTCTTGATGCCATACTGCAGCAGCGTCAGCACGTCGGCGCGTCCCTCGACGACGATGATCGCGTCCGACTCGGCGACGTTGGGGCCGGCGGGTAGGCCCTCGTAGTCGGTGATGTCCTCGACGCGGACCGATTCGCGGACCTCCTCGACGAGGTCGCGACTGGAGCGCATCGACTCGTCGAAGGCCTCCGTGAGGAGGCTCTTGGCGCGCTCGACGACCTCGCGGCGCTTTGCGGCCCGCACGTCCTCGATGCGGCGGACCTCGATGGTCGACCGACAGGGGCCGACCCGGTCGATGGTCTCCAGGGCCGCCCCGAGGATGGCCGTCTCGACCTGGTCGAGGCTCGTGGCGATGGTGATGCGACCGAACGACTGGCCGTTCTGGGAATCGATCTCGACGTCGATGCGACCGACCTTCGAGGAGTCCTGCAGCTCCCGGAGGTCGAGTTCGTCGCCGAGAAGGCCTTCGGTCTGCCCGAAGACCGCCCCGACGACGTCCGAGCGTTCGACGACTCCGTCCGCCGTGATATCCGCGTGAACGAGGTATTTTGCTGTATCCTGCATGGGTGAAATGCCCGTTGCCGGGCGGTGATCGTGATGCCATGAGCGCACTCATGGGGTTTAAAATAAACTCGGGCGCGCATATAAGCTATGCGGCACTCTCGCATCCCGAGGCCCTCGGCTCGGGCACCGACTGTCCCCGCGGATTCGGCACCGAAAGCCCGACACGACCGTTTATAAAGAATCGCCGTGAGTTGCCGGCATGGGAATCGAGGAATCCCCGATCGATCCGGCCGCCTTTCTGGAGGACGTGGAGATGCGCATCGGTGAGGTCACGAGCGTCGAGCCGTTCCCCGAGGCACGAAAGGACGTTTATAAACTGCGCGTGGATTTCGGCACGGAGGTACTACAGTCCGCGGCCGGTTTGACCGACCTCTACGACCCCGACGATCTGGTCGGCTCGCAGGTCGTCGCCGTCGTCAACCTCGGGACCGTCAACATCGCGGGCTTCGAAAGCGAATGTCTCGTCACGGGCGTCGACGACGGCGAGGGCAACGTCGTCCACCTTCAGCCGGAACGCGAGGTTCCGAACGGGGAGCGGATCTACTGACGCCGTTCTGAAGAGGAATTTTCTTCGACCACCGGTGTTGGTGAGTAATCAACAACGTTTTAGGGAACGTGCGTGTGAACGATGAACAACCGATGGTTTCGAGACGCGAACGGTACGGTTGGGTCGTCGTAATGGCCGTCCTGATGGCGCTGGCGATTCCGTGGTTCCTCTGGGGGGACAGTCGGATGGCCTACGGTCTGCCGCTGTGGCTCTGGTGGCATATCGGGTGGATGGTACTCGCGTCGGTGGCCTTCTGGGGCTTCGCGAACCGCGCGTGGGGTATCGGTATCACCGAACCGCTCTTCGGGGAGGAGCGGACATGACGGCGACGCTGCAACTCGGCATCATCGTCGGCTACCTGCTGGTCGCGCTGTCGGTCGGCCTCGTCGCCTACCGCCTCACCGAACGCACTGCTGAGGACTTCTATCTCGCCTCCCGAACCTTCGGGACCGTCGTTCTCCTGTTCACCGTGTTCGCGACCCTGCTTTCGGCCTTCACGTTCTTCGGCGGACCCGATACCGCCTACGCGTTCGGCCCCGAATGGATCCTCGTCATGGGGCTGATGGACGGCATCATCTTCGCCGTCCTCTGGTACGTCGTCGGCTACAAGCAGTGGCTCCTCGGCCAGAAACACGGCTACGTCACGCTCGGGGAGATGCTCGGCGACCGGTTCGGATCGACGGCCGTCCGAGTGCTCGTGGCCGGCATCTCGCTGTTCTGGCTGTTCCCCTACGTCATGCTCCAGCAGATCGGTGCCGGCGGCGCGTTGGCGTCGCTGACCGCTGGGGCCTTTCCGTTCTGGGCCGGTGCGACGCTCATCACCCTGTTCATGATACTCTACGTCGCGCTGGCCGGGATGCGCGGTATCGCCTGGACCGACACCCTGCAGGGCGCGTTCATGCTCACGATGGTGTGGGCGGCGGTCCTGTGGGTACTCGTGGCCGTCGACGGCGGCCTCGCGACGATCAACGCCGGCCTCGAAGCGAGCAACCCCGAGTTCCTCGCGCTCGGCGGCGGCTTCTATACGCCGGCGACGATGCTGACCTTCGCCGTCTCCATCGCCTTCGGCGTCGCCATGTTCCCGCAGGTCAACCAGCGGTTCTTCGCGGCCTCCTCGGAGGCGGTGCTCAAGCGTTCGTTCGCGCTGTGGCCGGTGCTCGTCCTCCTGCTTTTCGTTCCCGCCTTCCTCCTCGGTACGTGGGCGACCGGCCTCGGTCTGGAGGCCGATATCGGTGCGGGCGAGAGCATCCTTCCGGTCATCCTCGCGGAGTACACCCCCACATGGTTCGCCGCGCTCGTCATCGCTGGTGCCATCGCCGCGATGATGTCGTCGTCGGACTCGATGCTGCTTTCGGGGTCGTCGTACTTCACCCGCGACCTCTACCGCCCGCTAAGCGAGGATACGATCACCGACCAACAGGAGGACCGCCTCGGCCGCATCGGCGTCGCCGTCTTCGCCCTGTCGGCTCTCGCCGCGAGCATCTGGGCGGAGGCCGCTGCATTCGGGGGTGCGACGGTCGGGTCGATTCTCGTCAACATCGGTGACCTCGCGTTCGGTGGCTTCGCACAGATGGCCCTGCCCGTCATCGTCGCGCTCTACTGGCGGCGGACGACCCGCAGTGGAATACTCGCCGGCGTCCTCGTCCCACAGGTCCTCTACATCGCGTTCAATTTCCTGCCGGAGACGACCGTCGGCTCGCTGACCCTCTTTTCGGACGCCTATCTCGGCTGGGGCATCTCGCTGTACTGCATGCTGGTCGGCCTGCTCGTCACCGTCGGCGTCTCCGCGCTCACGGTCCAGACCCCCGAGGAGGAAACTGCCCTCTACTTCGAGTTCGCCGACTGACTGGAGTGGCGCCGGACGCCACGCCTTTTTAGGGCTCTCCGGCGAACTGCCAGCCATGCAAACCCACATCGTCCCGGTCGGTTTCGACTACGACCGGCTCATCGCGCCGCTGGTCCGGGACCAACTCGACGTCGACCGCGTCGTCCTCCTCGAGGGGGCGGTCGGCAGCGAGGCCAACGTCGAGTACTCCCGCAATCTCGCCCAGAAACTCGAACAGGACTTCACCAATCTGCTGGGTGCCGAAACCGAGCGGTTCGTCGTCGAGGACGTCTACGACTACGACGCCGCCTTCGAGCAGGCCTACGACCTCATCAACAGCGAACTCGACGACGGCGGCGAGGTCTGGGTCAACGTCTCGGCGATGCCCCGGTCGGTCTCGTTTGCCTTCGCGACCGCGGCCCACTCGATAATGGTCGAACGCGAGGGCGACCGCGAGCGCATCCACACCTACTACACGGTCCCCGAGAAGTACCTCGAAACCGAACTGGCCGAGGAGTTGCGCGCCCAGTGTGATCTGCTGGCCGATATCCTCGACGATGCGACCGACGTCGACGAAGACCGCATCGACGAGCATCTCGACGTCGCCCGCCAACTGCTCAACGAGTTCGACGAACGCGGGACCACTATCGGCGCCAAGAAGTTCGGCGACAGCCACATCATCGAACTCCCGGTCGCCTCCTTCTCGAACGTCAAACCCTTCGAGGAACTCATCCTCTTTACCCTCGGAGAACACGGCGAGTTCGAATCCGTCTCGGAACTCGCCCAGACGCTGGCCCGCGAACTCGGCGAGGAGTACACCGACTCCTTCCGGTCGAAGGTCATCTACAACGTCGACCGCCTCGGCCCCGGCGGGAAGGGGTACATCGAACAGGAAGAACACGGCAAATCGTATCGCACCCGCCTGTCGCGCATTGGGGAACTGTGGGTGCGCTCGCACGCAGACCAATCCGAGTTGTAGCGACTGGTTTCTGCGGGGATACGTCCGAGTTCGTCGCGTCGCCTACAGTTCCCCCTGGAGCCGCGCGGCGGCCGCTACCAGTAGCATGCCGACGAACCCGACCACGCCTGTTGCGACGAAGACGGGCGTGTAGGTGCCGAGTCGGTCGAAGCCCAAGCCGGCCGCCGCCGGAGCGAGCAGCCCGGGAACCGCGAAGGAAAGCGAGATGAGACCGAACAGCGTGTTGAGGTTCCGGCCTCCGAAGAGGTCCGCGGGCACGGAGGACAACAGCGCGCCGGTGCCGCCGTAGCCGATACCGAAGCCCACCGCGAGCGCAAGCAGGATTGCGGGCGTGCGTGCCAGCGGCAACAGGAGTAGCACCGACCCCATCACGCCGCCGCAGGCGACGAAGATGGCTAACCGGCCCACACGGTCGGCAACACCGCCGACGGCCAGTCGGGTAACCGTCGTCGCGCCGCCGACGACGCTGAGTGCGAGCACGCCCGTCGAACGGATGCCGTACTCGGCGGCGAAGTTGACGACGTGGTTGAGCAGGACGTACAGCGTCGCGTACATCAGGATGTAGCCGCCGAAGAGCAGCAGGAACGCGCGGTTCCTGAAGGCCTTCCGGACGGTGCGAAGCTGGTCGCGCCAGCCGTCGTCGGATTCGGGACGCCCGTCCGGGAACTCGGCGTCGACGGCCGCGTCGACGTGGGCCGGCTCGTCGACCATCAGGAGCGCTGCTACGAGTAACGTGAGCGCGAGGCCGACGCCGAGGAAGAGGAAGGCCCCCCGCCAGCCGACGCGCGTGACGAGCAGTGAGGCGGTCGGCGCGATGATTACCATGCCGACGCCGAGGCCGGCGCTCGCGATGCCGGTCGCCAGCCCGCGTCTACGCAGGAACCATTGCGGTGGCGTCGCATACCCGATGACGAACGCGAGGCTCATCCCTGCACCCGTCACGATGCTGTAGGTCATGATGAGCACCGGAAGGCTGTCGGCACGGCTTCCGGTGAGCATGCCCCCGCCTAAGAGGGCGGCGGCGACCACCAGGCCGCGGCGGGGACCGATCCACTCGACGAGGCCGCCCATCGGTGGGCCGGCGACGTAAAGGACGAACAGTTGGACCCCGAAGACGAGCGAGACACGCGCCGTGGAGGCCTGAAACGACGAGGCTAGCGGATCGAGAAAGATGCCGAACGAGTAGGTCATGCCGAAGACGACGCCGCTGACGAGGAAACAGGCCCCAACGATGACCCAGCCGTAGTACATCGACGCATCCGCAAGCCGGGTCTGCAGGAAGCGCATGGACGTTTCAGACTGGGCCTGAGTATAAGGAATTGTCGCCGCTGCGAACCCCATAACAACCGAGGCACACGGGGATTTCGGGACAACTGTCACGCTGTCTTCGCCGAGCAGCATCGTCACACCAGAACTCGTCGGTGGAACCCGCTCTAAGATGGTCGAGTAAAAGGGCCTATCGCGGCTGGACGCGGAACCGAACGGTACCGACGCCGGGAATCGTGATCTCGCGGACGCGGTCGGCCGTCCGACGGACGCGGGCCGCGAGGCTTCGCTGGAGGAGCTTCAGGCCGACGAACGCGCCGACGGTCAGCGCGATCGCCTGAAGCGGGTAGCTGATGGCGACGAACAGCGCCAGCACCGCCAGCGGGAGGGCGAGCAGGAACGCGACGGAGGGGTCTTCGATGGGCGTTACGGGTCCGGTGGGAAGGTTCGAATGTCTCATGGTAGGTAGATGGACGGGTAGGACCGTCTTACCTATCCGTAGGTGTCCACGACGTAAAAAGTCTAAGATATCAGATAGGAAATGAGAAGTGTTACCACATCTATTTCACTATTATTCAGTTAGAGGGTCTCAAAAGCGTTGTAAACGATACCATGTTATCGCTTCTCTACGTATCTATTAATTTATCATAGGTGGGCAGAGAACGGCGTCTGAGAGGGTCTCCCGGCGACCGTCAGGCGACTTTCAGTTTCTCGACTCGGGTGAGCATCGCCAGATACAGCGCGATGACGAAAAGCAGGACGGCGCCGGCGGTCGCCGCGCCCAGCGCGTCCGCACCGAGGATCGACGGTGCGCCCCGTTCGGCCGGAATCCACGTGTGATGGAGGTTGCCCACCAACGGGACGAAGTAGTCGACGGCCGTATCGAAGCCGTACCACAGCGTCGCGACGCCGACCGCTCGCGCCGAGAAGTTGCTGATACGATGCAGGAGGAACGCCTGCATGACCATCGCCGCGTGGCTCCAGATGAGGAACTGCCGCATCGGCTCCCAGAGATAGCTGAACTCCTCCCAGAAGACCAGATGGACCCAGACCGTCCAGCCCCCGAGGATTATGTTGCCGAAGAAGGCCAGCGCGATGAGCCAGTCCTGCCGATAGCCGAGTTTCCACGACGCCAGCGCCAGGGCGATGAACAACGTCGCCACGGGACTGTCGGGAACGAACGGCCACATTACCGTCGGCTCGAAGGCGAACTGAAAACGGTAATACCAGAACCCGAAGGCGGTTCCGACGAGGTTGACCGCGACGATAAGCCACGCGAGGTTCAACCCGAGATTCTCCAATGCTTCCGGCAGCGGCGCGACGTACCACGGCAACCCCTCGCTGGGCACGTCGGATTCGAACAACCCTCGAACGTCCATACGCGCATCTCCGGGCCGTCGCACAAAAACACCCCCGACGGATCCCCGTGGAAGGGTACCTAACCGGGACCCCGCCAGCCGAAAGACACGCATTAAGTGCATCCGACCCTAACACGACTACATGACCGAAACGGATATCGAGGAGCTCCGACGGGGGACGGACCTCGTCAAGCGCGGTTTCGCCAAGATGCAGAAGGGCGGCGTCATCATGGACGTCGTCACTCGCGAGCAAGCCCGTATCGCCGAAGACGCGGGCGCAGTCGCGGTCATGTCTCTCGAGGCCGTCCCGGCCGACATCCGCAAACGCGGTGGCGTCGCCCGGATGGCCGACCCCGGCATGCTCGAAGAGATCATCGACGAGGTCTCCATTCCCGTGATGGGCAAGTGCCGCATCGGCCACACCGCCGAGGCGCAGATCCTCCAAGCCACCGGCGCCGACATGCTCGACGAGAGCGAGGTCCTGACGCCCGCCGACGACCGCTATCACATCGACAAGCGGCCCTTCGATGCCCCCTTCGTCTGCGGCGCGCGCAACCTCGGCGAAGCCCTCCGTCGCATCGACGAGGGCGCCGCCATGATCCGAACCAAGGGCGAGGCCGGTACCGGCGACGTCAACCAGGCCGTCACCCACCAGCGGACCATCAAACGCTCCATCCGCAAACTCACCGGCATGAACCACGAGGAACGCGAAGAATGGGCCCGCGAGAACGGCGCCCCCCGCGACCTCGTCCATGAAACCGCCGACATGGGCCGACTGCCCGTCGTCAACTTCGCCGCCGGCGGCATCGCCACGCCCGCCGACGCCGCGCTCATGATGCAACTCGGCTGTGACGGCATCTTCGTCGGCTCCGGCATCTTCGGCGCCGAGGATCCCGCCAAGATGGGATCGGCCATCGTCGAAGCCGTCAACAACTACGACGACCCCGAGAAGCTCCGGGACATCGCCAAGGACATCGGCAAGGGCATGAAGGGCCAGGCCAACGAGGACATGGCCGAAGAAGAGCAGTTGCAGGGTCGCGGCGTCTGAAAGCCACTTTTCAGCCCACTTTTTGCACGACCCCGGTTGCGTGGCGGCTTCGCCGCCACGTTATAACGCCGCGGCGGAGCCGCGGCCCACTCGGCAAAAACATGGGGGAAATCTGCGCGAGCGGTTCCAGTCGCGGCGCCTCCCTGCGGTCGGCGCCGCGGTAGTCACCGCTCGCTACGGCACCTCGCTTCGCTCGGTGCCGGGTGGTTCGAAAGGCCCAGAGCGCCTTTCGTCAGTGAGCAAATCGAAGATTTGCGAGCTACACAGGAGCTTTGCTCCTGTGGCATGCCAAAAGAGCGCGCCGCGCTCTTTTGAGCAAACCGTCTCGGGGGCGTTCTCAGGAAGACTCCCTCCGGTCGTCTTCCAACGCTCTCGTTCGCTTCTCTCACGAGACCCCCGAACGCCCCACTCGACGGATGCTCTCTGTAACGAACCCACCCTCAGTCGATACTCCTACTCCCCGTCCCAGTAGTCCACGTCGTCGTCGAGATTGTAGTACTTCGTGAGTTTCCGGCCGCCGCGGCCACCGGGCGGCGACCCCACGAAGGCGCCGAGTTTCTCCGAATCGGGGTACATCGTCACGTCGGGTTCGTTCATCGTCGAAAAGGCGAGGTACCGAAGCGGCTCCTCGGAGTCGTTGATGACTCGATGGGCGCCCGATTCGTCGGCCGGGAGCGCGACGTAATCGCCCGCGCTGAAATCGTGCGTTTCGCCATCGAGTCGTAGGGTGCCGGTTCCGTAGAGGACGTAGAGGGCTTCCTCGTTGGCGGTGTGGTAGTGATAGGGCCACGATTTGCTGTCCGCGGGGAGTTCGTAGAGGCTACACCCTAACTGCTCGCTGTCAGCGGCTTCGCCCAGCTGCTTTCGTTTGAACTTCGTCTCCTCACGGTCCATCTCCGTCCAGTCGAGATCGGATTCGTGTGCGATCCCCATGTAGGACCGTCAAATGGGTAGCCGATAATTCTTGGTCCGAAACGGAATGCCCGCGGGAGACGGCGGGCAGAAAAACGACCCCCGGGGTGAACAGGGTTCGTCGTTAGACTTAGCCTTCGTCTTCGAGGCCGTTCATCAGGTCGTCGACGAGAGCGTCGACGCTGTCGTAGGGATAGTCGCCTTGACCCGCTGCTTCCTGATTGAGTTCCATCGCCGTGATGGTCTCCTCACCGACGTCGAACGTCGTGCCGGGCCCCTGCGGGAGGGCGGGGACGAGGTCCATCGGGCTGTTGACGGGATAGTCCGCACCTTCGAACGCTTCCTCAAACTGCTGGCGTACTTCGTTTCGGTCTGCCATGGTTCATCACGACAATGCGGACTGGTGGGATTGGATGTATCGCCTCTCAATACTGGTCGTTTAAAAATCAGGCGTGCTCGACCGCACACGACGGACCAGTAGAATTCAGTACTGATAGTCGGTGTCGATCTCCCGACCGGTCTCGGTCATGGCGACGGCGGCCTCGCTGTACTGGAGGACCTTCTGCATGTCGCCGTCGATGTCGAAGATGCCGGACATCATCCCGTCGATGGGGCCGACATCGCCCTGATTGAGGTCGACCCAGTCGGAGTAATCGCCCTTATAGATGAAGCCCGCATCGACGTCGTCGGGCGAGTCGACTTCGCGGGCGTCGGTACATTTCCCGTCTTCGAGCCCGATGTAGAAGTAATGGTCCTCTGGCAGTCGGTCGTCGGCAGCCACGTGGAAGACGAAGTCGCCGTTGAAGCCGACGCCCCAGCCCTGGCCCTTCTCGGCGTACTCCTCGTTGTCGTTCAGTCGTTCGCGCCACTCCTTGATCCACTCGTCGGATGGAAACGGTACAGACATGATGTGGTGTGTCGCCAACCCACATCTCGTCTGTCGGTAATATAAACGTTCGCCCGCGCCGTCCATCGGACTGCGATTCCGCGGAGGGCAGGCGCGTGGTCTTAAATAGCCGGGTAAGCCCCGCGCAACGCTTTATTAGGTAGACCGGACAGAGTGAGTAGAGACTCGTGACTACAAGCAACGCGCGCGGTCAACTGGCGGAGACCGCGACGTCGAGCGACGGCGGCCTCGGCGCGGCGCTGGCAGGGGGAATCTTCGGTGGCCTCGTCCGGCGTGGTTCGAAAGACGCCAGTGGCGTCTTTCGTCATGCGAAAAGAGCGCGCAGCGCTCTTTTCAGCAAACCGCCTCGGGGCCTTCTGTGAAGGCCCCACTCGGCGGATGCTAATTGAGTGTATTAAGACAGCGAGCTGTGGCAGAACGGGCCCCTCTAAAATATCGTTGCGCCCTGTCCGATTCGCGTCTGATACGCGCGGGCGTCGATGCCCTCCGCCTCGAAGGTATCTATCATCGCGCTGGCGATGTCGCGGCGGTCACGATCGTGGCAGGCGGCGATGACGGTCGGGCCGGCCCCGGAGATGGTGACGCCGGTAGCGCCGGCCTCGAAGGCGGCTTCACGGACTTCCTCGTAGCCGGTGATGAGTTCCGCGCGAGCGGGCGTGACGATGCCGTCGTTCATACCGCGCCCCACGAGGTCCGGGTCATCGCGTGCCATGCCAACCGAAAGCGTGGCGGCGTTACCGACCGTCTCGACGACCTGCTCCATACGGGCGCCGTCGGGGACGACCTGCCGGGCGTCACGCGTCGAGACGACGATCTCCGGGAGACAGGTGACGAGCGGAATGGAGGCGTCGACCTGCGTGACGCCGTCCTCACGGGCGATGGTGAATCCGCCCATGATGGAGGGGGCGACGTTGTCGGAGTGGGCATCGCCGGAGACGACCGCTTCGCCCTCTGCGGCGATGGGGACGAGTTCCTCGCGGGTAAGGCCGCGGTCGTAGAGTTCGTTGAGGCCGACGGCGGCGGCCGCTGCCGAGGCCGCAGAAGAGCCGAGTCCCGAGGCCGGGCGGACGCCCTTGTCGATCTCGATGTGGGCGGGCGCGTCGAGGGCTTCGGCGACCGCGCCGACGGTGTTCTTGTCGGGGTCTTCGGGGATGTACTGGCTGCCGACGCCAGTGATCTCGATCGTGGTGCGGTCGGCCTTCGAGACCCGCACGACGTCGGCCGGCCGTTCGAGGGCCGCGCCGAAGACGTCGAAGCCACTGCCGAGGTTCGCGCTCGTCGCCGGGGCCCGCACCGTTACCATGCCCGGAGTATCCCGGCGCCCCCGGATAAAACCCACTTTTTGCATGGGCGGGCGGCACCGCCGTCTGCTCGCGGGCCGCAGGCCCGCTCGCATGATCCGAGGGACCTCCGGTCCCTCGCTACCCGACAAAAACAGGGGAAAAATATGCGCGCTGCGTGGCGGCTTCGCCGTGGTCCGAGAGAGCGTAGCTCTTTCGTCATCACGAAAGGCGCTTCGCGCCTTTCGAACGACCACGTCCATGCGGTTGCGGGCGAAGCCCGCAACCCGGTCCTCCTTTCGGCGCCCTTCGGGCCCCTCCAGTCCGTGCGCGCTACGGCGCCTCCCTGTGGTCGGCGCCGGGAACCGCTCGCACCCTTCGGGTGCTCGCGGATGCTTGTAAGAGGATCTGTCGGTCAACACGAAACCGGTCCAACCGAGTAGCAAGAGCCAACAACGCGGGGTGTCGAGATGAGGACATGATCGGTATCGTCGGCGGCGGCCTCGCCGGGCTTTCGGCGGCCTATCGCCTTCAGAAGGCGGGCCACGAGGTGCGCGTCTTCGAGGCCAACGACCGTCTCGGCGGTCTCGCAGCGACCTACGAGACCCGCGGGGACCGCATCGAGGCGTTCTATCACCACCTCTCGAAATCCGAGGAGACTATCGTCGAACTGGCCGAGGAACTCGGTCTGGGAGACCGCATCGAGTGGCGCATCGGCGAGAACGCCTATTACGTCGACGGCGTGGCCCACCCCCTCGACAAACCGTGGGAGATCGCGGCGTATCCGTATCTCTCGCTGTACGACAAGTTCCGGCTGACGATGCTGACCCTCGAAGTCGACGTACGCGGGGGGATTCCCCGACGGGATACCTACGAGAACCTCGAGGACTTCGAGGACGTCCCGATCAAGGAATTCCTCATCGAACATACGACCCGCGGCGTCTACGAGTACTTCTTCGAACCCCTGCTCGACGCGAAGTTCGGCTCCCGAAAGGAGGACGTCTCGGCGGCGTGGCTGTTGGGTCGCGTCAAGTTCCGAGGCGAGCGGGACCTCCTCGAAGGCGAGATTCTGGGATACATCGAGGGCGGTTTCGGCGTGCTCGTCGACGAGTTAGTCGAGGCAGTCGGTCGTGAGAACATCGAGACGGGCGCCTTCGTGACGGATATCGGATTCGCGGCGGATGATGGCGCGGATGGTCGCGGCCCCGTCGAGTCGATGACGGTGAAACGAGAGGACGAGAACGGCGAGGAGGTGAGCGAGACCCACGCCGTCGATGACGTGGTCGTCGCCACGATGCCCGACGTGCTGGAGAGCCTGACCGGCTACGAGTGCGATATCGACTTTCAGGGCTCGGTCTGTGCGGTCGTCTCGATGGACGAGCAACTGATGGATACCTACTGGCTCAACATCGCCGACGAGGCACCGTTCGGCGCGCTCATCGAGCACACGAACTTCGTTCCGCCCGAACGGTACGGCGGCGAACACCTGCTCTACGTCGCCAGCTACGTCCAGGGGACCGACGAAGAACTGTGGCAACTCGACGACGACGGTGTCGAGGACCTGTGGCTGGACGGCATCGAAGACATGTTCCCCGCCTTCGACCGTGAGAACGTCAACTGGACGTTGGTCGCGCGAAACCCGAAAACCGCGCCAGTCTACGAGCGCGGCTACCTCGATATGGTCATCCCGTATGACCTCTCGGAAGAGGTCGCTCCGGGCGTCCACTACGCGGGAATGGCCTCCCGGGCGCAATATCCCGAACGGAGCCTCAACGGAGCCATCGAGGCCGGCTACGCGGCTGCCGACCGAATCCTCGACGCCGACTACTGAAATCGATTTCAGTAACTCGGCCAACAGAAATGAATTTCAGATTACACTTATGGGGTTGTCGGCCCTGTCTTTACATGTATGAGAGACAGAGACTACGCCCGTCGGTCCACGGTTTCATTCGGGGAATACGTCGCCGCGACGGCGGTCATCCTCGTCGGCTTCCTCGCGCTGCTGGTGTTCGTCGCCCATCCCGCGCTGACGACGGCCGCTGTCGTCGGTGCGACAGTCGGTATCGCCTCGGGACGAATCGTTCGCAAGACCCGCCAACTCGCCTGTCGCTTCACCGGTAACTGCCGGCGACCCCCGGAGACAGGCCCAGAGGCCGCTTAGTCGGCCTTGGCGTCGTCGTCGGTGACGCCCGGTGCGTCGGTAACGCTGACCTCCGGTTCTTCCGTATCGCCCCCGACGACCGTTTCGCCCTCCCCGGTTTCGACGTAGACGTCGTCGGCAAAGCCCTCGATGGCGTTTTCGTATTCCGGCGCTTCGAGTTTCTCCGGCGTCTTCGGTGCGTCAGCGATGCCGCCAGCCAATCGGAACTCGCCGAGGGGGTCGTCGATGGTGATGTCGTGTTCGGTGAAGAACGCCTCGTACCGGCGGTAGTGGTCTTCGAGTTCGTCGCCGGGTATCTCCATCATCTCCGTCCAGCCGTAGTTGAAGAAATCGAAGTTGGCCTGAATGTGCGTGATTTCGCGGGCTTCGGCCTCGGTGTAGTCGGCTTGCAGGGCGGCGACGTAGGCATCCATCGTCGCATCGAAGAAATCGTCGAGGTGTTCGCGGCGTTCCTCTCGCCGGTCCTCGTCGGCCTTCCCGAGGAAGATCTTCGTGTGAAGTTTCACCAACGCGTAGTTGGCGGCGGTGCGAACGCCGGGCGTCGTCAGCGCCTTCTTCGAAGCCCAGTGCCGGGGATTCTGCCGGAGTTTCATACCACTCCGTAGGGTCCACGAGTCCTTGAACCTCAGGTCTCCGGAAGCCGTGAGTTTCCAGCTGTAACCGAGTCCAGGTGCAACTGTACAACAGTAGGGGAATCTCGAGGTCCAGTTTACGGGTGTCCGTGAACACGTCGCAAGGGGTGTAGGATCTCTACATAGCAATTCACATTAAGGCCGGTGTCCTACGCGGGGACATGTGTGCGTCCCACGTAATAATCGGTGACGGCATCGCCGGGTCCTCGGCCGCGGAGACCATCCGCGAAGAAGACCCAGATGCCGACATCACCGTCATTACCGAGGAGGGGGAAGCTCTCTACAATCGGATTCTCATCAAGGAGTTCGCCAAGGGCAAACTGCCAGAGGCCCCCGTCTCGATTCACGACCCCGACTGGTACGCGGAACGGGATATCGACCTTCAACTGAACACCGTCGTCACGAGCGTCGACACCGATGCTCACGAGGTCCACACCCACGAGGACGATATCTACGAATACGACAAACTGCTCATCGCGACCGGCGGCACGCCTACCCAACTGCCCGTCGATAACAGCGACGCCGAGGGCATCCACCACTTCTGGACCTTCGAGGACGCTCGCGCCATCAAGGAAGACGCCGAAGCGGCCGACAACGGCGTCGTCGTCGGCGCCGGCCTGCTCGGCATCGACCTCGCGGCCATCTGCGGCACACAGGACGTCGAAGCTCATTACCTGATGCGCGGGAACGCGTGGTGGCGCTACGCCCTCAGCGAGGAGGGCGCCGAGATCATCCACGACGCGCTCCGCGAGAACGGCGTCACGCCGGTCTTCGACTCCGGCGTCGACCACTTCGAGACCGACGACGAGGGGCGCATCGAAGCCGCCATCGACCCCAACGGCGAGCGCTTCGAAGCCGACTTCGCCGGCGTCGCCATCGGTCTCGATTTCAACACCGAATTCCTCCATGACTCCGGCCTCGAACTCGACGATGGCATCGTCGTCGACGAGTACATGCAGACCAACGTCGAGGACGTCTACGCGGCCGGGGACATCACCCAGTTCCACGACGTCGTATTGGGCGAGCGGGCCCAGAACGGCGCGTGGGGTTCGGCCAAGGAACAGGGCTCTATCGCCGGCCAGAACATGGTCGCCGACGCCGAAGCCGAACGGTTCGAGTGGGTCTCCTCCTACTCGATCACGCACTTCGACTTCCCCTTCCTGTCCTTCGGTCATCCGACGTTGGGCGACGATTACGTCGAGAAGAAGTACGACGAGGGGACGTGGCGCCGCGTCGTCCTCAAGGACGGCAAGGTCATCGGCGGCGTCCTCATCGGCGACCTCGCGCCCCAGTCCGGCCTGAAAAAGCTCGCCCGCCAGCAGGTCGACGTGAGCGGGAAGGAGGATCTCCTCCTCGCCGAATCCATCGACGTCGAAGCGTTCGAAGAAGCCGCGCCCGCTGAATAACCCGGTTCGTTCTTCTTCGCCGTTCTGGCGTGGTATAGCCGTCAGCCGCGCAGGAGATTCAGCACCTCGTCGACGACATCGGATTCGACGGCGAGAATGTAGCGCTCGCCGGCCTCCAGGATCGTCTCGGGTCCGGCGAGTTCCTCCCGGTCCCCCGTCGAGAGCAAGAGGGCACCCTCCGGAAGCGCGATCTCGTCGAGTCGTCGCCCGGCCACCGGCGCTGTTTCGGTGACGGTCACTTCGATGATGTCGAGGTCGCCGGTCGGGTAGAGAAGCGTCCGGACGTCCTTGCCGGTGAGTATGTCCGCCGCATGGTCGCCGCCGAGGGAGAGTGGCAGGAGGGTTGCGTCGACCACCTCATCGTACCCCTGGCCGGCCTGCGTCTCAGCGCGGGCGAGCGTGTCTATCGACGGATCGAGATGCTGGGCTT
Source organism: Natronomonas sp. (assembly GCF_036625485.1). Lineage (GTDB taxonomy): Archaea > Halobacteriota > Halobacteria > Halobacteriales > Haloarculaceae > Natronomonas. The sequence goes on along the minus strand of NZ_JAZKTR010000003.1, from coordinate 4,147 downwards.
CCATGCAGATCTCCAGGTTCGCCCCCGTCTCGTCGGTGAGGGCGGCGATGGCGTCGGCTTCGTCCAGTCCGGCCTGTCTCAGAATCGAGGGGCGCGTCGCGTCGCCGTGGATGACGGGCCCGAGATAAGCGTCTGACAGTTCCTCGACGCGCTCCTCGTCGGATTCGATCAACACCACGTCGTGGCCCTGGTCTGCGAGATTCTCGGCTGTCCGCAGACCGACCCGCCCACCTCCAGCGATCACGAATCGCTTTTTTGTCATTGTTTTCCTTTTTGAGGCGAACCATCTTCAATGGCCTCTCGATTCCTAGATGCTTGGAATCCAGTTCCCTAAGCCGACGAGTGCCTCGAAAAAGGGTTTATTAATCCCCATTACGAGTCCTGCGATAGAGGAACCATCCCAGGAATAGAGTATGTCGAACTATTTTTCCGGAGCGTACAATGTACGACGAGCGAGGTGGCGGTTGTAAGCGATGAGCGGGAGCCAGACGCGTTCCCCGGAAGCCGAACTCGGATTGCTCGACGCGACGATGATCGGCATGGGGGCGATGATTGGAGCGGGAATCTTCGTGTTGACGGGGCTGGCCACCGAAATCGCAGGCCCGGCCGCGATCTTCGTTTTCGCGCTGAACGGCGTCGTCACCGCGTTCACCGGTCTCTCGTATGCCGAACTCGCTGCTTCGATTCCCAAAAGCGGCGGCGGGTACGCCTTCGTCCGCGAGATCTTCGCTGACCTCTCCTCGTTCATTATGGGGTGGATGTTATGGTTCGCCTACATGATCGCGGGGGCACTATACGCGCTCGGCTTCGCGCCGAACTTCCTCGAGTTGCTGCACGTTTACGGGATCGTTCCGCCGCCGGATCAGGTGGGCGCAATCGCGGTGCCGGTCTTCGATGCCGCGGTGCCGATCGCCTTCCTGCTGGCGTTCGTCGCAGTGCTCGGTCTGGTGGCGCTCAATGCCATCTCGACGGCAGCCAGCGGGAGCGCCGAAACGATATTCACAATCATCAAGGTGAGCATTCTGCTGGTGTTCGTCGGGTTCGGGCTTACGTCACCGATGTTCTCCGGCGCCGAGTTCCAGCCGCTGTTCCCCGAAGGCAGCGGGGCAGCCGCTATCTTGCCGGCCATGGGGCTTACCTTCATTGCATTCGAGGGGTACGACCTCATCACCACCGTCACCGAAGAGGTCGAAAACCCACGGGAGAACATCCCGAAGGCGATCTTCATCAGTCTCGTGGCGACCGTGATCGTCTACCTGGCGGTCGTGACGGTCGCTATCGGAACGCTTGGAGCCGAAGGGCTCGCGGACGCCGGCGAGGCAGGTATCGCTGCGGCGGCGACGTCCTTCATGCCGACCGGGCTACCGATCATCCAGAACGGCGGCGCGCTCATCGTCTTTGGTGCAGTGTTCTCGACGCTGACCGCGCTGAACGCAGTCGTTATCGCCTCCTCGCGGGTTGCGTTCTCGATGGGGCGGGAGGGGCAGTTGCTTCCCTCGTTCGGCCAGATTCACTACCGCTTCGGGACGCCGTTCGTAGCGATTCTCGCCAGCGCGGTCGTGATGCTCGGGTCGGTGGCGCTGCCGACACAGAGCGCCGGCAACATGTCGAGCCTGTTCTTTCTGCTGTCGTTCATCATCGTCAACGTCGCCGTGATCCGACTCCGCCGTGAGCGACCGAACATGAACCGCCCGTATAAGATGCCCTTCTACCCGGCGCCGCCGCTTATCGGTATCGCTCTTAACCTGATTCTGACCGGCGTGCTCGTGGAATACCTGCTTCGGACGGACCCGCTGGCGCTGGCACTCAGCGTGGCGTGGATCCTGTTCGGCGGGGTGGTCTACCTCGCACTCAACCGATCGCGAGCGCAACTGGATCGCGGCCCGACGGATGCTGACACCGAAATCACACCGGAGGCTGAAGACTGAATACAATGACCAGCAATCTCGACATCATCATCGCGGGCGGCGGGCGCGTCGGTTTCCAGACAGCCGAGATACTCGCCGACCGCGGCCACGACGTGACGATCATCGAACGCGACGAACGAATCGTCTCGGATATCGCCGACGAGTGGATGGCGACGGTCATCCACGGTGATGCGACCAACCCCGACATCATCGAGCAGGCTGGCATCGAGCGAGCGGACGCGATTGCTGCTCTCACGGGCGAAACCGGGCTGAATCTCGCGGTCTGTCTGGCCGCTGCGGAGCTGTCGCCCGAAATGCGAACGGTGGCGCGTATCGACCGCGAGACCGGGCAGTCCTACACCCGGTTCGTCGACGCGGTGGTCTTCCCCGAGCGGGCCGGTGCCCGTGTGGCGGCAAACGAAGTCGTCGGCAGCGACGTCCAGACGCTGGCCGACGTGACAGGCAACCTCGACATCATGCTCGTCCGCGTCGCGGAAGGAGCCCCGGCCGCCGGGAAGACACTGAGCGACGTGCGCTTTCCCGCGGGGACGCTTATCGTCTCGGACGGCGACGGCCACCGGGTCGCCCGTTCGGATACGACACTGACGCCCGGCAGCCGCTATATCGTCGCCGTCGAACCGGATGTCGCCGACGAAGTGATGAACCTGATGCGGGGATAACGAAACCAAGCCCGCGATGTGGTGACCGGGGCAATCCCCCGTGAACTCGGAAAGGAGCAGATGCAGTACGGCCACGGTTCTCGGTGTCCTCGTGAACGACCGTCAGTGGACCGAGTGCCCTCCGGCTGTTTGCGGACCAAACGTCGTCACGCTCTGCTTAAAAGAAAAACGACCCGTCGACTCGCCCTATTCCACGTAGCGGTATTTCCGCTCGCCCATGCGGCCCCAGCCGTCGAAGACGAACTCCGCTTCGGGCGGCCTGAACTCCTCGACCGAGGAGTCCTTGTCGTAGTTGTGGGCGTCGTGGACGTCCTCGTACTCCTCGAAGGTGAGGTCGTAGCGGTTCTCGAGCTGCTCGTCGATGTCGAGCGCTTCGATTTCTTCGAGCCAGTTCTCCTGGACGGTTTCCATGTGGATCTCGGCCTGTGCGCCCGAGCCGTAGGAGCCGACCAGCAGGTTCTGTCCGACGGCGTCCTCGCCGTCCTCTGCCAGCGACTTCAGGCCGGAAACGCGGGCGACGTGGACCGAGCCGGTGTACCAGTTACCGACCTCGCGGGCGAGATCGAGCGTCGGGTCGATGGTCCGGTCGTACCAATCGAGGTAGTGGTCGGTCTCCTTGAGGGCGTCCGTGTACTCGGTGAGGGCTTCCATGAACGCCTCCTCGTCCTCGAAGGCCTCGCGGCGGGGCTGTTTGCCGATCTCCTCGGCGAGTTCGTCCTCGATATCGGTTCCGCGAGTGATGTGGCGGTAGGCAAGGACGCCGGCTTTCCGAACCATGCCGGGGAAGGGCGTGTGGAACGGCCCGAGACGGAAGTCGTCGGGGTGGATGGTACCGCCGACGCGCTGATAGTCGATAAGCGCCTCACGCATCCGGGCGAGATAGACCTTCACCGAGCGCTTGCCGTCGACGCTGGGGAACTGCTGTTGGGGCTTGAGGAAGTCCGTCTCGTCGGCGCTGCCGTAGCCCTGCTCGGTCGACAGTTCGACGAGGTCCGGGTCCTCGTCGATGAGCATCGCCACGGCGCCCGCACCTTGGGTCGACTCGCCGGGGTCGTCACGCGCATACAGGGCGGTGTCGGTCGCGACCACCAGCGCCGCACGGCCGCGGTGGCGGTCCGCGCGAATCCAGTTGTACGCGTCGTCGATGCTCTGGGTCCCGGCCACGCAGGCGAACTTCCGTTCGCCCTTGTTGGCGTGATGGAAGTTGCCCTCGAAGCGCTGTTCGAGACACCCCGCGATATAGGTCGAGACGGGCTTGGAGTGGTCGAAGGCCGACTCCGTCGCCACGTCGATACGTCCGATGTCGTCCGGTTCGAGGCCCTTCCGCTCCATCAGCCGGTGGGCGGCATTGGCGCCCATCGTGACGATGTCCTCGTAGGTGTCCGGGAAGGAACTGGCGTGCAGGCCCAGGCCCTTCGTGTACTTTTCGGGCGCGTCGCCCATCGCCGGCGCGAACGTCTCCGCGAGGTCGAGCTTCAGTTTGCCCGTGTGGATCTCGATGGCATCGATACCGACCGGTGTGTCTGTCATGTATGGGTGGTTGGGAGAATGCTATAAGGG
>NZ_JAZKTR010000069.1:0-12904 GCF_036625485.1 Natronomonas sp. | reverse complement strand
CTCGGCGGGCGAGGGAGCGGCGAGCTCTGCGAGCGTGGCGGCGCGACTCGCCCGACCCCAGCCCAGGCCGATGATACAGCAGGTCGTGCTCACTGCGAGGCTCGCGGGAATGCCGTAGTACGAGAGGACGGTGATGATCGTCGCACCCACGATGGAGACGATGAGTGCCGCCAGAATTGGGAGGTCAGTGATACCGTCACTGACCGTCGCGAGGGTGCGCCTCGCGATCGTGAACCCGCCGAGGCTGATCGCGGCGACGGCCAGTAACACGCCCTGATCGATACTAACCGTGCCGTTGCCGACGAGCGGAGCGACCGCATTCGCCGCGTTCGAGGCGCCCGCACTGAACCCCATGTAGCAGGCGATTCCGACCACCAGCGCCGAGCCGACGAGGTCACGCAGTGACGCGTTCTTGTTGAATCGAACGCGGGGAAAACGGCTCGAGCGGTCGATCTGGAGCAACTGTCGTTCGAGGCGTGTAAACGACAGGTGGGCATCGAGTTGGGGATACACGTACCGGCCGATGACGGCACCGATTCCGAGGGCGATAAGCGGGGCGACGATCCACGCGGAGACGATCGTGAACATCAGTGCTTCGTCGAGAGACCCCGTTGCGAGTCCGAGTCCCACGATCGCACCGACGGCCGTCATCGACGTGGAGGCAGGGACGCCATAGATGTTCGAGACCAGCAGCGAGAGGCCGGTGAAAAACAGGACGCCGACACCCGCCACCGGGGTGAACTGTGCGGCCGGAACGATACCCTCGCTCATCGTCACGATGACGTTACGTCCGACCGTCCACGCTCCCAAGAACGCGAACACGGTGAAGAGGGTGGCCGCGGTTACCTTCCTGACGAGTCGACTCCCGACTGCCGGCCCGAACGCGACGCCGGTCGACGAACCGCCGATATTAAACCCGACGAAGGCCGCGACGAGTAGGCCGACGATGACAAGCAGCGAGATCATGAAGACCGCTCCTGACACGGAGTTTCCATTAGAGACATGCTGATTGAATTACCCGCACCTGGTGTAACTGGATGCAACCCTGACCTTATAACCTCGCCGTATATATCGCGGAATTATCGTTGAATGAAAGTTGCGGATTCCGGACGAAGTCGTTCTCACGAGTCTCGGCACCTCCGCTATCGGTCCAAAACGAGGAAATAGCGCGCCCCCTCGCCCTCGATAACCTCGCTTACGGACCACCTCGTCGGTTCGACGGCGTCCCGCGCGGCCTCTGGCGTCAGACACAGCAAGTCGAGCCACGGGCCTTTCAGATCGCGGTACTCGGTTCGCATCCGTCGGTATCCGGCGCCCGAGTCGGGGTCGAACTCGCGGATCTCCTCTTTGCCTGCGATGTGGTGTTCGGCGACGACGAAGGGGTCCTTGAGGTCGCCGACGAGGCGCGCGTCGGGCGTCGTCGTGGCGGCGAGCGCGTCGAGGGTCTCCCGAAAGGCCTCGACCGTTCCGCCGATGCCGAACTGCGTGCCCGCGAGGAAGACGCAGTCGGCACGGGTCGGCAGCGACCGCAGGTCCGCCCGCGCGAGTCGGTCCACGCCACGCTGGCGGGCCGCCCGGAGCGCGCCCTCGCTGACGTCCGTCGCGAGGACGTCGACATCCGAACGCTGGAGGGCGAGCGCGTGCGAGCCGGCGCCACAACCGGCGTCGACGACCTGCCCGTCGACGGCTCGGACCCGTTCCAGGGCCGCCTCGGTCTCGTCGGGGAACGAATCGGTGAAGTACCACTCGGGATGGCCGTCGCGGGTCTCGCCCGTGTGGCTCCGGTAGCGGCCGCTACCGTCGTACTCGTCGTTGTAGTAGTCCAACACCATCCGACCGAAGGCGTCGTCCATGTCGGGGATGGGACCGAGAAAGAAATGTGTCTTATTGTGACACGGTACCAACGAACGTTAGTCGCCGAGCATCGCGTCGATGTCCGTGTAGTCCCGGAGCAACTCGCCCATCCGGTCGACGGTTTCGGCGTCGCGGGTCCGACCCGAACTGATGACCGTCTCCGCGCGGTCGAGGGTCGTCTTGGTGTCGGTTCGGACGAGCAGGACCGGTATACCCTCGGATTCCGCGCGGCCGAGGGCGGCCTCCGGCGGGCGGATACCGCCGGTCAACAGGAGGCATTTGACGCCGGAGGCCTCCAGTGCCGTCGTCTGGATGTCGGTGCGGTCACCGCCGGTGACGAGCGCGGCATCGCGGACCCGCCGGAGGCCTTTGAGGGCCTCGTTGGCGGTCATCGCGCCGACGACGAACCGCTGGACGAGCGCGTCTGTCGGGGCCTCGTCGGTCAGCACCTGCGCCCCGAGTTCGGTCGCGAGGTCGGCCACCGAGACGCCCGCGAGGTCGGCCTGATACGGGATCGTCCCGTAGACACGGACGCCCCGACTTTCGAGGAACGGGGCAACGTCACTGGCGAGGTCGTCGAACGCGGCGTCGGGGACGGCATTGAAGAGAACGCCGCCGAGGCGGTCGCCCAACGAGTCGGCCGCCGCGAGGACGTCGTCGACGTCCCTCGGTTCCTCGTAGCGAGCGACGAGCACCACCGTCGCATCGAGCAGTTCCGCGAGGTCGGCATCGGTCAGCCCGATGACGCCGCCCGTCGACAGTGCGCCGCCGCCCTCGACGACCATGCGGTCGTGGTCGGCCGCGAGGTCGTCGAAACTGGACTCGATTCCCGCTCGGAGCGCGTCGATGTCCTCGTGGCCGCGGATGACCTCCTGGACGAAGGTCGGCGAGTAGACGACGGGTTCCATCTGGTGGGTCTCGGCGTCGAGGTCGAGCAGTTCGCGAGCGAGCAGGGGGTCCTCGTCGAGGGTCTTGCCGACCGCCGACCGGAGTCGGGTGCCGATGGGTTTCATGTAGCCGACGTCCTCGCCGCGGGCCTCGGCGGCCTTCGCGAGCGCGAGTGCGACGGCGGTCTTGCCTGTGCTCTGGTCGGTCGAGGTGACGAGTATCGTCATAGTTTGTGGGGGTCGACGGTGAGACGAAGGTCTACCGCGGCGACGCCGTCGGGAGTCGCCACGAGCGGGTTGATATCCAGTTCGACGATGGCGGGGAAGTCGGTTACCAGTTGCGAGAGTCGCTGTATCGCCTCGACGACGGCGGCCTCGTCGACGGGGGTTCGTCCCCGGGCGCCGCGGAGCAGCGGTGCCGAGTCGATGGCGTCTATCATGCCAATGGCCTCCCGTTCGGAGACCGGCGCGACGCGGGTCGCGGTATCCTCGAACACCTCGACGAAGACGCCGCCGAGGCCGAAGAGGAGCAGCGGGCCGAACTGTGGGTCGCGGTTCGTGCCGGCGATGGTCTCGACGCCCGCATCGAGGTCGACCATCTCCTGGATCTGCACGCCGAGGATCCTCGCGTCCGATTGGTAGTTCCGCGCGCGAGTGACGAGCGCCTCGTAGATGTCCGCGACGTCCTCGTCGGCGACCCCGACCTCGACGCCACCGATATCGGTCTTGTGGAGGATGTCGGGCGAGACGATCTTCATCACCACGTCGCCGTCGATGGCGGCGGCCGTCTCGCGGGCCGCCCGCGGCGAATCGACGATGCGGCCCTCCGGGGTCGGAATCCCGTAGGCCTCCAGCAGGTCCATCGCCTCGACGCCGAGTCGGTTGTCCGAGCGGTCCTGTACCGTCTCCAGTATCTCGCGGGCCGCCTCGCGGTCGACGTCGAAGGATTTCGGCGACTCGTATGTCCGGTTGCGTATCTCGCGATACTCGAAGAGGGTATCGAGGCTCCGGACGGCCCGGGCGGGGTCGAAGTAGGTCGGCAGGCCGAGGTCGGCGAGGGTCGCGGCGGCTGCCTCGGTCGATTCGCCGCCCATCAGACACGTCGCGACCGGGAGGTCGTGGTCGTCGGTGACCGACGCGATCGTGTCGGCCAGCGATTCGAAGGCCAGCGTCGCCGTCGGGCAGGCGATGACGACGGCCGCACCGACGTTCGGGTCTTCGAGGACCGCCTCCAGTGCAGCCGCAAAGCGGTCGGCGCCGGCGTCGCCGATGACGTCGACCGGATTGCGTGCACTCGCTGCGTCGGGAAGTAACTCGGCGAGACGGCTCTTGGTCTCTGCTTCGAGACTCGCCAGTTCGGCCTCGGCGTCGCCGATGGCGTCGGTCGCCATCACGCCGGGACCGCCGGCGTTGGTGACGACGGCGACGCCTTCGCCCTCTGGGAGCGGTTGGCCGGCCAGCATCTGGCCGAACTCGAAGAGTTCCTCGCCGGTGTCGACGCGGATGACGCCCGCCTGGTCGAGGCCGGCATCGTAGGCCTCCTCGCTGCCTGCGATGGCGCCAGTATGTGAGGCCGCGGCCGTCGCGCCGGCCTCGGTCCGCCCGGATTTGATGGCCAACACGGGCGTCTCGGCGGTGACCTCACGAGCGACGTCGATGAACCGCCGGCCGTCGCTTATTCCTTCGAGATAGCCCAACACGACGTCGGTATCAGGATCCTCGCCCCACGCCGCGACGAAATCCGACTCGTCGAGGACGGCCTTGTTGCCCAACGAGACGATGTCCTTGAACCCGAGGTTGCGGTCAGCCGCCCAGTCGAGGACTGCCGTGATGTAGGCGCCGGACTGGCTCATGAAGGAGATAGACCCGGGGAGGGCGTTCTGCGGGCCGAAGGTGGCGTTCAGTCCCGAGGGCGTCGAGATGACGCCGACACAGTTCGGCCCCACGAGGTTCAGGTCGTACCGCTCGGCGATCTCGACCAGTCGCTCCTCGCGGTCGGATCCCTCGGGGCCGGCCTCGCCGAACCCCGCGGAGATGACGACGACGTTCCGGATGCCGGCTTCGCCCGCCTCCTCGACCACATCGAGGACGGTCTCGGCCGGCACCGCCACGACGGCGAGGTCGGCGCCCGTCCCCGCGACGCTCTCGTGGCAGTCGCGGTCGAACAGTCGGTCGAACCGCGGGTTGACCGGCACGACATCGCCCTCGAAATCCGCCAGCAGGTTCCGGACGACCGCCCTGCCGACCGACCCCTTACGCTCCGTCGCGCCGACGACGGCGACACACTGTGGGGCGAACAGCCCCGCGAGTTCGCTCATCGGTCGGTGATTCGGATGCCGTCGTTAAATAGGTCGGGCGGGCGCCGTTGAAACACTCAAGATACGTACGTCTGAAATCCGTACGATCCGGTAATTCCCTGCCTTTATTGCCAGGCCGGGCCTATTTCCGTAATCAGTCCAATCGTATTCAACGAGACGTTCAGATAATGCCCGACAGACCCACTATCCTGGTTCCGGTTCGTGTGCTCGAAGGGGAGTCAATTCCGGAGGGCGTGCCGGAACTCCTCGCGAACGCACACGTCGTCCTGCTTGGCTACCACGCCGTACCGGACCAGACCGCGACGGATCAGGCGCGCGAACAGTTCGAAGAGCAAGCCACTCGTCGTCTCGACGATTTCACGTCGATACTCGAAGACGCGGGTGCGACAGTCGAATCCCAAGTCGTGTTCACTCACGATGGCCAGACAACGATCGACCGGGTGACGGACGAACACGACTGCCTCGCCGTACTGATCCCGAATTCGACGAGGCCGATCGAGAACGTACTCGTCGCGATCCGCGGAGTCGTCGGCATCGATCGGTTCGTTCGATTGATCTCGGGGCTATTCGCACCGACCGACGACGAAGGAATCACCTCGCGCCTTCGGTCGACCTTGCCGCGCGGGCAAGCCCCACCCCCTGAGGTCAACATCACGCTGTACCACGTCGCTGAAGAGGACGAAACCGACGAAGACGTGGAGACGCTGCTCGATGCGGTCGCGACTCGACTCTCCGAAGGGGGAATCTCTTCGGACGTGATCGATACCCGGATCGAACGTGAGGGCGATCCGCAAGAGATGATCGTCGATGCTGCCGACGACTACGACGCAGTCGTCATGGGGGAATCCGATCCGTCAGTGACGACCTTCTTGTTCGGGATGACGGCGGACCAGGTCGCCAAGCAGTTTCTCGGTCCGGTATTCGTGGTCCAGCACGAGGAACTGGACGATGACGAGGAGACCGACGAGGAGTGAGCCCTCCAGCAAACCACTCGTGAACGAGTGTGGGTAAGCCGAATATCGGCGCGAGGCCGTCGGTCGCAGATACTGCGTCTCCGGATTCGGGCGGTCGGGACGGCTGCCACCGGCGGAATCAGTGGGTCGCAAGCGGGTTCGACCGGCTGGAGACGGCGATCGCCAGCAGGTAGATGGCGATTGCGACGACGACGATGGAGCCACCGGAGGGAAGCCCCTGCCGGATGGAGATGGCGAAGCCGCCGATGATGGCCAGTTGGCCGAAGATGATGGCGAGATACAGCGTCTCCCGGAAGCTCCGGGCCAGTTGGGTCGCGGTCGCGACTGGGATGACGAGCATGGCGGCGACGAGGATGATGCCGAGGACCTGCATCGCGCCGACGACGACCACGGCGGTCATGACGATGAGCAGGGTGTTGTACCACGTGACGTTGAGCCGTGCCACGCGGGCGGCCTGCTCGTCGAAGGTGATGAAGAGCATCTGCTTGTACGTCGCGGCGACGACGCCGATGACGAGCACGCTGAGGACGGCCATCAGGCGGGCGCCCTCGACGGTGACGACCGCGAGGCTCCCGAAGAGGTAGCTCTCGATGTTGATACCCGTGAAGCCGCGGCCGTAGCTGATGAGCAGCGTACCGACCGCGAAACTCCCGGTGAGCATGATGGCGATGGGTACGTCGCCGTAGGTGTCGGTGTGTTCGGCGAGCCACTGGACCGCGAGGGCGCCGAGGACGGCGACGACGAGCGCCGAAAGCAGGATGGGCGCGTTCCAGCCGGTGACGCCGCCGACGAGGAAGCCGATGGCGACCCCGGCGAAGGCGGTGTGGGCGAGCGTCTCGCCGATGAGCGCCATCTCGCGGTGGACGAGGTAGGTGCCGACCAGCGGCGCGACGATGCCGACGAAGACGCCCGTCGCCATCGACTGCCACATGAACGGATGCCGGAAGACGTTGGTTCCGAAGGTGGCGTCCATGAGACGGCCGAAGGCGCGGTACTGCTCGTAGAGGCCGCTGGCGACCGGCACCTCGCGGAGCCAGTAGAGGAGGATGAAGCCGAGCATGATCGCCGCGAGAAGCGCGGTTACGGCGATGCCGGCGTGTTCGATGCTGCGTCGACTGGGGAGATACCCGGTCGCGGCCGACGCGCCGTCGGATTCGGTTTCCTCGCCCGCCATCAGTGGTGGTGATGGAGGACCTGGCCGCTGGTGCCGTAGGCCTCCTCGAGGGCGTTGCTCTCGACGAACGATGCGGTGTCACCGTGGTGGTAGAGTTCGCGGTTGATGCAGGCGATGTGGTCGGCGCAGTCGGTGACGACGCCGATGTCGTGTTCGATGAGGATGACCGTGATGCCGTCGTCGTTCAGCGAATCCAGGAGGTGATAGAAGGCGTCCCGTGACTCGGCGTCGACGCCGACGGTCGGCTCGTCGAGCGCGAGCAGGTCGGCCTCGGAGGCCAGCGCGCGGGCGATGTAGGCCCGCTGGCGCTGCCCGCCCGACAGCTGGTTGATGCGGCGGTCGGCGAGGTCGGTGATGCCGACCGTTTCGAGCGCCTCGTCGACGGCGGCCTCGTCGGCGCTGGTGAGGCGGCCGATTCCGGCGTGGGCAAAGCGGCCCATCGTCACGACTTCGCGGACGGTAACGGGCATGGTCGAGCCCTTCTCCGTGGCCTGCTGGGAGACGTAGCCGATGCGCTCGCCGGCCTCGAACTCCTCGACGGGGTCGCCGAAGAGTTCGATGGTCCCCTCGTCAGGGGTATGCAGGCCGAGCATCAGATGCAAAAGCGTCGTCTTCCCGGAGCCGTTCGGGCCGACCAGTCCGAGGAAATCGCCCTGCTCGACGGTGAGCGAGACGTTCTCTACGGCCGGCTGGTCGCCGTAGGCGAACGTGACGTTCTCGACGGAGACGGCTGGGGGCACGGTAGCTGGTTCCGAGTCGGTGCCGCTCGGGTTTATGTTTTCTACTTTTGATATAGGTTCGTTCGTCGTCGCCATCGTCACTCGGCACCCAGCGCGTCCCGCAATGCCGGGAGATTCAGTTGCTCCATCTGGTCGATGTAGCCCCAGCCCTCGTCGTTCCACTCTGGGGTGGTTCCTGCGGCCGGGCTGATCGCTCGCGTCTCCTCGGCGTTGCTGTTCTCGACGATGGTCTCCGCGAGGTTCGGCGACTCGAAGCGGTCGTAGAGGACGACGTCGATGCCGTTGTCGTCGACGAACTCGATGGTGTCGGCGATGTCGGACTGGCTGGGCTGGGCCTTCGGCGAGATGGCGACCGGCGTGTGCAGTTCGAAACCGTAGCGGGCCTCGAGATACTGGAAGGAGTTGTGGCCCGCGAGAACCGCCGCCTCGCGGTCCGCCTTCTCGACCATCGTCTCGAACGCCTCGTCGAGGGCGTCGAGGTCGGCCCGATAGTTGTCCGCGTTCTCCCCATAGGTCGACTCGTTGTCGGGGTCGGCCGCCGCGAGGCCGTCGGCGATGTTGGCGACCATCTCCCTGGCGAGGACGGGGTCGGTCCAGACGTGCGGGTCGAAGGCGCCATCGTCGTCGTGGTCGTCCTCTTCGTGTTCGTCTTCGGTGTGATCGTCTTCTTCATCTTCGTGATCGTCCTCTTCGTGCTCGTGGTCGCCCTCGATAAGCTGGTCTTCGAGGCCGGCCAGCGCGTCGATGACGGCGATGTTCTCGTAGTCGGCCTCCAGCGTTGCGGCGACGTCCTGTGCCCAGCCGAACTCCGGCGAGTCGAGATAGACGAAGGCGTCCGTCGACGCGATGTCGGCGGTGACGTTGCCGGTCGGCTCCCAGCCGTGGCCCATCTGCCCGACGTCGACGGGGTCCTCGAAATCCGCGAGGTCACCGCTGACGGCTTCGGCCCACTCGTGGAGCGTGAAGAAGGCGGCGTAGCCCGAATCGACGCCTTCGCCGCCCCCCGCGGCGCCGTCCAGACAGCCGGCGATGGCGCCCGCGGCGAGTACCCCGGCTCCACTTCGCAAAAACGACCTTCGTGTCGGTGACATGGATGCGGATATGGGTTCACCGATTAAAAATGTTATTATCTTAGAGGTTGTGTTTAATAATCTTGGTTGTATATCGACCTCCAGTTACTAGACCGCACGTCAGTCGGCGACGTCGGCGACCCGTGCGCCGGAGAGCTCACGGAGCATCTCGGGGGAGATCGGGAAGACCGCTTCCGGCGTCCCGGCGGCGGCCCACACCTCCTCGAAGTCGGTCAGCGTCTCGTCCATGAACCTCGGCACGTCGGCGTCGTGGCAGAACGGCGGGACGCCGCCGATTGACCACCCCAGCGTCTCCTTTATATCGCCGGCGTTGGCCATCGAGATATCGCGTTCGTCGACGCCGACCAGATCGGCGAGTTTGGCTTCGCTGACGCGGTTCGCGCCGCTTGTGATGACGACGACGAGCTCGTCGCCCGCCGAAAGGACGATGCCACTGGCTATCTGGGCGACGTCACAGCCGATGGCCTCGGCGGCGTCGGCCGCGGTCTTCGTCCCTTCCGGAAACTCGTGGACCTCGACGTCGAACCCGTACTCGTCTGCGGCGCGTTCGCTGAACTCCTCGGCGCGTGGGTGCATGCGAGCGTGGTGGACCCGGCAGGTCAAGAATCCCTCGCCGTATGTGAAAGGCTCGTTTGAACGTCCGGCATCCCTTTTATATATGCCGCGGAAGGACGGGACATGAAGCGACGTGCCCTCCTCGCGGCCGCGGCGGCCACGGCGACTGGTGTTGCGGGCTGTCTTCGCAGCAACGGTTTCGGCGGTTCGAACCCCGAACAGACCGACGAAGTGAAGACCGACGACCCGGCGGACGACGAGCCCTATCTCGAGGACCGCTCCTTCGAGGTGGAGCGGGTCGAATGCGGCGACGAATTCGGTGGCCACGACGTGATCACCGAGGACGGTCTCGTCACCGTCGAGGGGGTCCTCGACGGCAACAACTCCTGTTACACCGCGGAACTCGTTCGCGGCGAGTACGTCACCGAGGAGGACACCCTCTACGTGGAAGTCGAGAGCGTCGACGGCTCCGACGCGGACGAGGCGTGTAGTACCTGTATCGTCGAGATCGAGTACGTGGCGACCTTCGAGTTCGCGAACGGCGAACCCGGCTCCGTGCGGGTCGACCAGCGCGGGCAGACCTCGGGGTCGAGTTCGGCCAGCAAAAGCGTCAGCGCCGGCGACGGCGGAAGCGGCAGCGACACATCGACGGGCTCACCGACCGCGACCGAGTTCCCGGGGACACCGACCCCCACGCCCGACTAGTCCTGCGGCAGCGCCTTCAGCCCGTATCGCGGGACGCCTTCCTCGACGTAGACGCGTCGCGGGACCGCGCGGACGGTGTCGCCGACGTCGACGCTCTCGGTGGCCTGCATCGGCAGGGCGACTTCGCCCTCTCCGGCCGAAAAGCGGACGATAGCGGCACCGAAGGCGCCCTGTTGGGCCTGCTGTTCGGCGAACTCCGGCGGCGCGCCGCCCTGCCCGATGGTCGTCGCGGCGTCGACGGTTCCGGTCAGTTCGGGCGTCACCGGTTCGAACTCGACGAGCGACCGGCAGGCCGGACAGGCGCCGTCCGGCGGGAACGCCACGGCGCCGCATTCGGGACAGCGGCCGGCCTCGTGGCGATGCCGTTGGGCGACGCTCCGACGCCAGGTGGGCACGGAGACGTGTGCGGCGCCGCCGTCGGGTTTCTCGCCGACGATGTCACCGCGGCGGCGGAGGTAGGCGGGGTAATCGAGTTCGCGGTCTCCCTCCAGTGCGGTCTCGATGGGCGCGACGCCCTCGACGACGAAGGCCGTTGCACCGGCGCCAGAACCCCAGGCGACGGCGAGGGTGCGGTCGTGGCCCTCGGTGAATGCCGTGGCGAGCGACAGCGGGACGCTCGCCGCGGCGGTGTCGCCGAGTTCGGAGACGGTCTCGACGGCGGCGATGGCCTCGTTGTCGAGGCTGGTCCGATAGGGAAGTTTGCCGTTCGGCGCCTGCACCGCTACGGCATCCGTGTCGGTCTCGACCGAGAGCGCGTCGACGGCGGCCTCGATGGGTTCGCGGAACGCCGCCCGGCCGTAGGTGCCGGTATCGAGGCCCGCCACATCGCTCTCACCGTGACCGCGGAATCGGGTTCCGGGCCGGACTTCGCTTTCGGTCGCGCTGTCGGCGACGGTTGCGGGTGCGTCCTCGCCGACGACGAAGGCGACGGCCCCGGCACCTGCGGCGTGTTCGCGGCTGTCGTCCGGTTCGCCCTCGGGACAGTCGGAAACGACGACGAGGGCGGTGCCGTCGGTCTCCAGCGCGTCGAAGAGGGCATCAACGCCGGCGCGGGTACTGCCGGTGTGCGTCCGGCGGGTCGCCGAATCCGGGACGCCGAGATACGAACCCAGCCGCGGGGTCTGGTCTTCCTCCGCCAGCGGCGGGTTCGTCGTCGCGAAGGCGAGATGATCGATAGCCTCGCCGTCGGCGTCGCCAGCGGACAGCGCCCGGCGGGCCGCCTGCACGCCCATCGTCAGGGCGTCCTCGTCGCCGTCGGGGACGGCCTTCGTCTCGACGCCCGGCGCGTCGAAACTGCCCCAGGCGTTCTCGAAGGCCTCGGCGGGAACGCGGTTCTCGGGGGCGTACGCACCGACGGCGAGAATCCCGCGGCTCATGATTCCACCTCCTCGGCGTCTTCCTTCTCAAAGACGTGGACGACGGCGGCACCGCCGGAGCCACCGACGTTGTGCGTCAGGCCGACCTGCGGGTCGTCGAGTTGCCGCTCGCCGGCACGGCCTTTCAGTTGGTCGAAGGCCTCGACGACCTGTCCGGCGCCCGTCGCGCCGATGGGATGACCCTTCGATTTCAGACCGCCGGAGGTGTTGACGGGCAACTCGCCGTCCCGGCGGGTGGCACCCGATTCGATGTAGGGGCCGGCCTCGCCGCGCTCGCAGAAGCCAAGGTCCTCGTAGGCCATCAGTTCGGCAATCGCGAAACAGTCGTGGACTTCGGCGAAATCGAGGTCTTCCGGCGTGACGCCGGCTTCCTCGTAGGCCTCGTCGCCGGCCTTCTTCGAGGCCGGCACGGAGTTGTAGGTATCGCGCTGGAACAGGCCGACGCGGTCGGAGGCGGCGCCGACGCCCGCCACGCGGACCGGTTCGTCGGTGTACTCCTCGACGACGTCCTCGCTGACGATCAGGGCGGTCGCGGCGCCGTCGGTGGTCGGACAGCAGTGATAGAGGTTCAGGGGTTCGGCGACGTCCGGCGCGTTGACGGCGTCGTCGAGCGTACAGCTGAATCCGAGGTGGGCCTTCGGGTTCTTCGCGCCGTTCTCGTGGTTCTTGACGGCGACGTGGGAGAGTTGTTCTTTGGTCGTCCCGTGTTCGCGCATGTGCGCGGAGGCCATCTGCGCGTAGACGCCGGCGAAGGTGGTGCCGGACATCCGCTCCCATTCGGTCTCGCCGGAGACCCCGAGCCAGTAGCGGACGGCGTCGCCGGAGAGGTCGGTCATCACCTCGACGCCGCCGGCCAGCACGACGTCGGCCATCCCCGAGCGGACGGCCATGACGGCCTGTCGGACGGCGTAACCCGAAGCCGCACAGGCGTTTTCGACGCGGGTGACGGGTACGCCGTGGAGGCCGACGTGTTCGGTGACCGCCGGGCCCGGAAGGCCGAGCTGGCGGCCGCCGACGCCGAGGGTACCGACGTAGGCCTCGTCTATCTCGTCGATGTCCGCGCCGTCGTCGACGCTATCCAGCGTGTTCTCGACCGCCGTACCGAACAGCGACCGATAGCTCTCGTCGGGGAAGGAGCCGTACTTCGATTGGCCCGCCCCGACGACGTAGGCATCTCGCATACTCGGTGGGTCGCCATGTCGAGGTATAAACGCGACGACAACGGCAGAG
>NZ_JAZKTR010000002.1:0-45446 GCF_036625485.1 Natronomonas sp. | reverse complement strand
CGGTCGTCCGGGCGATATCGCCGTCGCGGACGAGGCTCACGTCGCTGGAGGTCCCACCCATGTCGAAGGTGACGAACCCCTCGAAGGCCTCGGCGTCGACGGCGCGCTCGGCGCTGGCCTGTGCGCCGACGACACCCGCCGCAGGGCCGGACATGACCGTCGTCACCGCGTGTTTGCGGACCGTCTCCGGGTCGGCGATGCCGCCATTGGACTGCATGACGCGCGGGGCCGGAACACCGGCCTTGGCGGTGCGTTCGGTCAACCGGCCGAGATACGAGTCGATGGCCGGTCGGACGTAGGCATCCGCAACGGTCGTCGAGGTGCGTTCGTACTCGCGGAAGGCCGGCAGGACCTCGTGGGAGACGGACACCGGCACGTCGAGTCGTTCCCGGAGGCGCTCAGCGACGACGACTTCGTTTTCGGGAGCGCTGTAGGCGTGAAGTAGTGAAACGGCGACGCTCTCGGCATCGGTTAGTTTCTCGACGAGCGCGTCGACGTCTGTCGAATCGACCGGCGTCTCGACGCCTTCGGTCGTCGTCCGCTCGTCGAGTTCGTACCGTCGGCGCCGCGGCACGAGCGGCGGCGTTCGTTCGGCATCGAGGTCGTACAGGGAGGGCCGCGTTTGGCGACCGATTTCCAGTACGTCACGGAACCCTTCGGTCGTCACGAGCGCGGTTTCCGCGCCATCGCGCTCCAGTAGCGCATTGACGGAGACGGTCATACCGTGAGTGAACGTCGCTACGTCGGCCGGGTCGATGCCCGCTCGGTCGCAGGCCTTCCGAATCCCGTCGAGGACGCCCTCGCTTTGGTCTGCCGTCGTGGGGACCTTCGTGGTCACGAGGTCCGAGCCGGTTACCAACACCACGTCGGTGAAGGTCCCGCCGACGTCGACGCCCACATGCGGGATCGCTACCACGGTACCAACTCCGTCGACCCGTCTCGAAGCGGTGCGAAACCCGTCATATTCGTTCGAACGCCACTACGGCTGTTGGCGGTTAAGGATTGCCGACGGCGCCTGGACGGCGACGTACCGCGACCACTTCCGTTCTCCGGCAAGGGTTTATATAACAGAACGCGGCCAGACGGCGCGTGCGCTGACGAGTCGCCGACGGGCCGCCGAGGCGGGAGCAGGTGTCGCCGGCACCGCTGTGACCCACGGTCCGTCGTCTCCGAGCGGGTCGCCTGTTCGCCAACGAAACGGCAGGGATTAGGCCGAGGGTTGGCTACCGATGGGTGTGTCACGGCTCTACGCTACCACGCTGTTCGTCACGCTCGCGGGGCTGTGGGGCCTCTCCTTCCCGGCGATCACCGTCGGACTCGAGTACCTCCCGCCGCTTCTGTTCGCGGCGTTCCGATACGATGTCGCCGCCGTCCTCCTCTTGGCCTACGCCGTCATCGCTCGCGACGGCTGGTGGCCGACCGGCCGGAACAACCGGCTGGCCATCCTCGGCGGTGGAGTCTTCCTGATCGCTGGCAACGGCCTGCTGTTCATCGGCCAGCAGACCGTTCCCAGCGGTATCGCCGCTATCCTGCAAGCGCTCGTCCCCATCGCGACCGCGCTATGGGCACTCGCTCTGCTCGGCGAGCGACTCTCGCCGGTCGGCGCTGTCGGCGTCGGCCTCGGCTTCCTCGGTATCGGCCTCATCGTCCAACCCGACCCGAACAACCTGCTGGCCGGCGATACCCTCGGCCGACTCATCATCGTCGCTCAGGCCATCAGCGTCGCGCTTGGGGGCGTCATCGTCCAGCGTGCCGGTCCGTCGATGGACCGCGTCGCGCTCACCGGCTGGTCGATGCTGGTCGGTGGCCTCGTCCTCCACACCGTTAGCTTCGGCACCAGCGAGCGCCTCGCGGCCGCGACGCTCGCACCGACCGCACTCGGCGCCATCGTCTATCTCGGCGTCTTCTCGACGGCGCTGGCCTTCGTCATCTACTACACCATCCTCGAAGAGCAGGGAGCCTTCGAGACCAGCCTCGTGGCCTATCTCGTGCCCATCGTCGCCACCGTCGCCGGCGTCTTCCTGCTCGGAGAAACCATCGGCCTGCTGTCGGTCGTCGGCTTCGTCGTCGTCTTCGTCGGTTTCGCGCTTCTGAAGCGACACGCGCTGGCCGACCTTCTCGCCGTCGGCGTCAGTTGATCACGCCGTCCTCACGGAGGCGTTCGAGTTCCTCGTCGTTCAATCCTGCCTCCCGAAGTAACGCCTCCGTGTCGCTCCCGTGTCCGGGCGGTGCCCCGGCGCCGCCGTGGTCGATCTCCGAACCGCGAAGCGGGAAGCCGACTCGCGGTTGCCCATCCTCGGGCCGTTCGACGTAACCACGGGCCTCGATCTGCGGGTGTTCGAACGTCTCTGCGGGCGTGTACACCGCATCGACGGCCGCATCGACATCGGCCATCGCTTCGGCCCACTCGTCACGAGTCCGCTCGGCGAAGATCGATTCGAGTTCCTCCCGGAGGGCCTGTCGCTCCGCCGGGTCGTCGGTCATGTGCTTGCCGATGAGTTCGGGTCGGTCGACGGCTTCGCAGAAGGCGCTCCAGAACTGTGGTTCTAGCGCGCCGATCGTGACGTACCCTCCGTCGGCTGCCTCGTAGACGTCGTACCACGGGTACTTGCCGGTCAACGCGGTCTCGCCGGGCCGGGGGTCGTCGCCGGCCAGCGCCTCCGGCGCGAGCGCCTGCGAGAAGGAGACCACGGCATCGGTCAGGGCCACGTCCAGATACTCGCCGCCGGTGTTCCCGAGTTCGCGTGATAGCAGCGCCGAACAGATCGAGAACGCCGCGAGCAGGCCGCCGGCCATATCGGCGATCTGATAGCCTGGGACGCGCGGGGCCTCGTCGGTGTCCTCGCGGGTCATATCCAGTAGGCCGGCGAGGCCGATGTAGTTGAGGTCGTGGGCGGCTTTGTCGGAGTGCGGACCTTCCTGCCCGTAGCCGGTCAGCGAGCAGTAGACGAGGTCCTCTCGATAGTCGGTCAGCGTCTCGTAGTCGACGCCGAGACGTTCGGTAACGCCGGGGCGGAACCCTTCGATGACCACGTCGGCCTCGGCGACGAGTTCGTAGAAGGCCTCTCGGCCCCCCTCGCTTTTGAGGTCGAGGGCGACGCTTCTTTTGCCGCGGTTGACCGCATCGAAGACGGCGCCGATGCCCTCCTCGGTGGTCGGCGGCATGTGCCGGGCGTAATCGCCCGCGCCGGTATCCTCGATCTTCACTACGTCGGCGCCCGCATCCGCGAGTAGTTGAGTCGCGTACGGGCCGGGCAACAGGCGCGTGAGGTCGAGCACGCGCACGCCATCGAGTCGCATGGGCCGTGGGTAGCCGCCGCGGCACATAAGCCTGCCGTCGGCGGGAAACCCTGCGAGGATTGGCCGTTTAAATCAGCCGTCACTTCGGCGCGTAGGCTTCAAGAGGCCACCGTCGTATGTGACCTTATGGCAACCGAATCCGCCGGCATCAATTTCGATACCGACGAGGAGACCAGCCTCATCCTCTCTAGTCTCGAGGAGTTCCTCGAAAGCGAGATCCAGCCCATCGAGGACGAACTGGGCGAGACGTGGTCGAACCCCCGGAAGCGCCACGAGGACGACGGCCGGCTCGTCCCCGAGGTACAGGAGGCAATCCAGGAGGTCCGCAAGAAGAGCGCCGAGGCGGGCTTCTACGCGATGAACCTCCCCGAGGAAGCCGGCGGGGACGACGTCTCCAACGTCACGTGGTATCGCGCGATCAAGAAGGTCGCCTCGACGGGCCCGGGAATCGCCGAGTACGCCCTCGCCGGCCCCGAAGGGCCCAAACCGCTCCTCGCGCAGGCGGAGGGCGACCAGGTCGAGGAGTACCTGCTGCCCTGCGTCCGCGGCGAGAAATCCACCGCCTTCGCCCAGACGGAACCCGGCGTCGGCTCCGACTCCCCGAACATGGACACGACCGCCGAGAAAGACGGTGACGAGTGGGTACTGAACGGGAGCAAACAGTGGATCACGAACGCCCCCTATGCGGACTTCGTGCAGGTGTTCGCCCGCACGTCGCCGATCGAGGAGATGGGCCGGTACGGCGGCATCTCCTGCTTCATCGTCGAGGACGACGAGTTCGAAGTCGCCTCGATGAACAACGCCGTCGGGATGACAGGTATGCAGGGCGAGATCATCCTCGATGACGTGCGCATCCCCGAGGACCGCATCCTCGGTACCGAGGACGGCGCCTTCTACGACGCGATGGAGTTCCTCTCGCTGGGCCGCCTCGAAATCGGTGCGCGAGCGCTCGGCCACGCCGAGTTCCTAATCGAGCGCGGCGTCGAATACGCCAACGAACGTGAGGCCTTCGGCCGACCCATCGGCAAGTTCCAGGGCGTCTCCCACAAACTCGCGGAGGCACGGGCCAACGCCTTCGCCGCGAACGCCGCCGGCCTCCGACTCGCGTGGCTGATGGACAACGGCGAACAGGCCATCCAAGAGTCCTCCATCGTCAAGTACCTCGCCTCGAACGTCCTCTTCGACGTCGCCGACGACGTCGTGCAGGTCCACGGCGCCAACGGCCTCTCGGAGGACAACCCGTTCATGGACGAACTCGAAACCGCGCGCATCCTCCGCATCGTCGAGGGTACCGACGAGATTCAACTGAACACCATCGCCAAGGAACTCGGTCTGCCGTAGTCTGCCATGCGCGTTCGCCCCGCGTCGCCGCCGTGGCCGCGGCCGGTCCGTGCCGAACTCGAAACGACCGACTGGGACCGTTACCCGATCGTCGACATCGTCACGTACGCGCCGGCAACGTCCCGTGGGTTGGAGGGCGACCGCCAGCGAATCGAAGTGTATCAGCATCGCGAGGCACCGCCGGCTTCCCGGTATCAAACCGAGGAACGAATCGCTCAGGTCGAACGCCTGACCCGACCGCTCTACGAACGGTTTGTCAACGAGTGACCGTCGGCGTCGGCATCGCCCTTCTTGTTGCTGGCGACCGAACGAGTATCCATGTCCGATCTACGAACCAACGACCTCCGACAGACCGTCGAAGACGGCGATGTAGCCTTCGGGGTTATCGAGGGCGTGTATAGCCCGATGATGGTCGAACTCGTCGGCGAAATGGGGTTCGACTTCGTCTGGATGGACCTCGAACACGCCGGGCCGAGCCCCTGGGACGGTCAGCGCCTCGAGGACCTGCTTCGGGCCGCCGATGCCGTCGGCACCGAACTGCTCGTTCGCCTGCCGACCCACGAACCCGCCCTCGTTCGGAAGGCTCTCGATGCGGGCGTTCGGAACGTCTTCATCCCCCGCGTCGAGACGGCCGAAGAGGCCCGGAAGGCCATCGAGGCCGCCCGTTTCGAGTACGATGGCGCTCCCGGCAAACGTGGCCTCGCCTCCCCGCGCGCCAGCCGGTGGGGCGGCGCCGGCGAGGCCTACACCGAAACCGAAGACGAGGAGGTGATGCTCGGCGTCACCATCGAGACCGCAGCGGGCGTCGACAACATCGACGACATCGTCTCCGTACCCGAACTCGGCTTCGTCTTCATCGGCCCCAACGACCTCTCGGTGTCCTACGGCCATCCGGGCGAAGCCGACCACCCCGACGTACAGGAGGCCGTCGAATCGGTCCGGACGGCCGCCCTCGCCAACGACGTCGTCGTCGGTGGGCTCACCAGCGGTATGGACGACGTCCACGAGAAGGTCGACGCCGGCTACCAGTTGCTCAACGTCGGAAGCACGGTCGGCGCCGTCAGAAAGAACCTCGGTGACTGGTTCGAGCAGTACGAGAACGGAACTTAGAGGTCTGCAACCGCGTCCTCGACCTCTTCCCGCGGCACCGGGTAGATCCAGTCGTCGGTGTCCCACGCGTGCTGGACGACGCCTGCATCGTCGAGGACGAAGATTCCGCGACGTGACGTTTTCGTTCCCGCCATCCCCTCGCGTTCGACCAGCAGGTCGTAGGCGTCGGCGATGTCGCCACCGGTATCCGAGAACATCGAGAAGGGGCTGTCCAGTTGCCGGAGGAACTCGTTGATGGAGTAGGGGCCGTCGCTGACGATGCCGTAGACGGGAACGTCGTCGAACTCGTCCCAGTCGGCGTCGTCGTATCGGCGCCACCAGTTCCGGGCGATAGCCGAGAAGACGAACCCGTCGAAGACGAGGACGGCGCCGCGGTCGCCGAGCGCGTCCTCGAGCGCCGTCGGCCGAAACGTCTCGCCGTCACAGAGCAGTGCTTCGAAATCGGGCGCGTCCTCGCCGGGAGTTGGTGGCATACCACGCCCAACCGGCCGCTCCGTCTTAAAAACGCGGTCGCCAGCAACCCACAGACGGATCCGGGGACCTCTCCGACTTCCGGCGTCGTCGGCTTTTTGCTCTCGGGGCGCGGGAGTACGTGTATGTCAGTCACGCTCTACCGGCTCGAGGCCTGCCCCTTCTGTGAGTTCGTCGTCGACAAACTCGACGAACTGGGCGTCGAATACGACAGCGTCTGGGTGGAGGGGGCACACTCCAAGCGCAACGAAGTAAAGGAGGTATCAGGCCAGCGGCAGGTACCCGTCATCGTCGACGACGAATACGGCGTCACGATGAGCCAGTCCGCCCGCATCTACGAGTTCCTCGAGACCACCTACGGTGACGCCGACTCGCCGGCCGAGGTCGACACGGACTTCTGAATGTCCCAGGGGGTCACTCACTTCGCTGTCGGTGCCACCTTCACGACGCTGCTCGTCACCTTCCTTGTCCCGAACGTCAGATACCCGCGGGTCTGGGTGCTCGCCGGCGGTGGCTGGGCGATGCTTCCCGACGCCGCGAAACTCCATGCAGACCCAAGCCTTCTCGCCCTCCACAGCAGTCGGTGGGCCGATATCTTCTGGTTGCACTTCACGATGGACCGACTCGATTCGACGGATTCCGTGGTGTTCGGCGCGGTAGCGCTCGCGGCACTGCTCGGTATGACGGCTCTCACCGAGTACCGAGGGTACCGGGCACTCTCGGTGGTTCGAGAACGGAAACGGACGGGCGGCTTCGAGTAGCTACTCTTCTAGGGAGTGGGGGTCGAGGCCGGGGTCCTCGACCGGCGGGGCGCCGAAGGAGAGAACGACACCTCGGTCGTCGCCGACGTAGCGGTGGCCGTGGCCGACCTCCGGTTTGGCGACCCAGAACGTCCCCTCGTCGGCTTCGATGTACTCTTCCTCCCCAGAGCGGCCGAGTTTCAGCGAGAACTCGCCTTCGAGGACGAAATACATCTCCTCTTGCTCGCTGTGGGCGTGATACTGGATCTCCTCGCCGGGCTCGAAGTACCAGACGGTCGCGCGCATCTCCGAGAGGCCGAGCTGGTCGCCGACCGGACGGATATCGAGGTCCGGTGGCACCTCCTCGATTTCCGAGAGGTCGGTTACCGGCACGTCTTCGAGGTCGATG
Source organism: Natronomonas sp. (assembly GCF_036625485.1). GTDB lineage: Archaea > Halobacteriota > Halobacteria > Halobacteriales > Haloarculaceae > Natronomonas. The sequence goes on along the minus strand of NZ_JAZKTR010000002.1, from coordinate 38,075 downwards.
ACCTTGTAGTCCATGGCATATCACCCCACGAATCGGGGGAGCAAAAAGCTACGTCCCGTTTACGACGGCGTCGGCGATGGCCGGCAGCACCTCGGTCACGTCCGCGCGGAAGTCGAACTCCGCGAGGTCCGAGAGGCCGGTCGAATCGAGGTTGACGATGATAAGCGTCGCACCGTTCTTTGCGGCGATTCGCGGCAGTGAGGCGGCCGGTTCGACGGTCAGTGACGACCCGACCGCGAGATAGGCGTCGGTGTCCTTCGAGAGCGATCGAGCGCTGAGAAGTTCGTGTTGCGGGAGCTGTTCGCCGAAGAGCACGACGTCGGGTTTCAGCACCTCGCCACACTGCTCGCAGGTCGGCGGCACCTCGCCCTCGCGGACGCGCTCGAAGACGGGGTCGGCCTCGAATCGTCGGTTACAGCCGGTACAGGCGACGCGCTGGCCGTTGCCGTGGATCTCGATGGGTTCCTCGGTGCCAGCCTGCTGGTGGAGCCCGTCGACGTTCTGGGTGACGAGACCGTCGAGGTGGCCCGCTGCCTCCAGTTCGGCAAGCGCCTCGTGAGCGGCGTTCGGCTCGAAATTCCCACCGAAGAGGTCTTCGACCAGTTCGATGCGGTCGTCCCAGAACCCCTCGGGGTCGGCCCGGAACCGACGGATATGGAAGTCGTTGGGGTCGTACTCGGTCCAGATGCCGTCCTCCGAGCGGAAATCGGGGATGCCCGAAGCCGTCGAGACACCGGCACCGGTCAGTGCGGCGACGGTGTCGGCCTCACGGATTGCCTCGGCCGCAGCAGCGATTTCCTGCTCGTTCATACCACCGAGTATCGTACCAACGGGGAAAAACTACTCGCCGGTCGCCACTCGGCGTGTTACCCGTCTATTCGTAGGCGCGAATGCCGGTCAGTTCCTTGCCGACGACGAGTTGCTGGATGTCGGTCGTCCCGTCGGGGATCGTCATCGTGCGGGCGTCGCGGTAGTAGCGTTCGAGCGGGTACTCCTTCGAGAGGCCGTTGCCGCCGTGGACCTGCAGGGCCTCGTCGGCCACCTCGACGGACTTCTCACAGACCCATCCCTTCGCCAGCGAGGAGTACATCCGGGCTTCGGGGTCGGCCTCCGCCACCTTCCGTGCGGCCTCGTAGGTCAGCAGGCGGCCGGTTTCGAGGCCGGCACGGATGTTGTAGAGCTTCTCCTGGACGAGTTGGTGGCCGCCGATGGGGCCGCCGAAGACCTCGCGGTCCGTGGCGTAATCGAGGGCGGCCTCGTAGGCGGCCTGCATGATGCCGACCGACATCGCGGCCATGCCGGTTCGCATGTAGGCGAACATGGCGTTGAGCGGGTCGCCGGTCTGGAACATCTCGTTTTCCGCGAGGTCAGAGTCGCCAGAGGCGAGCATGTTCATAACGGCGTTCATCAGTTTGTTGTCCTCGGGGACGCGCACGTCGTCGAAGAATATCTGGCCGGTCGGTGAGCCCTTCCAGCCGAGTTTGTCGAGCTCGCTCGTCTCGATGTCGTTGGTGACCGTATCGACGATGAAGAAGTCCCGTTGGCCGGCCGCCTCGTCCTGTGCGACGACCAGCGCCATATCGGCGATGGGCGCGTTCGAGACCCACGTCTTCTCGCCGTTGATGACGTATTCGTCACCCTCCTTGACCGCGGTGGTGCCGGGATTGGCGGTGTCACTCCCGCCGTCGGGTTCGGTGACGGCCATACAGCCGATACAGGACCCGTCGTCGAGTTTCTCTTCGAGGGCCGCGGCCGTCTCCTCGCCCGCGTACGGCGCGAAGATGGTCGGGAACGACATGTTGAGCGTGACGTTGAGTGACGGCCAGACGCGGGAGATCTCCTCGGAGGTGACGGTATACGTGAGCGGGTCGGCGAACCCGTCGCTTTCGGTGTCACCGGGGCCGATGCCGAGGTCGCCCAGCAGTTGCTGGTACTCGATGGCCTCGGCCTTGCTCATCGGTTTCCGGTCGGCTTCCGGCAGGTCAGGTTCGATTTCGTCTTCGAGGAACTCCCGAACGGAGTTCCGAATCATCTCGTGTTCGTCGTCGAGGTGGGCGCTCATGCCTACACCACCTCACTCCGGTATCAGCAAAGCGGTTCGCCGTCCCATACGAGGCGGTTTATGACGGGAGGCGTGACACACCATTCATCCACCGTACAGAGGGCTCGCGAGAACGGGAGCGCTCGTCTCTGGACGGGCGGTTTACGATTCTTCTTCCTCTGATCGTTGGGTTTCGAGGTCGCTCATCGTCTCGTCCAGTGCGGCGACGATTTCGTCGTTATTCGGTTGGTTCTCCCACGTCTTCCGATACGTCGTGACCCGGACCCCGACCGTCGCCCCGACCAATAACTGCGGGGCCGGCTCGGCTTCGCCCACTCCCTGTGTGTCGAACGTGTCTTCGAATTCCTCGCTTCGGGCCCAGTCGAGCCACGTATCCTGTGCCCGGTCGCCGAGCAAGGCAACCGCGCGGTCATCAGCGAGCCACGAGACGGCCGTCTCTACCGAGACTTCGGGATTGCCGTGTACCACGAGGAGATCGGCGTTGGTCGGTGCCGACACTCTCGGAACGGACTCCGGGAGTCGCAAGCCGACGTCGTCGCCGACGTAGACCGCGGTGTTCCGGAGCTGTTCGTAGTCAGGTGACTCAGTCGTCTGGGAGGTTCTCTCGGGGAGGAACGAACAGCCGGCGAGCGCAACGAACGGGGTCGTACTCGCGGCTCGCAGGAGCCGCCGTCGAGGGAGGGTCATCGTAGCCGATACCAGTCCGGATATCGGATTAAAAACTCGGAAAGGTAAAACGGCTATCGGAGTCATCGACCGGACGAACCGGTCCACCGCCCGTCTTTAAGCCGAATACAACCGTCCGTCTCAGTCGTCGGTCGGCATCTCCATCCGAACGCCTTCTTCCTCGGTTTCGGGGAACATCTTCCCCGGATTGAGGATGTCCTTGGGGTCGAGTGCGGCCTTGATGGCGCGCATCGTCTGGACGCCGTCCGCGCCGTGTTCCAGTTCGAGGAACTTGCGCTTGCCCATGCCGATGCCGTGTTCGCCCGTCGCGGTGCCACCCCATTCGATGGCCTGCTGGACGATGTCGTCGTAGAGTTCGTCGGCGGCGGCGACCATCGCCTCGTCGTCGGGGTCGACGAGCGCCGCGTAGTGGACGTTGCCGTCGCCGGCGTGGCCGAAGCACGGCAGGAGGATGTCGTGTTCCTCGGCGCGGTCCTTCGCATACCGGATGATGTCGGGGTACTTGCTTATCGGGACGGTCACGTCGCCGGGATGGCGGGGTTCGAGGTCGGGGTCGTACTGCTGGACGGCGAAGGCGAGTTCGTCGCGCGCCGCCCAGAGTTCGTCCATCCGTTCCTCCTCGGCGATCTCGAACTGCTGGACGTCGTGGGATTCGAGGATGGCTTCGAAGAAGTCTATCTCCTCCTCGATATTGTGGTTGGCGTGGAACTCGACGAAGATCATCGACGCGTCGGGGAGGCCGGTATCGAAGTAGTCGTTGGCCATCTCGCCCGCGAGCGGGTCGATGAGTTCGAGTTTCGCCACGTCGACGCCCGACCGGACGGCGTCGAAGACGGCCTCGGCGGCGTCGTCCATCGATTCGAAGACGGCGCGGCCGCCCTTGATCTGCTCGGGGCGACCCTCCAACTCCAGCGTCGCGCGCGTGACGATTCCGAGCGTGCCCTCGCTGCCGATGATGAGGTCCTTGAGGTTGTAGCCGGAGGAGGTCTTGACGGCCTTGCTTCCGGTTTCGATGACGGTGCCGTCCGCGAGGACGACTTCGAGTTCGAGCACCCAGTCGGCCACCTCGCCGTACTTGACGGTCTTCTGGCCGGCGGCGTCGTTGACGATCATGCCGCCGATGGTGGAGATGTTGGCGGAGGAGGGCATCGGCGGGAAGAACATACCGTGTTCGCCGACCGTCTCGTCGATGACGTTGCCCATGATGCCGGGTTGGACGTCGATCTGGAAGTCGTCCGGGCGGACCTCCAGGACGTCGTTCAGTTTCGTCATGTCCATGCTGATGCCCTTGAAGAGGGGAACGGCGTTGCCCTCCATCGATGTGCCCGCCGCATAGGGCGTGACGGGCACCTCGTGTTCGTGGGCCGCTTCCATGATCGCCGATACGTCGGCGGTCGATTTCGGCCAGACGACGGCGTCGGGCGTGACGCCGAGGCCGGCCTCCTGTGCGACCCAGTCGGCCGCGTGGTTCGCGCGGGCCGAATCCCCGTAGGACACGTCGCCGTCGAGGTCGAGTGAATCGAGGAACGAGCAGTCGTAGGACATACAGTAGGGAGACGACCGGATCCGCTTAAAGGTATTCGCGCAGGTGGTCGGTCGTTTATCAGCCCACACTGCCCATCACGCTCTTAACATGATATCGTCATGATTCAATTATAGTTAACATTGATAAGGTATCCGCCCACATGTGTGGACGACAATGAAAGCAGCCCAGATAACCGAATTCGGCGATACCGACGTGATGGAGGTAACGGAGACGGACGAACCCGAACCCGGCGAGGGACAGGTTCGCATCGAGGTCAAGGCCGCAGGCATCAACTTCGCGGACATCATGCAGCGGCGTGGCCACTATCAGGGTGGCCCCGAACCGCCGTACGTCCCCGGCATGGAAGTCGCGGGCATCATCGACGACGTCGGCGAGGGCGTCAACCGTGAGGTCGGCGAGGAAGTCGTTTCGCTGGTCAACGGCGGCGGCTATGCCGAGTACGCCATCGCCGACGCTCGTGGCCTGCTCGAAGTCCCCGGCGAACTCTCCTTCGAGGAGGCCGCCGGCTTCCCGGTCCAGTGGCTGACCGCCCACAACTGCCTCCACGAGTGGGGCGGCCTCGAAGAAGGCGAGACGGTCCTCATTCACGCCGCGGCTGGCGGCGTCGGCAGCGCGGCCGTCCAGTTGGCCGACGAGGCCGGCGCCGAGGTCATCGGCACCGCATCGACCGAGGAGAAACTCTCGATGGCGGAGGAGTTGGGCCTGGACCACCCCGTCCAGTACACCGAGGAGGACTTCGTCGACCGGGTCGACGAGATCACCGACGGCGAGGGCGTCGATCTCGTTCTCGACGGCATCGGCGGCGAGACGACCGACCGGAGCTTAGACGCCCTCACGTCGTTCGGCCGGATGGTCTCGTTCGGCGCTGCCGCCGGCGAACCCGGCCGCCCGAACACCGCCGACCTGCTCTTCGGCAACAAGAAGGTCATCGGCTACCACCTCGGTCGTGCGCTCAACGAGAAGCCGATGAAGGTGATGGGCGCGGTGCCGGAACTGACCCAACTGCTCGGTGACGGGACGCTCGAAGTCCAGGTCGGCCACACCTTCGACCTCGAAGACGCCGCCGAGGCCCACCAGTTCATCGAGGACCGCAAATCCAGCGGAAAGGTCGTTCTGAAGCCGTAAGCCCGGAGCGGTCCGCCCGACGGTTCAGCGTTCGTCGTCGGTATCCCGGCGGGCGACGCGTTCGGCTTCGTCCCGACTCATCTCCTCACGCTGGTCGTGTTCCGCCCGTACCAGCCAGTACAGCACCAGCGGCGAGGCTATCGCCAGAAGCAGGAAGACGACCAGGAGGGCGCCGTCGGCCATCAGCCCAGGAAGACGTCGACGATATCACTCGACCCGGGGGTGTCGTCCCGGTAGAGTTCCGAGTAGCCGCAGTTCGTACAGGAGACGACCTTGAAGCTGTTCGTCTGGATGTCGAACATCTTGCTGAGGCCGCCGCCGGTCGTCGATATCGTGCCGACTTCGGTTTCGGTGTGGCCGCACTTCTCGCAGCCGCGGGAGGATTCGGTCTCGGGGACCATACGCGAGGTTTTAGAGAGGAGTCGTATATGCTTTTAGCCGGTGTGTGGTGTCGTGTTCGCCGTTGTTTGGTGGCATGGGTCGCGAGTTTCGACAGGTGAATCCTTATCCACCTTTTATATCTTGTGGCCGAAACGAACGGTAATGGACCTCGACCGACGCGACCGCGCGGTCTCGCCCGTCATCGGGACCGTGCTCATGGTCGCGATCACCGTCCTGCTGGCGGCTACTATCGGCGCGCTGGTTCTGAATCTCGGAGAGACCCCGCCGGATCAGCAGGTCGAAAGCGCCGTCGACCTCGATGCGACCGACGCTGGCGCCGAACTGACGCCGGAGGTCGTCGGCCAGACGGTCGAAGTCCGCCTCAACGACCGGACGCTGACGACTATCGACCCGTCCTCTACCGGGTCGTCGATATTTCTGCCGACGGCTCCCGGCGACGAGGTTCTCCTCGTCGCTGAAGACGACGAGACGAGTATCCTCATCCGGGAGGAATTCGAGGCCGGGGAGGCCGGCGATTTCGTCGCCTACTACACCTTCGACGGGAGCGGAAACACTCTCGAAGACGGGTCCCTGCACGGCAACCACGGCGACCTCGAAGGCGACCCGCAGTGGGTCGAAGACAGCAACGGCACGGCGCTGGAGTTCGACGGTTCGGACGATTACGTGCAGGTCGACGACCTCAAGACGGGCGATGCGGACGTCGACGCCTTCACCGTCGCGACGACGTTCCGTGTCGATTCGACCGGCGAAACCCAGCAACTCGTCGAACACAACAGCGGCGGCGAGGAGTGGCACATCGAGACGACTGGCGATGGGGGGTTGCAGTTCTCGGTCAACTGGACCGGCGGCCACACCATAGCGACCGCCGCCGACGAACTGCAGGCCGGCGAGACCTACGTCGCCATCGCCACCTACGACGGCGAGACCTACCGGCTCTATCTCGACGGCTCGAAGGCCGACGAGTCCGCCTACGAGTCGAACGTCGACATGGGGGAGATGCGACTCGGTCAGGATGACTCGGGGGCCGATCAGCCTCTCGACGGCCGACTCTACGAGTTCCGTCTCTACTACACCGCCTTCGACGAGGACGAAATCGAGATGCTGACGCGCGTACTGAAGCGGTAGCCGCAATCGTCCCCACGAGTGTTCACCGGGCCAGTCGATGGGCGTCCGTCTCCGGTCGCTCGGCCCGGCAAGCGAACCCCCGAATGCCATCGCCGTCGAACAGCTCTGTCACGCTATTCGTCGCCCTGATAGAGCGGCGAGTCGGTCGTCGTACACTCGGGGCGGCCACAGACGCCGGCCTCGTCGCCGGCACGTTCGACGCCCGCCGAGAGCGACGGGAGTTCCCACGTCGCTTCGTGGCCCGTCTCCGCCCGGTGTGTTTCGATGAACTCCCGGGCCGCCCCGAGTTTCTCGAACGTCTCCGTTCGGTCACACGCCGGACAGGAGACGGTGACCTGCTCGTCTGTCATTGGTATTACTACCGTCGTCGCCTATTTACCGCTAGCGCTTTTCTCGGATGCCACACCGGCACGACGTTTCAGAATACTGGGAAACGGCGACGGATATATCGCCCCGTGTGACAAACATCGTCACGTATGACCTCAGACCGCGTAATCGAACTCCTCCGGAAGGCCTACGGCGACGAGATGGAGACCGTGATGAACTACCAGACGAACGCCATCGTACTGGACGGCGTTCGTGCCGAAGAGATCAAGGAGAGCCTCCAGCAGGACATCCAGGAGGAACTGACCCACGCCCAGGAACTCGGAAACCGCCTCAAACAGATGGACGCCCGCCCGCCCAGTTCGGCGGAGTTCGTCGCCCGGCAGGACTCCCTGCAACCGCCCGAGGATTCGACCGACGTGCTGTCGGTCATCAAAGGTGTTCTCGAAGCCGAGGAGGACGCCATCGACACCTATCGGGCGCTCATCGACGCCGCCGAGGAGGCCGACGACCCCGTCACCGAGGACCTCGCGGTGACGATTCTCGCAGACGAGGAAGCCCACCGGACCGAGTTCCGCGGGTTCGAAAAGGAGTATCAGAACGAGTAGGCCGACTCAGAGCAAGCGTTCGGTACCGGCGTGGCGCTCGCGGGCCGATATCTCGGCCGCCCGCCACCCGTTCAGCGACTCATCGTTCGGTCCAGTAGAGAAACGCGAGAACGACGATGAGTACGGTCTGAACGGCTTTGTCAACATATCCGAGCGTGGTGTATTCGCCGGCTTTCGCCACGTACCACAGCGGGAACTGCACCGCCGTGTACACGATACCTACCGGGTAGAGGAGACGCCGACGGTAATCGATCAGGAACAGGACGATAGCGACGAGGAACCCGACTCCAGCGAGCGAGACCGGGATTCGCCCCTCGATGATGCCGGCGTACACGTGGATGACACCGGTAATGAAGACGAGCAGTACGGCGAACCAGTGGCCGGGCGTGAGCGATTCCGTTTTTACGTATCCGCTGGAGGTCCGTGCCATGATACCTATCGCATCCCCTGTTATTTAAATATCTCCTCGCATATGCTTGTGGAATCTCCCGCGCGGGGCCCTTCTCGCGGCCCGGACGACGGCCTACTCGAGGTGTCGGCCACGGTACTGCTCTACGAGTTCCCGGTCGAAGTCCGACAGCTCCACGATGTCTTCCTCGCTCAGGTAATCCACCTCGTCGACGAACGCGACGGCGTCGGCACGGTCCGCGAACGGGACCGGGTTCGTTCCCATCGGGTCCTCGAGTCGGTCGGAGTCGGTCTCCAGCGCGTAGACGGCCTCGGTCCCGTCGATGAGCTCTCGACTCTCGAATCCGGTCACCCAGAAGCCGGCGATATCGGCGTCCGTCTCGGCGAACTCCTCGGGCACAGTATGATAGGTGACCGCACAGCCCGTCGAACAGAAGTACTCGCGGGTGTCGTCCTCGTGGACCGTCTGTGCGTTCCAGTCGGGAAAGTCGGCGGCGTTCATACCACAGACGGCACAACTGGCGTCGTCCGGCACCTCGACCGCCTCTGCAGCGCCGTCCTCCTCGTATGGGACGTAGCTCACACACCAGGCATCCGGCTCGATGTTCCCCTCGACGATCGCACACGCACCGGTGCCGTCGCCGTTCTTGTCCTCGATGTAGTAACTACAGCCCGAACACTGCTGGCCGTCGTTCGGTTGCTCCTGATACTCGACGCCGCTTTTCGACGAGAGGCTATCGGGGTTCCGTTCCGTCCCGCCCAGCGACGTCGCGGTTGCGTATTCCTCCGGAACCGTATCCTCGGGCGTCGGCGTGTCCTCACCGTTGCCGTTCCCGTTGCCGTTCCCCGAGTCCCCGGAACAGCCCGCGAGGGCGAGCGCCGAACCGGTCCCCAGCAGTGCGAGCATCCTCCGCCGGTCGACCGTCGGTCCGTTTCCTGAGTCCATACCCGAAACGACCGGCTCCATGGTGAAAGCCCGTCTGGTGCGGCCCTAGAAGGCTTACGGGAATCCCACCAGACCGCCTTACTTCCGTCGGTTCACACCATTCACGTGATGGACAGACGGTCGTACCTCCGGACGGTCGCGCTCGGCAGTATCGGCACGACGGCAGGATGCCTCCAGTCGGCCCTCGGGAACGAGGGGAACCCGACGGTCCTCGACCCGCCCGAGGACCGACAGTACGACAGCGAGGAACTCCCGTATCCGGCCCACGGTCAGGAACTCCCGGAGTTCACCCTCCCGGACCCGCTGGCCGGCGAGATGGTCGACAGCACCGAGATAGAAGGGACCATGCTGGTGACCGGGTTCTTCGCCTTCTGTCCGGTCGAATGTGTCCGGCTTATCGGCCAGTTGGCCGGGGTTCAGGAGGGAACGATCCAGAAGGGCATCGACGACGAGGTGACGTTTCTCGCCATCACGTTCGATCCGCAGCGAGACGACGCCGAGGCCCTCCAGGAGTACGGTGAACGGATGGTGAACCTCGATGCAGGGAACTGGCGCTTCCTGCGTCCGGAATCGTCCGAACGGGCAAAAGAGGTCGTCGGCGAGAAACTCGGGATCACCTTCGAACGCGTCGGTGCCGACGAATCCAGTCGGGTCAAGGGGTACGACTTCCGGCACCTCTCGTTGACGTACCTCTGTAACCCAAGCGGCATCGTCGAACGGGCATACAGGACCGACCAACCCGACCACGAACGCGTCCTCGACGACGTCGAAACCGTCGTCGAAGCAACCTGAGATGACATGTACGCCGGCGAACCCACTGCTCGGCACGGAGACGGTCGGTCTCGGGGTGTTGGTGCTGGTCGGCCTCTTCGGCGGCGCCCACTGTATCGGGATGTGTGGTCCGCTCGTCGTAACCTACGCCGACCGGATGCAGTCGGATTCACGCAGGCAGATGCTCTCGCTTCGGGACGTCCGCCAGCACACGCTGTTCAACCTCGGACGAACCGCGAGTTACACGCTTCTGGGTGGGCTGTTCGGCCTCGCCGGCCAACTGGTCTTCGTCAGCATGCGAGACGTGACGATGCTGGCGACGGACGTCCACGCCATCTCCGGGATCGTCGTCGGACTCGTCGTCGCTCGGGTGGGGGCGAGTTACGCGACCGGGGGTGCCGGACACGCACTGTCGCTGCCCGGCATCGACAGGCTTGGAGCGGCCGTCCACTCGCGGCTGTTGCCCCGCGTCGAGGCGTGGGTCGACGACACCCGAATCGTGGGCCTGGGTGCCGTCCACGGCTTTCTGCCCTGTCCGCTCCTCTATCCGGCGTACCTGTACGCGTTCGTACAGGGGTCGGCACTCGGCGGGGCGGCCGCACTCGCCGCACTCGGGGTGGGAACCGTCCCCGCCGTCTTTCTGACGGGGACGGCGTTCGCCTCGGTGGACATCGGGGGGCGTCAGTGGCTGCACCGCGTGCTGGGCGTGGCCTTCCTCGTCCTCGGGTACATCCCGCTGCAGCACGGCCTCGCGGCGCTGGGAATCGGGCTGCCAGCCATCCCGTTGCCGCACTTCCAGCCATGGTAGGGGGTGAGACGACGTGCGACGGCGTGACCTGTTGAGGACGCTGCCCGCCGCGGTAGCGACGGCCATGGCCGGCTGTAACTCCCTCGATGCGATGACGAGCGACGGGGACGCCGAGCGGGAGGCGGTGACCGTCGAAACGCTGGACGCGCCCGGAAGCCAGGCGGGTACGGCGACTGTGCCCGCCGACGAGGTGTCGTTCGTCGAGTTCTTCGCGACGACGTGTTCGGTCTGCGCCGCCCAGATGTCGACGCTCGCGGAGGCCTACCGACGCGCCGGCGACGAGGTGCAGTTCCTCTCGGTGACGAGCGAACCGGTAGGCTACACCGTAACCAAGGGGGAGGTCGCCTCGTGGTGGGACGACCACGGCGGCGCGTGGCCGGTGGCCGTCGACGACGGCACCGCCCTCTCCCAGCGATACGACGCGACGAGCGTTCCGAAAGCCGTCGTCGTTCGACCCGACGGGACGGTGGCGTGGTCCCACACCGGTCCCGTCGAGGCGGCCGACATCGTCGACGCGATACGAGAAGCCACCGAGGGTGACCGGTCGTGAGTACCGGCAGCGTCGTCTTCGCGGCCGGCGCCGGCATCGCGACCTTCCTTTCGCCGTGTGCGCTTCCACTGGTGCCCGGCTACGTCGGCTACTACCTGAACGCGAGCGAACGGACGGGCCGACAGACAGTGGGCATCCTCCTCCGAGGGGTGGCCGCCGCCGCCGGCGCGCTCGTGACGCTGGGCGTCCTCGCGGGACTCGCCGTCGCCGCCGGACAGCCGCTCACCTCACGACTAACGGTCCTGGAACCGCTCGTTGGGGTCGGGTTGCTCGGCCTCGGCGTGGCCGCTCTGGTCGGCTGGTCGCCCTCACGCAGCATCTCACTGCCCGAACGGCGCGCCGATACGGCCGGCTTCGCCCTCTTCGGGGCCGGATACGCCGGTGCGTCGGCGGGTTGTGTCCTGCCGGTCTTTCTGGGCATCGTCCTGCAGGCTGTCACCCTCCCGCCGACCGTTGCGGCCGCCGTTGTCGGGGCCTACGCCGCGGGAGTCGCCGTCCCGCTCCTGCTGGTGACGCTGGCGGTCGGCGTCGGCTTCGACCTGACGACGGGCCGTCTCGTCGGGCAGGGGGTTCGACTCGAACGCCTCGCGGGCGTCGTCCTCGTCCTCGCTGGCGTCGGCCAACTCGTCGTCGCCGCCTTCCCCCCGGTCGTGCCCGTCGGGTTCTGACGGACCGACGCGTGTGGGACTCGACTTCGGTCCCTACTCGGAGACGCCGACGATCCACCGCCACCGCTGTTCGAACGTCCCGTCGACGGCATCGAGGAGTTCCGCGGCCTTCTCGACCCGCTCGTCCGGCGAGCGTTTGGGATAGAGCCGTGCGGCCATCGCTGGAATCTCGTGGAACAGCCGCAGGTCGTCGGCCGTCGTGGCGAACCGCCACGTTCCGGTCGAGACCTCGAACTCGTCGGCGAGTGCGGCCTCGACGTCGTCCGTCCGGGTCGGCGAGCGGGACTCTCGGTCGAGCGCCTCGAAGACGTCCGTCCCGTCGTCGGTGAGCCAGCCGAGCGGGGCGACGGCGCCGACGACACCGCCCGATCGGAGCACGCGTTCCGCCTCCGCGACCGCCACCGTCGGGTCCGGCGCCAGAAAGAGCGAGGCGGTGAACGCGACGCCATCGAAGGTGTCGTCCGCGAAGGGAAGGTGGTCGAAATCGCCTTGAACGCGAGGGGCCGCATCGACCCCGCGGAGCATCTCGCGACTGATGTCGAGTGCGACCGTTCGAGCGGTCTCATCGGCGAAGACGCGCGTACTCACGCCCGACCCGGCACCCGCATCGAGGAGGGTATCGAGCGTCCCATCGCCCAGTGCGGCCATCTCGGCGTACAGGAGTCGCGCGAGGGCAGAGAACCGCCCCGTTCGCCGTTCGTAGGCGTCGTAAGCCGACACGCTGACATCGAAGTTCGCTCGGATCGCGTCCTTCATCTGTCGAGGTGGTATCGTCGCACGCCGTCGTCGGTCGTCGATTCGATGCCACCCTGCCGTTCCAGTCGTGCGAGCGCGCCGACAGACTCGAATATCGTATAGGGGCGTTTCTCGAGGTTCTCGACCCGCGTTTCGGTCACCTCGTAGGCCGTCGCCTCGCCGAGATCGCTCAGGGCCGTCCGGCAGTCCTCGGCGAGGCGTTCCAGCGACGCGCGGTCCCGGTCGACGACGGCCTGGAGGTCATCGAAGACGGGGCCGTGGCCGGGATAGACCCGTTCGATATCGGGCGCGACGGCTTCGAGGGCGTCCAACCCTCGATGGAAGGCGTCTATCGCCTCGTAACAGCCGTCGTCGAGGCCGACGTGTAGTGCGGCGGGGCGGAACGGTTCGACCGCGGTATCGCCCGCGAAAAGCACGCCTTCGTGTCGGAACGCCGCCTGATTCTCCTGGTGGCCCGGAACGTGAATCGCCTCGAAGGCGAGGCGGCCCGCCTTCACCGTCTCGCCCGGCGAAAGTTCGACGTCGATATGTTCGGGTGGCAGGCAGTCACGATTGCGCCGGAGCGAATCGACCGCCCGGTCGACCTCGTCCTCGGGTTCGGGGACGCCGACCTCGGTCGCGTTCGTCCGGACAGCGGCCGCGAGGTCGTCGGTATCGCGTTCGAGTCGCTCCCGGACACCGTCGAGGGCGTACACGGTGGGTTCGGCCGCCTCCACTACTGTCGCGGCCTGCCCGCCGTGGTCGGTGTGCGGGTGCGTTATGAACAGGTGTTCGATATCGGCGAGTTCGTACCCCGCCTCGGCGAGTCCGTCCCGGAGGGTCTGGGTACCGGCCTCACCCGGGGCTCCGGCGTCGATCAGTACTGGTTCGTCGGCAGCGACCAGATACGCGTAGGCGGTATCGGGCGGCCACGGGATATCGAACTCGATGCGGTGGACCGACACGGAATCCATCGACGGCGCTTCGCCGTGGGGTCTTATAAACGGTGTGCTGGCGTCAAAAGGAACCGACTCAGCGGCCGGGGGCCGTCGCTACTCGCCCGCAAGCCACTGCAACTCGATGCGGTCCCGCCGCCCGTCGAGAACGCCGAACTCCTCCTCGCGCCGGAGTTCGAGCCACCGGAGCAGGCGTTCGGCCCACAGCAGTTTTCGAGCCTTCGACCGACCGACCGTCGGGTCGTCGAGGTCCCATCCCGGGAAGACCAATCGCTCGGCACCGCAGGCGTCAGCGAGAAACGCCGCCCGGTCGCCGTCGGTGAAGCCGCCGGGGTTGACAACCGGGCCGACGGGGGCGGCCTGTGTCGTCGGAAGGACGGCCGCGGCGTCGAACTCGGGTATCCACTCCCGTACGGCGTCGAGATTGTCCCCGTGTGCGTGGGCCGCGACAGGGGTTCCCGCCTCGGTCAGTGCCCTTGCGGTTCCGGGGTTCTTGTCGAGGTCGGTCACCATGCAGTCGACGGCGACCCCAGCGTCCCTGAGAATGTCGGCGGCGATGGAGGCCGCCACAACGCTATCGGCTCGCCGAGCGACGTCGAGGTCGCCGACCAGCGAGGCCGCGCCGCCGCAGATGGCGACGGTTCCCGAAAGGTCGATGTCGTCGACCGAAAGCGGGCGTTCGCTCTCCAACAGTTCCGCGAGGACGTCCCTCGCGCGTTCGTCGGCAGCCGGCTCGAAGCCGAAATCCGAGAGGATCGCCTCGTAGGCCGGTTGCCACTCCTCGTAGCGCATAGCGACACTCCGTCGTCGCCACTAAATAGTGTTAAGACTGGGCCCAGAGCGCACCAAGGTACCCCTACCCAGATGTGCCCTCCGGGCTTCCATCAGCCTATTCCGGTCGCTCTGGTATAAGCTTTCTCGTACTGCACGTCACTTGTCCGACATGCGTCAGACGCGCCGAGAATGCCCTATCGGACCGCTAAGCTACGCTTACGAAGTGAGTAAGCAGTGCTTAAAGGTGCGTGAGGTTTGTCACGAACCACGATTCGATGTCCTCGTCGGCGACGGCTCGCTGGAGGCGGTCGAGTCGGTCGGCCCGTTCGGCGACCCCCATGTCGACGGCCCGTTCGATGGCGTCGGCGAGGGCGGGGATGTCGACCGGGTTGACGGGAATCGCCGCCGGACACAGCGATTCGGCGGCGCCGGCGAACTCCGAACAGACCAAAACGCCGTCGGCGCCGCGGGACGCCGCCACGAACTCCTTGGCGACGAGGTTCATCCCGTCGCGTTTCGACGTGACCAGACATATGTCGGCGTTGCGATAGAGCCCGAGCAACGAATCCCGTTCGACCGGGTCGTCGACGTAGACGACCGGCGTCCAGCCGTCGGTTCCGAACCGGTCGTTGATCTCGTCGATGCGGTCGATGACCTCGCGGCGGTACCACCGATAGGCGTCGATACGCGTCCGGCTCTCGGTGGCCTTCTGGACGTAGACGAGACTCTCGCGGTACTCCGGTCTGGTCGCCCACAGGTGCGCCAGCGCGTCGAGACGCTCCAGAATCCCTTTTGTGTAATCGAGACGGTCGACACCGACGGCGACCGTCGTCTCCCCGTTCAACTGATGTCGGCGCGTCAGCGCGTCCCAGTACCGGTTCGCCTCGGGTTCCTCGGCCCGCTTTGCCAGCGCGTCCGGCGCGACGCCGATGGGCGCCACGAACGTTTCGGTCGTCCGGTCGCGATAGGTCACCTCGCCCGTCTCGTAATCGACGGCTTCGGGGTCTAAAAGCGCCTCCACACACCGCAGGAAATGCCGCCGGTACTGTTCGATGTGGAAGCCGACGGCGTCGTTGGCAAGCAGGCCGTCCAGCAACGCCTCCGTATTCGGCGTCACCGAAAAGGCGTCCACGTGCGGCCACGGCACGTGCCAGAACTGCACCAGCGACGCCTCGGGCCGCTCTGCGCGCACGTACCGCGGCGCCCGAGCGAGGTGATAATCCTGGAACCACACCGTCTCGTGGCCGCTCTCGATGACTGCATCCGCGAACAACCGATTTACCGACTCGTAGGCGTCCCAGAAGCCCGGTTCGACGCGCAGGTGCTCGGTCGCCAGGTGACAGGCCGGCCACAGCACCTGATTACTGTAGCCGTAGTAGTAGTCGATGACCTGTTGGCGCTTCAGCGGGACTCGACGGAGCGTGTAGTCGCCCGATTCCGGTGGCATCCGAACGACGCCGTCGTCCGCGATCTCGGGGTCGAAATCGGCGTCGCCGCTTCCCCACGCGATCCACGTGCCGCCGGATTCCCGGAGTACGCCGTCCAACGCGGTCACGAGGCCCCCCTTTGGACGGGAAATCTCGACACCGTCCGGACCGTATCCGTGCACGTACGGCTCCCGGTTGGAGACGACAGCCAGCGAATCCACGTCGACGGAAGAGCCGTCGAAATCCTGCATCTACCCCTTTAAACGGCCGAAGCGCGCTTGAATCCTGTCCTTCCGGCCGAACCGACCGCGAGGTTGTGAACGGTCCCCAAAACCCACCGGTCGGACCCTCCCTTCGCCGATATGCCAAGGTATTACTCCGTGACGCCGCTGTATTGCGGTAATGCGAACAGTCGATGTTGGCGGGATACCAGTCGGTGACGGCCACCCCCCGCGAATCATGGGCGTGCTCAACATGAGCGTCGAGTCGAACTACGACCCGAGCGTCCATGGGACACCCGAACAGGCGGTCGAGTTCGCCGAGGAGGAACTCATAGCCGAGGGGGCGGACATCATCGACGTGGGGCTGCAGTCGTCGAATCCCAAAAACAACTGGCTTCCGCCCGAGACGGAACTCGAACGACTGGACAAGGCGCTGGCGGTCATGGACGCCGTCGAAACCGACGAAGACGTGGCGTGGTCCATCGAGACCCGCTACTCGGAGGTCGCCGACCGCGCGCTCGAAGGCGGCTTCGACATCGTCAACGACGTCTGTGGCTGGGCCGATCCGAAGATGCCCGACGTCTGCGAGGACCACGACGCACCAGTCATCAAGATGGCCAGTCCGCCGGACATCAAGAGTCCGGGCCACCTGAAGACCATCGACGACATCTTCGAGGCGCTCCAGCGCGGCGGCTTCACGGACAAGACCATCATCGACCCGGCCTTCGGCGGCTGGTACGACGAGAAGACCTACGAGGACAACTGGGAGATGTTCCGCCGACTCCGGGAGTTCCGCGCCTTCGGCCGCCCCATCGTCACCGCGACGAACCGCGAGGACTTCCTCGGCGACATCGCCGACCGGCCGGATACGGAAGACCAACTGCCGGTCAGCCTCGCCGCGGCGACGATGGAAGTCGAACGCGGCGCCCACATCATCCGCACCCACGACGTGGCAGAAACCCGTGACGTCGCCCTCGTCGCCCACCATCTCGGCGACGACCGCGGCGTCGCCGACGAGGCGGCCCGCGTCGTCGAGTTGGCGGGCACGACGCGCCGCGAAGTCGAGCGGAACATGGCGATCCGAAACGGGTCCGGCGACCCCGAAGACGGCGCGACGCTGTCCTTCCTCGTCGGCGAGTTACCCGAGGCCGACCGCGAGGCGCTCGTGGCTGCAACCGAAGACGCCGGCGGCGTCGTCGGGTTGGGCGACGGCGACTGTTATCTGACCGGCACCGTCGCCACGCTTCGCGAGGTCGCCTCCGCCGTAAGCGGCCGCTCTGAAGAACTCTCGACGGTCGCAGGCGAGATCCGGGCCGCCGCGGGCCGGCACGCGTAGACGAACCATCGCTGACAACCCCGATAGGTTCCCTTTCAATTTCCGAGGCGTGTTGAATGTTTATAAGGGTTACTCGGACACGTGGTCGTATGGCACCCGCGGACCTTCTCGATGTTCCCGAACTCCGTGCGGAGTTGGGGGGTGCCCTCAGGACCGTCGCAGTCGGGGACATCGAGGAGCGAGACTACGAGGTTCTCTACATGCGGCCGGACGTGTCCGACCAGTATTCAGGGGAGACACAGGACCGCATCTTCGAGGACCTCGTTTTCGAATACGTCGGCAGTCCCGCCCGAGAGGAAGATTTCGAACCGCTCGGCGACCTCGAATTCACCATCCGGTCCTTCGAGAACGGCCAGGTCGTGATGTGCTGGGGTGATGACCTCCTCCTCTATGTCACGCTCGACCCCTCCTCGCATTTCGTCCCGCCGACGATGCGACTGCTGGAGAAACAGCTCCAATATCACGGCTCTTGATTTGGGTGGTCTCGTGTCCGCCCCGGGACGGACGCGCTTATACGCTCCAATCACGAAACCCCGGATATGGCAAAGGTCTCTATCGCGCTGCGGGGATGGCGCTTCGACGAGGAAGAGGTCTTCGACGAGGACGGAGAACTCCGACCGCTGGAGGAGGTCTCCGAGGAGACGCGCCAGCGCCTCATTCGCCTGCGCGTCGTCGCCGGCGAACCCTGTGACTGCTGTTGGCTTCTCAACGACAAGAAAGCTGACTGCAACGTCGCCCGCATCGTCTACGGCGAACCGCTCGGGGAGGTACTCCTCTGTCCGGACCACGAGGCGGACTTCCTCTACTGGTTCCGCGAGGATGGAGGTAGCGACGAGAAGGGTAACGAACACTTCGCGGACGCCTTCCACGAATGGTTCGCGGCCGGCAACCGCGCCCCCGAGGGCTACGGCGGCCTCGACCACGTCGACACCGAACCCGACGAGATCCCCGCCCCCGACATGGGCGAGGACGTGCCCGAACTCGAAGAGGCGATCAAGGAGATGGACGACGAGGCGCTCGATGACCTCGGAATGGATTACTCCGATCTGACGTGACGCCGAACATCTCCGTCGCCGTCGTCGACCCCGAGACGCCGGGCAATATCGGCACCATCGCTCGCGGGATGAAGAACTTCGGCCTCTCGGAGCTGTATCTCGTGGACCCGCCGGAGTTGGACCCCGAAGGCGAGGCCTACGGCTTCGCCGGCCACGCCCGCGAGGACGTCCTCCCGAACGCCACGGAGGTCGATTTCGACTATCTCGTGGACAACTTCTATACGGTCGCCACAACGGCGATTACCAACGAGGATGCCACCAAGCACGTCCGGTATCCCTTCCTCGAACCCGAGGAACTCACCGAGGAACTGGCGGGGCTCGATACGGACGTCTGTATCGTCTTCGGCCGCGAACGGGTCGGCCTCTCGAACGACGAACTCGCCCGCCTCGACCGGGTCTGCTCGATTCCGGCCGACGAGGAGTATCCGGTCCTCAACCTTGCACAGGCCGCGACCATCGTTCTCTACGAACTCCGGGAGTTGACCGTCGAGAAGACCCAGCATCCCGACGAGGTCCACGAACGCGCCAACGAACACGAGATCGAGGGACTCTACGAGACCTTCGACGACTACCTCCACGACGTGGGCCACCCCGAAGAGAAGATCGACAAGACGAACCGACTGTTCCGCCGGCTCGTGGGCCGCGCGCAGCCGACCGGCCGCGAGGCACGGACGATGCGCGGCGTACTGCGCCGCGGCGCGAAGATCGGAAACGGCGAGATCCCGCGTCCGGCCGACGAGAATCAGTAGGTCGCTTCGAGATAGCTGGCCGTCTCTTCGACCAGTTCCGGCCGACGCGTCCAGAACCCGTGGTACGACTTCGGCTCCCGCTCCTCACAGAGCAGGGCCCCGCTCCGCCCGCCGCCCTCGAAGACGACGAACCACGAGTCGGTGATCTCCTCGCTTTCGTCCTCGATGACCTCGATGCCATCGACCGATATCGTCGCGTCGGGTGCGCCGTAGAGACGAGCGTCGACGCCCGACCCGACGATGTTCT
Source organism: Natronomonas sp. (assembly GCF_036625485.1). Classification (GTDB taxonomy): domain Archaea; phylum Halobacteriota; class Halobacteria; order Halobacteriales; family Haloarculaceae; genus Natronomonas. Next base: position 18,545 of record NZ_JAZKTR010000002.1, on the reverse strand, counting down.
CGTAGAGGCGGGTCACGTATTCGTCGTCGGCGAACCGCGATAGTTTCTGAAAGCCCGCGTGGAGCGTGCCTTGCCCGGTTCGGTACGCGAGCAGTTCGAACATCCGGCTGGCGCGTATCAAAAGCGGCTTTTTGACCCCCGAAAGGCCCGTTACCGTGCTATCGACGTGGTCGACGATGGGCGATAGCTCGGATTCCTGTTCCTGTAATTCGTCGAGCGACAGCGACGACAGCAGCGTCCCGAGCGGTTCCGCGACGAGGAACTCCCCGTCTCTGTGAAGCATCGCGACGCCATCGGGTACTTTCGGCGTCTCGATCGATTCGAGCGTGATATTGAGTCGGTCCATCCGGGTTCGCAGTGGCCCGAGGTCGGTTCCGTCGGGGTTGTACACGGATAGCGTCAGTCGCGTCGCCTCGATCCGGCGGACGAGCGCCCCGAGGCTGTCGACGGTCGACGCCCTACTCGACTCACGAGACGCCGACGACACCGCTTCGATTCGGCCGATATCGCTCTCGAAGGGCTCCCACTCCGTCGGGTCCTCGCTGGGGGGTTGGACACGGACCTCGCTTCCGTTCGCCTTCTCGCGGAGTTCGATGCGGCCGTCGAACAGCGGTTCGACCGTCGATTGAACCTGTTCGGCTACCGACTGGGTATACAGGGCGGCCACGAACAGCCCGTCGTGGCCCGTTACCCGCGGTTCGAGGGTGTTCAGGAACGTGAAGAGCTGTTTCCGCTCGACGTAGACCGACAGGGTGGTCAGCGAGTCGAGGCCGACCCGTACCGACAACCCCCGTTCGACGAACGGGCCGAGAAACTCCGAGACGGCGATACCGATGCTCGTCAAATCAGCGGGCGAGGAGACGCGGCGAACGAAGTGGTCGTCGATTCCGTCGATCTCGCGCTCCTCGCCGGTACAGTCGACGACGGCTACCGGACCCTCCGGCTCGTCCACGCGCTCGAGAAACGATTCCGGGTCGGTATCGGTGAGAACCGCGATCGCCGCTTCGTCCTCGCGGGGAGCCAGCACCGTGGCGAGCAACCCGTCCATCCCCGCCATCGGGGGCCCGAGACAGAGGTAGGAGCTACCGCCGGGGAGCCGAGGGACCGGTGCCACACCGCGCATCGAATGCATTATAAATAACTTCGCCCGAGCCCGCTAAAAGTTGCCGCCGCCCACGGGCGCCGATACGGAGGTCCGACCTGCCCGTGCGTGAATTCCAGGTTCTGCCCGTTCGTGAGCGTCAGGTTCGCTTGCCGATCTCCTCGCGCAGGAGTTCCGAGACGACTTCGCCGTCGGCTTTCCCGCGGAGTTGGCCCATGCACTCGCCCATCAGCCCCGAGAAGGCGCCCATCCCCTCGGCTTCGACCTGGTCTTCGTTCCGGGAGACGACCTCGACGACGACCTCGCGGACGTCCTCGCGGGAGACGCCGCCGAGGCCGGCCTCCTCGATGGCCTCCTCGGCAGTCAGACCCGGCTCCTCGGAGAGGGCCGTCAGCACTGGGTTGATGCCCTCGTTCGGGAGGTCGCCGTCCTCGACGAGCTGGAGGACCTCGAGCAGGTGGTCCTCGGTCAGGTTCCCGACTGGCACGTCGTCGCGACGGAGTTCCGTGAGCGTCGATTCGAGCATGCCGGCGGCCGTCGTCGGGTCGATGCCGCGGTCGACGGCCTCCTCGAAGGTCGTCATGAAGCGGCCGTAGGCGACCTGCTCGGCGAGGCTTTCGCCGAGGCCGAGGTCCTCCTGATACCGCTGGACCTTCTCGGTCAGCAGTTCCGGCGGTTCCACGTCGGTGAGGTCCGGTTCGACGGGCGGCACGTCGGTCTCGGGGTACATCCGCGCGGCGCCCGGCAGCGGGCGGAGGTAGCGGGAGGTGCCGTCCTCGTTGGCGCCGCGGGTCTCCTCGGGTACCTCCTCGATGGCGACCTCGGCGCGGTCGGCGACGGCCTCGATGGCTTGCTCGGCCACTTCGGCGTCCGCCGCAACGAGCGCGACGGCGTCCCCCGCTCGCGGCTTGTCGCCGCTCGCGCTGTCCGAGGCGCTGGGCGCCTCGCGGGCGTCGACCGTCTCACGAAGTGCCTCGACCTCGTCTTCGGTGACGCCGTAGGCCGGCAGTTCGTCGGTATGGAAGATGCCGCCGGCGCCGTGGCGCTTGGCATGGTCGGAGAACTCGGTGCCGAGGCGGCGGTCCGGCTGGATCTCGCGGCCGACGAGGCCGTCGAAGCCCTCCAGTCGGACGGCAGTGACCTTCTCGGCGCCCGCGATGACGCCGCTGTCAGTCTCGGCGAAGACCTCCGTGACGTCCCGCGGTTCCGCGACGGCGGCGCCTCGGTCCTGCAGTTCGTCGGCGATATCGAGGAGTTCGACCTGCCGACCGACCTCGTTCTCGACGAGGTCGTCGATGTCTTCGAGGCTCTGGACGCCCTTCATCTCGACGCGGGCGCCTTCCTCGATGGAGACGTTGACGTCCTGCCGGATGGTCCCGAGGCCGCGTTTGACCTTTCCGGTCGACCGCAGCAGCATCCCGATGCGCTCGGCGGCCTCCAGTGCTTGCTCGGGGCTTCGGATGTCGGGCTTGGTGCCGATCTCGACCAGCGGGATGCCGAGGCGGTCCAGCCCATAGGTGACGCCCTGTTCTTGTTCCTCGATGCGGGCGGCGGATTCCTCTTCGAGTAGCATGTCGGCGATGCCGACCGGGCCGTCGTCGGTCTCGATCTCGCCGTCGGTGGCGATCAGCGACGAGCGCTGGAAGCCCGAGGTGTTCGACCCGTCGACGACGATCTTCCGCATGACGTGGGCCTGGTCGACGACCTCGCAGTCCAGCAGTGAGGCGATCTCCATCGCCGTATCCAGCGCCTCGCTGTCGAGGCGATGCGGCGGTTCGTCGTCCTCCTCGACGAGGCAGGTCGTATCGAAGGCGAGGTACTCGAACTCGCGGTCGACGCGGCTCTCCTCGAGCGCGGCCTCGTCGAGTTCACCGAGTTCCGATTTGGTCGGGTGCAGATAGCGGGTGAACGAGCGCACCGATTCCTCGGGTTCCCGGCGCTCCGTCGGGCAGTTACAGAAGAGCTTCGTCGCCGTGTCGAGTTGCTGGTGGATCTCCAGTCCGGCGACGAGGCCCAACTCGTCGTAATCGTAGCTCATTACGAGTCGGTCCGGCGGGCAACGCCAAAAAAGGCACCATATGCCGGACGGTCCGGTGGGGTCCGATGAGACTGCCCTATTCGAAATCCCCGTGTTCGAGCGCCGCGCGGAAGATCATCCCCAGCGTCAGGTGCTGGCGGGCGGCAGCCGCGATGTCCTCGCTGACTTCGGTCTCGTCCTCGAGGGTGTACTCCTTCGTTTTCACCAGTTCGCGCCGTTCGAGGGGGCCGCCCTCACAGAGGTCGTGTAGCCGGGGATAGACGGTCCCAGGACTGAGGGCCGTACCGAACTCCCCGGCGAGGTCATCCAATAGTTGCTTGCCGTGCGTGTCGGTCGACCGGAGCGCGACCAGGGCCACGAGGAGGTCGTCCAGTGAAGCCTTGACATGGTCCTCGTCGAACCCGAACTCGTCGCTCCCGTTCAGGGCGCTCGTGGCATCCTCGACGGCTCTGGCGACCGGTGTATCGGTTTCGCACGACGCGTCGACGTCGAGTTCCGAAACCAATCGTTCGACGGCCGAATCGTGATCGTTCCCCGACAACTCGTCATCGGGTCTCCCTTCCCGCGACATACGAATAGCAACTGAAGACGACCATATAATCCGGGCCGAGCGTTATCAGGCAGCGAAAACGCCTCGGGCAGACGTGGGACGAACGCGAGCAGCTCCCCTGCTTCGATATCAGTTATCCAGTCATACGCAATATCTCGTATAATCGTCAATATATTATGATTTATAGATGGTGTTTATGCCGTTTCGGCCAGCTGAAGTTTATTTCTTTGTAGACCCAACTGCTAACTATGGACCCCGTCAGAAGCAGCATCGGTGGAGGTCTCGTCGCTACGATCGCCGTCGTCGTCTTTCTGGTCGGTGCGGACTTCCTCCTTCAGGGCTCGCAGATCTTCGTGTTCGCGACGTTTACCGGGCCATGTGCAGTCGGTGGACCGCCGTATTGTGAACTGGGAAGCACGGCGGCAATACTGCTGACGGGCATCGTGTTCCTGGCGTTGTACGTGGTGGCGTGGCCACTGTTCTTCGCCGGATTCACGTGGGGATTGCCGGGCGAGTCAGGAATGGTCCACGGCCTGGTGTTCGGTTTGATTCTGTGGTCCGGATTCGTCGTCGTCGCGTCCGTTACAGTCTTGCGAGGCTGGCAGTCGTTCTCGGCCGAGTTCCCACTCGTTGTCGCGATGTTGCTGGCGTATCTCGTCTACGGTGGCATACTCGGACGCGTGTACGATTCACTCGCTGAACACCGGACTCTCATGAGTCAGGAAACCGACTGAGAGACGCCGCGCGATCTAACTGTACCCTCGCCACCGGTTTCCGCACTTCTTGCATTTGAAAAAGCGCGTCGGCGGTTCGTCGGCGGCGCCGGTCTGTTTGATGGTGTACCACGCTTCGCCGTGGCCGCACTCGTCGCAAGTGACGTCGTCGGCGGTCGGTTTGCCTTCGAAGTCGGCGTCCTCGGAGGACTCGATGACGTCGTCTTCCGACTGGGCCTCCGTCGAGACGAACTCCTCGGCTCTCGCCGTGTCCTTCGGCTCGCGGGCGCCACAGGACGAACAGACCATCTCGCCGTCCTCGGCGTGCATCATCGAGCCGCATTCGTCGCAAAACTGCATGAACGAAGCTACGAACGGAGTCGGCAAAAGCCTGCGGACTGCTAATCTTCGAGGACCTCTTCGGCGGTCCCTCGTCGCTGGGCCACCACGGGGCAGTTCCGAACGCGGAACCGTTCGGTATCGAGCAGTTCGACGATCTCCGTCCCCTCGTTCGTACACGCGACCTCCGGCGGTTCGGCGAAGAACGTACACCGCTGGCAGAAACTCCGTTTCTCGACGATCGCCTCGTCGGCGTCGGCCGCTTCGTCGGCGCCGACGACCGTCTCCTGGAGGGACGTCTCGCCGTCACCGAGGGTATCCGATTCGGCCCCGGTGTCGCCGTTCGTCTCGTCGGTGAGCTCCGCCCAGACGTCGTCCTCGTCGATGTCCTCGACCTCCATCTCGGTAAAGGGGTCGTCGACCGGTTCGCCATCGGCGATATCGTCGATGTCGTCGAACGGGTCCGTCTCGATGTCCGGGTCGGCGTCGGTCGACCCTTCACCGTCGCCGTCCGGGGCCGGCTCTTCGCGGTCGTCGCCGCTTTCCTCGATGCGGTCGTCGTCACTCATCGCCGGCCTCCAGAGCTGGCGGGTCGGGACCGGTCAGTTTCGCCCTGCCGATATCGAGGGCGCGGCCGAGCACGGAGTTCGGCGGCTCGATGTCACGGACCTCGGCACCACAATGCGGGCACGCGGGTTCGGTCAAGAGGCTGATACGGACCGATTCCCCACAGGCCGCACACCGGGCCTTGACGACGTCGTGCTCGTTGGCCTGCCGTCGGATGTGGTCGAGTTGTTCCTCGCGTTCGGTCTCCTCGGCGGTGTCCCGGTTGCGCAACGCCACGACGACGCGAGCCAACCGGTCGAGTTTGGACTCGACGTCCGAGAGCCTCGCTTCGAGTTCTTCTACCGCTTCGGCGGTCGACGTGACCTCGGTGCCGACGTCTTCGAGGGTCTCCGCGAGGCCGTCGACGCGTTCGGCGAGTTGCCGCGTCTCGGCGTGGGTATGGTCCTGCGGAGCGCGTTCCTTGACGGAATCGCGGACCTGGAGCACCCGGTCGCGAACGTCCTCGATATCCGCCTCTATCTCGGCTTCCAGCGAGTCGATACGGTTCGACAACGCCTCGATGTCCTCGTTTTCGGGAGTTGCTGACTCCTGAATGTGGCTTTCGACGGCCGTGGAGATGCGTTCGTCCAGTTCCGGTTCGTCCGGTACCGAAACCGTCTCGTCGTCCAGATCGGCTGCCGCTCGATAGGTGCTGACCAGTTGCACGAGCAGCTCTTCGCGGTCGGTGTCGAGCGTGGCCGCCCGTTCGTCGAGCCACTCCTCAAGTGGCGGCGGTAGCGTCACAGCCAACTCTGACCCGTCGGCCGACTCGGTAGCCATCGACTAATCGTAGTTGAGACAATAAGTTAAGAGTTCGGCCCCGTTCGGCGGTAAGCCTACCGTATTTTGCGGACGTCGCTGATATCGAAGCCGGCATCGCCGATCTCCGTCTCGAACCGGACGATGTTCTCGTCTTCGATGCGCGAGAGGACACCCCGGAACTGCTTGACGACCATCGTCCGGGCGCGGGCCGACCCGCCGCTTTCCCACTCGAAGGAAAGCGTCCCGTCGGCGGCGTCGATGAGTTGCCCGTGGTGGACCTCGTCGAGGGTCTCCCGCGTGACGTGGACGAGAATGAGTCCGCCCCATTCGTAGGCGGCCCGCGAGAGCCCCTTCAGAAGGACCGGGATGTCGCTCCACGGCAGGCTCTCGGTCGCCGAACTGATGAGGTCCGAAAGCGAGTCGATGACGACGAGGTTGCCCGGCGCGTGTTCTGTGAGCTGTTCGCCGAGGGCCTCCGGAACGCCCTTGCGGTCCTGGGTGTCGCCCAACTCCGAGATGTTCGTCGTCCGGGCGGAGTACCACTCCCGCGGGACCGGACTCAGTCGGAAGAACTCCGGCGAGAGGTCGTGGAACCGAACGTTATCGATAGCCGAATCGATGATCTCCTCGTCCATCGCCCGCACCATCTCCCGGCGAACCTGCCGCTCCTCGGATGTAAAGGAGACGTAGTGTACTTCGTCCGGCGCCGCCGCGTCGGGACTGATACCGCCGTAATAGAGGTCGAAGAGGTCCGGGTCGGTCTCCGCGAGCCCGTTCATGACCGCACACGTGTACATGAACTCCCGGGCGCCGGCACCGGCTTCCCCAGAAAGCAGGACGACGCTACCGGGCGGTGCGCCCCCGCCGATGGTCGTATCCAGCCGCTGGATCCCGAACGGGATTCGATTCATGTCCCAACCTTCGCCGCCGGGGCCTTAAATTATTCAGCCGTTTTGACGGGTTACTCGGGCGCCTTCGTTCCGCGGTGCGACGACGCGGACGTCGCCGTCGACGCCCGCATCGCTCAGCGCCGCTTCGGCGGCCGACCGGGCGGCATCGGCCAGCGAGGCGTCGGTCACGCCGTAGACGGCCGGCCCCCACGACGATTGCCCGACACCGCGAACCGACGGCTGGTCGGCCAGCGCGTCGATAAGTCGGCCCGCGGGCGGCCGGTAGACGCCACCCTGCTCGTCGGCGTACCACGCGCCGTTGAGCCGGCCCAGGGCGCCAACCGCGTCGCCGAAGGCCTCCAGTCGTCCCTCGGCGACCGCGGGCAGGAGCCGGCGCACCAGCAGGGTCGCTATGTCGTCGGCCACGGATGGGTCGGCGTTCTCGACGACGGCGCGCATGCTCTCGTCTTCCGTCTCGCCGCTCCGGCCCGGTTCGGCCTCGGGCAACACGAGGACGAACCGCCACGAGTCGGGCAGGCCGTGGCGGGCGACGACGGCCGGCACCGCCCACTCGCCGCGGTCGGGCGGCGCCGTCGTGAACCGCTCGGTCGGATGGCCCGAATCGACGATGAAGCCGCCCGCTTCGAAGGCCGCGACGCCGACGCCGCTTCGGCCCCCGCGGCCCAGTTCAGGCGCTCGCTCGCGAACGTTCGGCTCCATGTCGTGGGCCGCCGCGACGACCGCAAGCGTCGCCAACGCCAGTTGTGTCCCGCTTCCCAACCCGACGTGTCGCGGTAGCGTCTCCTCGACGCGGACGTTCGCGCCGTCGACGTCCAGCAACTCACAGGCCCGTTCGGCGTATTCCGCGACGAGGTCGTCCTCGCTGGCCACGGCGCCGGCGGGGTCGGCCTCCAGCACCACGCGTGGCTCGTCGAGCGTCGCCCCGACGCCGCCGTAGAGGCGCTCGTGGGCGAGCGAGAGGTTCTGGAAGCCGAAGTGGAGGCGAGCCCCGGCCTCGACGCGGGCGCACATGTTCGGGCCTTACACGCTCTCTTAAAAGCCGGTTTCGACAGCGGCAGGGGTCGGCGCTGCCGAAAACTTCGGGGGCGGACATGTTCGGTCGCCCCCAGCAAATACTGACCAGTATGCGGGCCGTTAAGTCCGTCGACAGCAAGGGTTCGCTATGAGCCAGCAGGACACGCCCGAACGCGAACCGGGCGACTACGACAAACCCGAGAACCTCCGGAGCCGCGAGGTGACGGAGGGTGCCGACCGCGCACCTCACCGCGCCATGTTCCGTGCGATGGGGTTCGACGACGAGGACCTCTCCTCGCCGCTGGTCGGCATCGCCAACCCAGCCGCCGACATCACGCCCTGTAACGTCCACCTCGACGACGTGGCCCAGTCGGCGCTCGACGGCGTCGACAACGCGGGCGGCATGCCCATCGAGTTCGGCACCATCACCATCTCCGACGCCATCTCGATGGGCACCGAGGGGATGAAGGCTTCCCTCATCAGTCGGGAGGTCATCGCCGATTCCGTCGAACTCGTCTCCTTCGGCGAGCGCATGGACGCGCTGGTCACCGTTGCCGGCTGTGACAAGAACCTCCCCGGCATGATGATGGCCGCCATCCGGACGGACCTGCCCTCCGTCTTCCTCTACGGCGGTTCCATCCTCCCCGGCCAACACGAGGGCCGGGACGTGACCATCGTCAGCGTCTTCGAGGGCGTCGGCGCCTACGCCGAAGGCGAGATGTCCGCCGAGGAACTCGACGACCTCGAACGGCAGGCCTGTCCCGGCGCCGGTTCCTGCGGCGGAATGTACACCGCCAACACGATGGCCTCCATCTCCGAGGCGCTCGGCCTCGCGCCGCTCGGGTCCGCCTCCGCGCCCGCCGAGTTCGACGAACGCTACGAGATCGCCGAACGCGCCGGCGAACTCGTCCTCGAATGCATCCAGAAGGACCGCCGACCCTCCGACATCCTTACCCGGGAATCCTTCGAGAACGCCATCGCGCTCCAGACGGCCATCGGTGGCTCCACGAACGCCGTGCTCCACCTGCTGGCGCTGGCCGCTGAGGCCGACATCGACCTCGACATCGAGGACTTCGACGAGATCTCCCGCCGGACGCCCAAGATCGCCGACCTCGCGCCCGGCGGCTCCCACGTTATGAGCGACCTCCACGAGATCGGCGGCGTTCCCGTCGTCATCCGGCGCTTGCTGGAGGCCGACCTCTTCCACGGCGACCAGATGACCGTCACCGGCCGCACCATCGAGGAGGAACTCGAACTGCTGGAGGAGACCGGCGCCCTCCCCGACGAAGGGGAGATCGACGCCGAGTTCCTCTACACCATCGACGAACCGAAGTTCCCCGAAGGCGCCATCAAAATCCTCAAAGGCAACCTCGCACCCGACGGCGCCGTCCTCAAAGCCACGGGCCAAGACGAGTTCTACCACGAGGGGCCCGCCCGCATCTTCGAGAACGAGGAGAAGGCGATGAAGTACGTCCAGGAGGGCCACATCGAGTCGGGCGACGTCATCATCATCCGCAACGAGGGCCCGCAGGGCGGCCCCGGCATGCGCGAGATGCTCGGCGTCACCGCCGCCGTCGTCGGCGCCGGCCACGAAGACGACGTCGCACTCCTGACGGATGGCCGCTTCTCCGGCGGCACCCGCGGCCCGATGATCGGTCACATCGCCCCCGAGGCCTACATCGGCGGCCCCATCGCCGCGCTCGAAGACGGCGACCACATCACCGTCGACATCCCCGAACGAACCATCTCGGTCGACCTGACCGACGAGGAACTCGACGCACGCCTCGACGACTGGGAACCGCCGGAACCCAACTACACGAACGGCGTCCTCGCGAAATACGGCCAGACGTTCGGTACGGCCGCCAACGGCGCGGTCACGAACCCCGGTGTCAAGCGCGACGACTGACGGCTGCCCCGGGGGAATTTTATAAGAGCGTAGTTCACACGGTCAGGCAGTATGTCCGACCGTAGCCATGGGGCTCCGAGCGACGACGCATCCAGTGGGTCGGACGCCTTCAGACTCGTCGGCAACGAGATTCGCACCGATATCCTGCGCGCACTCGGCGACGCCCGCGTCGAGCAGGGGCACAAGCCGGTGTTTTCCTTCTCCGAGTTGCGCGACCGGACCGAAACCGACGCCGGGTCGAGCAAGTTCAACTACCACTTGCAGGAACTCGTCGGCCAGTACGTCGAGCGCGTCGAGGACGGTTATCAGATGCGTGCGGAAGGTCGCGCACTCTATCAGACGCTCCGGGCAGGTACCTTCGACAGCCGTGAGTCGACCCTGACCGTCGACGCCGACTTCGATTGCTACTACTGTGGAACGGGTGTCGAAGCGACGGTCGACGAGGGGACGGTCACCGTCGAGTGTCCCGGCTGTGACTACCTCTATGGCATCGCCGGCGCGCCGCCGGGTGCCATCGAGGACGATACCGTGGCGCTCGAACAGGTGGGCGCGTTCTACCACCACCGCCATCTCGGTTTCGCACGCGGTGTCTGCGTGACCTGTGGGACCGAACCCACTATCGAACGCGTCTCGCCTGCTGACGTCCCGTTCGCTGACGGCGACCGGCAGGAACTGTACGTCTATCGGTCCTGCGAGAACTGCGGCGACCAGCGGCACCTCTCGCTGGGCACCTACCTCCTCTCTGACCCACACCTCCGGGCGTTCTGTGCCGACCACGGCGTCGACGTTCTCTCGACGCCGCTGTGGGAACTGGAATTCGCGGCGATCGATCGCAACGTCACCGTCGACGCCTCGGAGCCGTGGGAGGCGACGCTTACGGTCACCTACGACGACGAGACGCTCGAGATCGTCGTCGACGAGGACCTATCGGTTATCGAGCGAACTCACCGATAGCGTCTCGACGTTTCTATCTGCCAACAAAAACGAGTTCTTGGTCGCTCGCCTACAAAATATCAATTCAGATTAATGTCTTGTGAGTAGCCGCCCAATCTATTGGTGATGACGGAATCGCGTGGACACATCTGGCGGTTCTACGCCTATCGCCTCTCCGTCTCGAACGGGTTCTACCTACCCGTAAGCATCCTGTACCTCCAGCGGATTCGCGGGCTCGGACTCGGCGAGATCGGCCTCATTATGGGCGCGTTTTCCATCCTGTCGATGCTCGCCGAGATTCCGACCGGCTACGTCGGCGACCGAGTCGGGAGACGCGAGAGCCTCGCCATCGGTAACGTCCTCAGCGTCGTGTTCATGGCGGGCTACGTCCTCGTCGATTCAACGTTCGGGTATCTCGTCATCCACGCCATCTGGGCGTTCGCGTGGGCCTTCCGCTCCGGGACGGCCGACGCGTGGCTCTACGAACTGCTGGCCGTCGACGACGAGGCCGAGGACTTCACGCACGTCCGGAGCCGGGCGATGTCTGTCGAACTCGGTTTCGAGGCGCTATCAGCCGCCGCGGCCGGCGCTCTCGTGGTCCTCGTCGGGTGGGGTATGCCGTTCATAATCAACGGCATCGTCGCCGCCGTGGGACTGCCGATTCTATTGACCTCACCGAGCGTCGACGAGTACGCCGAGACACCGCCAGAAGAGGCCGCCGAGGAAGAACCGTTCTCGATTCGCGAGGCCGTCGAGGTTCTCAAGCTTCAGGCCGGCCGCCCCGAAGTCCGGTGGGTCGTCGTCTACCTCGCGCTCTTTTTCGGCCTCTACTCGTCGGTTCGGACCTTCGAACAGCCGGCACTCGACACGGTTGGCGTCCCGGTCGCGGCGCTGGGGCTGCTCTATGCCGGCTTCAAGACGGTTTCGGCGGGCGCGGCGTCGACGACGAGTTGGCTCTCCGAGCGCCTCGGCCCGAAACCCGTATTCGGCCTGCTCGTGCCCGTCTACGGCGTCGCGTTCCTCGGTGTCGCCCTCGCGCCGGCCCTGTTGATCCCCCTCCTGTTCCTCAACCGGAGCGTTCGGGTCGTCGTCCAGCCGATTCGCGACCAGTACCTCAACGACCGACTGGCAGATACGGGCCGGGCAACCGTCCTCTCGGGCGCCTCGATGGTCCTCTCGGTCGCTATGGGGCTCTCGAAGTTCGTCGCCGGTGTGGCCTCGTCGGCCGTCGGCGTGGTTCGGTTCCTCGTCGTCGCGGGCCTCGCCGTCGCCGCGCTCGGTGGCCTCGTCTGGATCGCGGTCTCGCCGGTTCGTCCCGAGGCGTCACCGACAGTCGAGGACGCGGCGACACCGACCGATTGACTGGGGCTGTCGCTCAAGTCCCCACGAGGTGTATAAAAAGAAGAGATAGTATCCGCCGAGGGGGGCCTTCGGGGAAGGCCCCCGAGGCGGTTTGCTGAAAAGAGCGCGAAGCGCTCTTTTCGCATGACGAAAGACGCCTCTGGCGATTCGTATGGATTTTTGCCGACGGGCCGCGGCCCGCCGTGCAAAAAGTTCGGGGTTCTAGAAAGTGGGCAGGTTCTCTAACTCGCCCGTATGCTCCTCGGCGCCATCGAAGGCGTCGCGAGCGATGACGCGCTGGTGGACCTCGTCGGCGCCGTCGACGATGCGGAAGGCGCGGACACCCTCGTAGAAGTCCGCGAGCGGCAGGTCACGCGAGATACCCGAGCCGCCGGTACACTGGATGGCGAGGTCGATGGCGTCCTGACAGACGTTGGCGGTGAAGACCTTGGACATGGAGACGGGCACGCGGGCTTCTTTGCCGCTGGCGATATCCTTGGCGGCGTGGCGGACCATCGTCCGGGCGGCGTGGAGTTCGGTCTCCTTGTCGGCGATGTCGTAGCGAAGCGACTGCTTCTCGGCGAGATCCGACCCGAAGGACTCGCGTTCGGTCATGTAGGCCTTGGCGATGGTGAGCGCACGGCGGGCCATCCCCGAGAAGCGCATACAGTGGGTGAGCCGGGCGGGGCCGAGCCGTTGCTGGGCGATGGCGAAGCCGGCGTTTTCAGCGCCCAGCAGGTTCTCCTCGGGCACGCGCACGTCGTTGAACTCGAATTCGGCGTGGCCGTGGCCGTCGAGGTCGGGGCCGAGATGCGGGATGTCGCGGACCAGTTCGACGCCGTCGGCGTCGGTGGGGACGAGGATGATGGAAGCGCCCTCGTACGGGTGTGCGTCGGGGTCGGTGACGGCCATCGTGAGGATAACGTCGGCGTGGGAGCCCTGTGTGGTCCACCACTTGTGGCCGTTGATGACCCACTCATCGCCGTCCTTCTCGGCGCGGGTTCTGAGCATCTTGGGGTCCGAGCCGGCACCGTCTCGGGGTTCGGTCATACCGAACGCCGAGCGGATGTCACCGGCGACGAGCGGTTCGAGCCACTCCTCTTTCTGTTCCTCGGTGCCGACGAGTTCGATGGTGTGCATGTTCCCTTCGTCGGGGGCGTCGACACGCATCGCCGCGGCGCCGAGAAGTGAGCGGCCGGCCTCCTCGAAGAGGGGCAGGACGTCACGGAGGTCCACGCCCATGCCGCCGTGTTCCTCGTCGATCTGCGGGCAGTAGACGTTCCGTTCGCGGGCCTCCTCGCGGAGTTCTTCGATGACGTCCTCGCCGACGGGACCGCCGCCGAGGTGTTCGCGTTCGGTCGGAATGACGACTTCGTCGACGAACTCCCGGGCGCGCGCTGCGAGTTCCGTTGCTTGTTCGGAGTCGTGGTACTCCATGGGATGGCGTTTTGAGTACAACAATGTAAAAGAACCGGCGCCATTTATATACGATATCCGAGGTATTGCGGCAGTTATATGGGTGGTGGTGCCCCAAAAACTCTTACAATGTTAGCAGATTCGGAGCGTGTCGAGCCATGAACGACACGAGTTCCGAGTACTTCGAGCGCATCGTCGACGAGGAGGCGTTGGCCGAGTACCTCGAATCGGAACTCGGTCCCGTCGAAGAGTACGACGTCAAACACCACCAGGAGGGCCACTCCAACGAGACCCTCTTCGTTACGTGGGGCGATCTGGAACTCGTCATTCGGCGTCCGCCGCCGGGTGACATCGCCGAGAACGCCCACGACGTACTGCGGGAGTACCGTGTCGTCGACGCCCTCCAGGAGACCGACGTTCGCGTCCCGACGACGGTACTGGCGTGTGATGACCACGATATCATCGGGTCGGACTTCTACGCGATGGAGAAGGAGAAAGGCGACGTCCTCCGCGACGAGGAGCCCGACCGCTTCGCCAACCCCGAGGCGCGCGAACGGATCGGCCACGAGATGGTCGATCGACTGGTCGAGATCCACAACGTCGACTACGAAGCCGTCGGCCTCGAAGAGGGCGACTTCGGCTATCCGCCGGGCTTCACCGAGCGACAGGTCCGCCGCTGGTCGGAGCAGTTGACGTGGGCCTTCGAGGTCACCGCCGAGGAACGCGAGGTCGAACAGCTCTACGACGTGATGAACTGGCTCTACGACAACGTCCCCGAGGACGACGAGTACCCGTCGACGCTCGTCCACGGCGACTACAAACTGGACAACGTCATGTTCGCCCCCGGCGAGGACCCGGAGATCGCCGCCATCTTCGACTGGGAGATGTCGACGCTCGGCGACCCCTTCACCGACCTCGGCTGGATGCTCTCCTACTGGAGCGAGGCGAAGGACCCCGAACCGCCGACCCCGTCGCTTGCGACCGAGTTCATGGCTCAGGAAGGATACCCCACACGCCGTGAACTGGTCGACCGGTACGAGCGAAAGACCGGCTACGAGTTCGACAACTGGAAGTTCTACTGGGTGCTCGCCGTCTACAAACTCGCCGGCCTCGGCGAGATGTTCTTCCGCCGGTATCTGGAAGGCAACTCCGACGACCCGATGTATCCGAAGATGCGCGAGGGCGTCCCCGCGCTGGCCGAGCGCGCGCGGATGATCATCGACGGCGAGATGGAACTGTAACGCCCCACAACCTGGGGAACGCTCTTGAAACGGCCGCTCGAACGGCCCCTATGGACGCACCTCTCCCGACCCACCGCCGACTATTCGAGTTCAGTTCCATACCCCGTCGCTTCACGACATCGAACCCATGACGGGCGTGTACGAACACGCCCTCGGTTCGGCGGCCGAGGACCTCCACCCAAAGGTGCGTGACCGCTACAGCATCGGCCCTGACGACAGCGCCGCCACCGTCGGTCACGGCGAGATGGATATCAGGCGCGGCACCCCCTTCCTCCCGATGTTGTACGTGATGCCGGCCCGGAACCTCCTGTTTCCGGAGTCGGGCGACGACGTTCCCTTCTCGGTGACGACCGTCGGTTACCGCGACGAGGCCGGCCACGAGGTGATGACGACACGCCGGGAGTTCGACTTCGGGTCGACCCGCCGGCGGTTCGACTCCCTGACCGTCTGGGACGCCGACGCCGGGCGACTCCTCGACTTCCTCGGGACCGGTGGCCACGTCGTCTCCGAACTCCATCCCCGCGTCGAAGACGGGGCACTCGTGGTCGAAGGGGGCCGTCAGTGGGTGCGTGCTCGCGGTCGGTACCTCCCGATTCCAGGTCCACTTGGGGCGACAGTCGAGGTCCGGGACCGCTACGACGAGACCGCAGAGTGCTATCACGTCGACGCCGTGGTCGACACCTTCGCGGGTCGGGTGCTGTCCTATCGCGGGATGTTCACACAGGAACGAGAGTCGATGGATGAGGTACCGGAAGACCTCCGTCCGACGCGTGATCTCTCGACGCTTCCGCCGGAATGACACACGAACCCGACCGAACACTCCCGTCGATTCGGGGTATCGCGGTGACCGACGTGAACGCAGTCCTCGGCGCGATACTCTGGGTCGGCCTCGTCGTCGGCGTCGGTCTCGGCGCGATCGAGCGGGCGCTCGCGCTCGCGCCGCTCGTGTTGGTCCTGCTCGGCCTCGGCCTCGCCGCGACGCCACGGTTCGACGGGCTCGCGGGGAAACTGTACCATCAGTACCAGCGCGGAACGGGTGAGGAGCGTCACCCCACCCCGAACACCTAACCGCTCTGCCGAACAGGTCCATCCATGCGAGTTGCAGCCTTCACCGACTTCGGCGATGGCGATGACGTCGAGATACAGGAACGACCCGACCCGGAACCGGGCCCCGAGGAGGCGGTCATCGACGTCGAAGCCTGCTCGATAAACCGCCACGACCTCTGGATTCTGCAGGGGGATTCGGCGATGGTCACCGGCGGAGCACTCCCCTTCGTCTCCGGGCTGGACGCCTCGGGCGTCGTCCGCGAGGCCGGCGACCGCGCGGCCGTCTCGGAGGGCGACCGGGTCCTGCTGTGTCCGAACCAGACCTGTGGCACCTGCGAGTTCTGTCGTGAAGGCCCCGAAACGCACTGCAAGCAGTTCATGCTGTATCACGGCGCTCTCGCCGAGCAGGCGCTCGTGGATGCGAGTCGGCTGATTTCGCTTCCCGACAGCGTCGGCTTTCGGGAGGCGGCGGCCCTCCCAACAGCCTACCTCACCGCGTGGCGCATGCTCGAGGTCGGCGACGTCGGCCCGACCGACCTCGTGTTCGTCCCCGGCGCGACCGGCGGCGTCGGCGTCGCAGCGGTTCAGCTGGCCGGCGTTCTCGGTGCCGAAACCATCGGCACCTCGACGTCGAGGCGGAAACTCGCCCGCCTAGAGGAACTCGGCTGTGACTCCACCATACAATCGGCCGACCCTGACGAACTCGTCCACGAGGTCCGGGGAATCGGCGATCCCGACGTCGTCATCAACCACCTCGGCGGCGAGTTCACGCAGGCCGGCCTCGAAGTCATGGAACGGGCCGGCACGATGGTCATCTGCGGTCGAACCGCCGGTGGCAGTTCCTCGTTCAAGGTCGCGCCCTTCTTCCTCCAGCATCAGGAGATCGTTGGGTCGACGATGGGAACCCAACCCGAACTCGAGACGCTCGTCGAGTTGCTGGCCGAGGAGGCTTTCGACCCACCGGTCGGCGATACCTACACGCTGGCCGAAACCGGAGCGGCGTTCGACGATATGATAGAACGGGACGCCTTCGGGAAGTTGATCGTCGAACCGTAGTACGAGCGGGCGCCCCGACGGACTTTATCAGCCGTCGCGGCCCTCGACAGCATCGACTGCCGGCAGGGCATAGTCCAGCGGCACGTAGACGACGAGCGCGAATACCGCCGCGGCCGCGAAGGGGATCAGATACGCTTCCTCGAAGACGAACCGGCCCGCGAGGGCGACCATTCCACCGCCTGCCAGTCCCATCCCGAGGGCCGCACGGCGGGCGTGTCTGCCGTCGAACCCGGAGGTATCGCCACGCATGGCGGCCTCCCGGTACATGAAGTAGGGCAGATGGAGGAAGGTCCCGCTGCCGACGACGAGGCCGACGAGTCCGCCGAACAGCAGGTCGTCGAAGACGAGGTGGCCTAGATACGCGAACACGGGAACTGTCAGGACGAAGGCGGCTTGCCCGAGCCGTTCGGGCGGGAGGACGCTCTCGTCAAACGGGTGATCCGACATGGGTGGTCGGTCGTGTCATAGCAACGGAAAGTAACTCTTCGGGTCGGTTCGGTATCCGTATCGAACGACGAACGACGAACGACGAAAAACGAACGACGTCAGCCCAGTTCCACGTCGACGAGCGAATCGTCGCTGATGCGGAACCGCGCCTCGTAGTAGTCGCCGTCCCGCTCGTAGAAGCGGAGCCAACTCGCCACCTCTCGGTCCTCCGGCAGCGAGACGTCCTCGACGTTCAGCGACGACTGTATCGACGCGAACGCGTCGGAAGGTGGTGTCTTCTCGTCGTAGCCGGTGAGGGCGGTGGATCCATCGAGAGCCTCCGCCTCGTCATCCGAGAGGGACTCCGTCGAGAACGTCGCCGCGATGTGTTCCGAACCGACGTGGTCGACGAAGGCCTCCCGTCCCTCAGCGACGGCTTCGAGACTGTGAGTGTAGCGCGTCGTCTCGACGGCCTCCTCCTCGACGTGGAGCCGCAAGGCGAGTTCGTCCGGGCCGAACTCGTTTTCCGGTTCGATTCGCGCGTACTCGAAGGGTGGGTCCGGGACCAGTTCGCTGTCCTCGGGCGACAGCGGGTCGAAGAAGACGACGCCCCGGCGATAGGCACGCTGGGCGGCGTGGTCTCGGTCCTCCAACTCCGAGACGACGGCCTCGCCGATGGCCCGGTCGATGATCTCGGCGTCGAGGTCCGAACGGCCCTCCCGCGGCGATGTCGTGTAGTCGACACCACCGGGCAGTTCGTCGAGTGGCTCCATCCAGACGACCCACCGGTCGAGGGTGACCGACTCGGCCTCGGGACGGACCCGATGGTAGGTTCCGTCGATTTCAGTGTACGCAGGCTGATAGCCGTCCTCGCCACTGGGCCGCTCCTCGACCAGCGGAATCTCGACGGATTCGACGCTACCCGTCTCGCGCAACTCCTCGGCCAGCGCTTCGGCGTCGGATTCCTCGTAGTGGTAGGCGTTCGAGGCGGGCCGCCACGTGAACAGGTCGACAGGGTCGGCGCCGTCCTCCGGACGGCTCTTGAGGGTGTGTCTGGTCGACCCCACGAGCGAACACCCCGCGAGCGTCGTCGTTCCCGCGGCGGCGAGTCCCGTCAGGAACCGCCGCCGCGTCGTTCGGGAGG
>NZ_JAZKTR010000068.1:0-13075 GCF_036625485.1 Natronomonas sp. | reverse complement strand
CGACTAAAATGAACGCCACCGCGCCTCGCCCTTTCATTCCGCCAGGGAACGGCCGGGAGCGCGTGCGGCCCGACAGGGCCGTCGCGCGACATGCGCGGCGCTACGCGCCGCGATGTAGGTCCGCGGGCCGTGCGAGGCGGCCTGCGGCCGCCTCGAACGGAGACGGCTTCGCCGTCTCCCAGCCCGCGCAACCCGGGGAAGGGCAGGTGCGGTTGCCGTCCTGGAGGAATCGAAGGGCGAGACCGGGTCGACGAAGCACGCCGACGTAAGCACCGCAGGAACGACCGAAGGGAGTGACGAGGAGCGCAACGAGGCGCGCGAGTCGAGCCGGTCGAGGGCTTCGGGGGTCGTTGCGGTTTCGTTCGAGTAGTCGTTTCCAGAGAGCCGGTCGAGGGCTTCGGGGGTTGCGGTCCCTTTTGAGTCGCAGAGATCAGAAACTCAACAGGCCCTGTCTCCGAGAGCCGTTGGTTTTTATCGGAGCACGCCGAAGCCCTCGCCGATGCTCGATGGCGTCAACGTCGCGCTGGGAGTTTCCGGCTCTATCGCGGCGGTAAAGACGGTCGAACTGGCCCACGAACTCCGGCGGCAGGGCGCGGAGGTCCGGGCGGTGATGACCGAGGCTGCCCAGGGAATCATCCATCCGTGGGCGCTGGAATTCGCGACGGAGAACTCGGTCGTCACGGAGATCACGGGCTCGGTCGAACACGTCGAGCTGTGCGGCTACGACGGGTGGGCCGACGTCCTCCTGCTGGCGCCGTCGACGGCCAACACCATCGGCAAGGTCGCGGGCGCCGTCGACGACACGCCCGTCACGACCTGTGCGACGACGGCGCTGGGTGCCGGGATGCCCGTGGTCGTCGCCCCGGCGATGCACGCGCCGATGTACGACCATCCCGGCGTGTTGGACGCCATCGAAACGCTCGAAGACTGGGGTGTCGAGTTCGTCGACCCGCGCCTCGAAGAGGGGAAAGCCAAAATCGCCGAGGAGGAGGCTATCGTCCTCGATGTCGCCCGCGTGGTCGGCGACCGCCCCCTCGACGACGAGCACGTCGTCATCACCAGCGGCCCGACCAGCGAGTCCATCGACCCCGTGCGCGTGCTCTCGAATCGCGCCTCGGGACGGACCGGCCGGGCCATCGGCAAGGCCTGCTACGTCCGGGGCGCGGAGGTGACGCTCGTCCATGATGGCCTCGAGGTGCCCTACGCCGACGTGGTCGCCGTCGAAAGCGCCGCCGAGATGCTGGAGGGCGTGCGTTCGGTCGCCGACGACGCCGACGTGCTGGTGTCGGCGGCCGCGATCAGCGACTACACCGTCGAGACAGCCCCAGAGAAGCTTCGCTCGGGTCAGGACCTCTCCTTGGACCTCGAACCGACACCGAAACTCATCGACTCGATTCGCGAGGAGTACCCGGACCTCCCCATCGTCGGCTTCAAGGTCGAAACGGGCGGCGACGACGAGGCGATGGTCGAGCAGGCCCGCGAGACGCTCGCCCGCGCGGACCTCGCCTTCGTCGTCGCCAACGACGCCAGCGTGATGGGTGCCGAGACGACCCGCGTGTTGCTCGTTCGGGCCGGCACCACCGAAGAACACGAGGGGACGAAGACCGAAATCGGCGGTCACGTCGCCGACGCACTCGCCGAGGAACTGGCGTAGGAGGCCTGCTCGCCACGCTCGCCGAGCAGGACCCCTCGATGCTCCCCCATCGCCTCACCGAACGACCTGCTCGCTGGGTTTATATATGCGGCCCCGGTGTGCTGTGGCGATGAGTGGCAACCGAGTCGTCGCCGTCACCGTACTCGTAGTGCTCGCGGTGACGCTGGCGTCGGGCCCGCTGGTGGGCGTGTCGCTGACCGACGACCCGGCCGCCGACGGCGAACCCAACCACGTCTCCGTCTCGGTCGACGAGGCACCCGACGACGCGGCGCTGGTGGCGGACCGCCACAACGACGACCTCTATCACCTCCGGGCCGACCCTGTACACTTCACCGTGACGAACGTCTCGGGTCGGCCGACCGTCGTCTATCGGGTCGATGTCCCCGAACTGAACCACACCCGAAGCGCGGGAATGTTCGTCACAGAGGGCGGCACCTACGAGGTCTCGTTCGACCCCTCGAACGTCGACAGCGAGCGGGTCGAGCAGGACCGATACGAGGGAACCGTCACCGTGCAGGCGTTCGATGCGGACGGCAGTCGCGTGCTGGTCGAACGGACCGTCACCGTCGAGGTTGAGGAATGAACCGTCGCGACCGTTTCCTCCGGGCCGTCTTTGCCGACCGCCTCGGCGCTATCGTCTTTCTCGCGGCCCTCCTCGCCTACCTCTCTTACTGGCGACTCGGGCCCCTGATAAACGATAGCTACACCGTCGCCAACACCCTCGTCGCGGTCGCCGACGGCCACCTCTACCTCGACGAGGCCGTCTACGGCCCGGGACTCGATACGCCCGGCGTCGGCAGTCGGGACGGCCGCCTCTACGGCCGCAACTACGGGCAGGTGTTCCTCGCCGTCCCTCTCCTCGTGGCCGTCGAGGCGCTCGCAACGATCGCCGACCTCCGCGTCGCTCTCGCCGGCCTCTGGGCGTTCGTCGTCCTCGGCCTCTCGGTTCTCGTCGGACGGGAACTCGACGTCCCGGACCGCGCCGCCTACGCCGGCAGCGCGGTCGCGCTCGTCGGATTCGCCGCGATTCTCGTCGACGCGACGCCTATCGACCCGAGCGACCACTACCTCATCGCGCTGCAAGCCCAGACGATGCTCGTCGCCGCCTTCACGGGCGTCGTCGCCTATCGCCTGCTGGCGAGAGCCTACGACCGCCGGGTCGGCTTCACCGCCGGACTCGCCGTCGTCCTCGCAACGCCCGTCGGATTCTGGGCGCAGTTCCCGAAACGGCACGCCTTCACCACGCTCTGTGCCCTCGCAGTCATGTACTTCCTCTACCGAAGCCGGGAGGGCGACGGCGTCGATACCCGCTTTCGTGCCGCGGCCTACGTTCCCGTCGGTATCGCCGCGTGGGTCAGCGCCGCAGAAGGTGCCATCCTCCTGCTTGCGCTCCTCGCCGTCGACGTCCCGACCGGCGGTCGGAGCCTCCGGTCGCTGGCGGCGGCCGCGAGCGCGTGTGTCCTCGCCAGCCTGCCCCTGTTCGTCACCAACCTCTTCGTCACTGACAACCTCCTCGAACCGCCGCGGGTGCTGAGTGCAGGGGGAAGTGGTTCGCTCGCGGAGCGTGGCAACCCCGACGGCGGAAGCGATACCGGCGGCAGCAGCGGCGGCGATACCGGTGGTGGCGACGCCGGCGAAGCGGTCTCCGAAGCCGCCGATACGGCCTTCGGTGTCGTCGACCTACTGCTCGGCCTCTACCAGCGCGGAATCGACATGGCTCTCTCCGGAACGGGAGAACTCTACCACGCATTCATCCGCGGCGGCTATCTCCCGGCCATCGCACAGCGGGACGCCGGCGAGGCGATCCGCCTGTCGTTCCTCGAGGCCATGCCGCTGGCCGCCGCGCTCGTCGTCGTGCCGGTCGTCGCCGTCCGAACCGACCTCGCCGGCCGCGTTCGAGCCGTGGTCGACCGCCGCGGTCTCACCGCTATCGGTATCGTCGACGCCTTTGCCGTCGTCTACGCCCTCGCACTGTCGCTCGTCTACCTCCCGCGTTTGCCGATACACGCCGCCGTAACCGTCCGCTATCTGCTCCCCCTGTACCCCATCGCCATCTACGCCGTCGCACGACAGACCGCCGTTCGGCGAGTCGTTCGCAAGCACACACGTCCGATAGCGTTTACATACGCCGGAAGCCTCCTCGTCGGTGGCCAACTGCTGGTCATCTACCTGTGGGCGACCGACGCTACCCGCGGCGAGGCCGTCCAGACCCACGCGCTCGTCGGTCTGCTGGCCGCCGGCCTGCTCGCCGCGTGGATACTCGCCGACGCGTTCGGCTACCGCGAGGACCACGTCGGCGCCGTCACGCTCGCTCTCGCCGCGGCCGCTACCACTGCCTTCGTCGTCCTCGGGGCGCTGTGGCACTTCGCTTTCGTCGGTCCGGAGGCGTTGCCGTTCGTCTGAGAGGACGGTTGTACCGATTCACCGGCCATCGCTCGACGGTCGGCGGTAGCCGATGACGGACTACCACTGTTCGTCTGAGACGGCCACACACCCCGACCTCCGACCGTCAAGCTTTACCCCGGCCTTCGAGTACCGCGAGCATGGACCAGCTTCAGCAGTCCCTCCTCGACGCGCCGATCATCGAGAAGGACGGCTACCACTACTTCGTCCATCCGATCAGCGACGGCGTCCCGATGCTCGAACCCAGCCTTCTGCGCGAGATCGTCATCAAGATCATCCGCAAAGCGGAACTGGAGGACGTCGACAAGATCGTCACCCCCGCCGCGATGGGCATCCATATCTCCACGGCTGTCTCGCTGATGACCGACATCCCGCTGGTCGTCATCCGCAAGCGCGAATACGGCCTCGACGGCGAGACGCCGCTCTTTCAGGAGACCGGCTACTCCGAGAACCAGATGTTCATCAACGACGTCAACGAGGGCGACAGCGTCCTCATCCTTGACGACGTCCTCTCGACGGGCGGCACCCTCTCGGCCATCTGCGACGCCCTCGAAGACATCGGCGCCGACATCGTCGACATCGTCGCCGTCATCAAGAAGGTCGGCGGCGAGAACAAACTCGAGCAATCTCCCCACTCCGCGAAGACGCTCATCAACGTCGACGTTGAGGGCGGCGAAGTCGTTATCATCGACCCGAAGGGCGACGACTAGCACCCACTTTTTACACGGGCCGGCCTGCGGCCGGCCCGGCAAAAACGTGGGGAAAATATGCGCGAGCGCTTCCAGTCGCGCGCCCTTTGGGCGCGCGGTAGTCACCGCTCGCTACGCTGGCTCCCTTCGGTCGCCAGCGGGAACCGCGCTCGCTTCGCTCGCGCGGATGCCGGCCGATGCTCGAAATATCTCCTCGCGTTTGCTAAGTTGGGTTAACTCACGTCCACTCCTTATAAACAGCTATAGTGTCTCCCCCTCTACCTCGGGGTCGATACCGACCTCTGAGAGGTCCGCACGGATACGCTTGCGTAGCGGGTCGGGAACCATGTCCCGTCCGACTGGAACTGCTTCGCCGTCGCCGCGCACTCGCCAGTAGATGACGCGGTCGGTCGGTTCGTAGTATTCGATGCTGTACTGTTCGGTCGCCCCCTCGTAGTGGACTCGCGCGGCGTAGCCCTCGCTTCGCCATCCCTCTCGCTTGCTCAGCGCCGTGGTCTTCTCGCCCATAGGGTGGCTTCGGTGGCCTCCGGGATTGACGTTACGGGCCGACTATCGCCGCCGACGGGCGACCCGTTCCTCGGCCGTCTCGCTGGTGACGACTTCATATAAAAGGGCTTGTCCGCCATCGCTTTTCGGACGGAGGACGCGGCCGAGTCGCTGGGTGAACTCCCGCTCGCTGCCCGATCCTGAGAGAACGACTGCGACGTTCGCGTCGGGGACGTCGACGCCTTCATCGAGGACGTTGGCCGAGACGATTCGAGAGTAGTCTCCCCGGCGGAAGCGGTCGAGGATTTCGCGGCGCTCCTCGGCGCCCGTCTCGTTCGTGATCGGCGGAATGAGAAACCGCTCTGCGAGATCGTAGACGAGGTCCGTGTAGGCGGTGAAGACGATGACGCGGTCCTCGACGTGGCGGTCGAGAATCTCGGCCAGGGTCTCGACCTTCCGGTCGGCGTTCATCATCACCTCGCGTGCGCGCTGTTTGGCCAGCAGGGCCTCCCGGGCCTGGGGGTCGGTCCCGGAGCGTTTGACCAGTTCCTGATAGTCGCTACCGCTCCGGAGTTCGATGCTCGATCTGGCGAGGTAATCGGTGAAGGTACCCTGATGCTCCTCGTAGCGTTCGCGTTCCTCGGGCGTGAGGTCGACCTCGATGCGCTTGATGGCGTAATCGGCGAGGTGCTCGCCGGCCAGTTCGTCCGCGGAGCGCTCGTAGACGACCGACCCGACCAACTCCTCGATGGCCTCGTGGGCGCCGTCGGGGCGCTCGAAGGTCGCGGTGAGGCCGAGTCGGGCCGGTGCGGCCATCAGGCGGGCGATGTCGCGGTAGCCCTCGCCGCCGAGGTGGTGGACCTCGTCAAAGATCAGGAAGCCGAACCGGTCGCCCAACTCGTCGGCCCGGAGGTAGGCCGAATCGTAGGTCGCGACGGTGATGGGTTCGACTTGCTGGGTCCCGCCGCCCAGTTGGCCGATATCGACCGAATCGCCGAACTCCGCTTCGAGTTCGCCACGCCATTGCTCCAGCAGGTCGATGGTCGGGACGACGACGAGGGTCGGCGTTTCGAGTGCGGCGATGGCCGCGATGGCGAGGACGGTCTTGCCGCTGCCGGTCGGGAGTTCGACGACGCCGCGGTCGTTGGCGCCGTGCCACGCGTCGAGGGCGTCCTGCTGGTAGGGGCGGAGTTCGTAGGCCGTCGAGAGTGCAGGCAGGTCCGGCGTATCGAGGACCGTGTCGTCGACCGGGAGGTTCCGGTTATAGCAGGTATCGCGGACGAACGGATAGCGGAAGGCGGGGGTGCGGCGGCTCTCCGAACGGTTGTCGGCCGCCACGAAGGACAGGCCATCGAGGGCGTCGGCGCCCTCGCCGTCGACACGTATCGTCCCGTCGTCGTATCGAAGCCGGACCACATCCGGAGTCGGCGACGCGACGGTTTAACTCCGACGGCAGGCGACGACCGTCGAGGCCGACCCTGGGAGGGATGGAGGCACCGGACGCGAGGTTTCTCAATCCTTATACGCGCCGAACGGCTCTTTGCACGTATGACCGAGGAGCAGGGAGTCGAATCACCCGAGAATGGCGCCGATGTCGAGGCCGAGACCGACGAGGGTGTCGGTTTCGGTGCGGTCGACGCCGATATCGACGTCGAAACGGTCGACGTCGGCGAGATACAGGAACACGTCGCCGACAGCGACCCCGAGGCCGTCGCCGAGGAAATCGCGACCCTCCGCGAACACGTCGGCGACCTCGAACTCGAACTGGAGGAGGCCCGCGCCGAGCGCGAGGACTTCGAGGACCGCCTCAAGCGCAAGCAGGCGGAGTTCCAGAACTACAAGAAGCGACAGGAAAAGCGCCGCGAGCAGGAACGCCAGCGAGCCACCGAGGGCCTCGTCACTGAACTGCTGGAGGTCCGGGACAACCTCAAGCGCGCGCTCGAACAGGACGAGGACGCCAACATCCGGGAAGGCGTCGAGGCGACCTTCCGCCAACTGGACGACGTGCTCGCCTCCGAGAACGTCGACCCCATCGAACCCGAACCGGGCACGGATGTCGACCCCCAGCGCCACGAAGTCCTGCTGCGGGTCGAAAGCGACCAGTCGGCAGGCACCGTCGACGAGGTCCAGCGGCCCGGCTACGAGATGGCCGGCAAGGTCCTGCGCCCGGCGCAGGTGACCGTCGCCGAGGAATAGCGTCGATCTCGCTCGTCGGGAACCGCCGGGACGGCCGCTCTGACGGCTTGTTTTGCGGTTCTGTTTATATTTGCTGGTTCGAGCGGTTGCCCTGTTGAAAACCGCCGGAACGAGCGCTCCTGTCGGCGCCCTGTGTCGGCGTGTCTAGCAACTTTTAACCGATTCAGTCCGGTATCTACGGGCAACATGGCGAGCAACAAGATTCTCGGTATCGACCTCGGTACCACCAACTCCGCGTTCGCGGTCATGGAGGGTGGCGACCCCGAGATCATCGTCAACAGTGAAGGGGAGCGGACCACGCCGTCCGTCGTCGCGTTCTCGGACGACGGCGAGCGACTCGTCGGGAAACCGGCGAAGAACCAGGCAGTCCAGAACCCTGAGCGGACCATCCAGTCCATCAAGCGGCACATGGGCGAAGAGGACTACACCGTCGAGATCGAGGGCGAGGACTACACGCCCGAGCAGATCTCGGCGATGATCCTCCAGAAGATCAAACACGACGCCGAGGAGTATCTCGGCGACGATATCGAGAAGGCCGTCATCACGGTCCCCGCCTACTTCAACGACAAGCAGCGACAGGCGACCAAGGACGCCGGCGAGATCGCCGGCTTCGAGGTCGAGCGCATCGTCAACGAGCCGACCGCCGCCGCGATGGCCTACGGCCTCGACGACGAGTCCGACCAGACGGTCCTCGTCTACGACCTCGGTGGAGGCACCTTCGACGTCTCCGTCCTCGATCTGGGCGGCGGCGTCTACGAGGTCGTCGCGACCAACGGGGACAACGACCTCGGTGGCGACGACTGGGACCACGCCATCATCGACTACCTCGCCGACTCCTTCGAGGAGGAACACGGTATCGACCTTCGCGACGACCGGCAGGCCCTCCAGCGCCTGAAGGACGCCGCCGAGGAGGCCAAGATCGAACTCTCCTCGCGGAAGGAGACCACCATCAACCTCCCGTTCATCGCAGCGACGGACGAAGGCCCGCTCAACCTCGAAGAGAAGCTCACTCGCGCGAAGTTCGAGTCGCTGACCTCGGACCTCGTCGAGCGGACCGTCGGCCCGACGGAGCAGGCCCTTCAGGACGCCGACTACTCCAAGTCCGACATCGACGAGGTCATCCTCGTCGGCGGTTCGACCCGGATGCCGCAGGTCCAGGAGAAGGTCGAGGACCTCGCCGGCCAGGAACCCAAGAAGAACGTCAACCCCGACGAGGCCGTCGCGCTCGGCGCGGCCATTCAGGGTGGCGTCCTCTCCGGCGACGTCGACGACATCGTCCTGCTCGACGTGACGCCCCTCAGCCTCGGTATCGAGGTCAAGGGCGGCATCTTCGAGCGCCTCATCGACAAGAACACGACCATCCCGACCGAGGAATCCAAGGTCTTCACCACTGCCGCCGACAACCAGACCTCGGTCAACATCCGCGTCTTCCAGGGCGAGCGCGAGATCGCCGACAAGAACGAACTGCTCGGCGCCTTCCAGCTGACCGGCATCCCGCCGGCACCCGCCGGAACGCCGCAGATCGAGGTGACGTTCAACATCGACGAGAACGGCATCGTCAACGTCGAAGCCGAGGACAAGGGCTCCGGCAACAGCGAGGACATCACCATCGAGGGCGGCGTCGGTCTCTCCGACGAGGAGATCGAGCAGATGCAGGAAGAAGCCGAAGAGCACGCCGAGGAGGACGAAAAGCGGCGTGAGTTCGTCGAGGCCCGCAACGACGCCGAGGCGTCCGTCCAGCGCGCCGAGACCCTGCTGGAGGAGAACGAAGAGCAGGTCGACGACGAGATCCGCGAGGACATCGAGAACGAGGTCGAGGCCGTCGAGGAAGCCCTCGAGGAGTACGCCGAGGTCGACAGCGACGGACTCGATGAGGCCACCGAGGCCCTCGAATCCACGACCGAGAGCCTCTCTGAGGCCCTCCAGGAGATCGGCAAGCAGATGTACCAGGAGCAGGCCCAGGCCGGTGCAGGCGGCGCCGGCGCCGGTGCTGCCGGCGGTATGGGCGGCATGGGTGGCATGGGCGGCGCTGGCCCCGGTGGGGCCGGTCCCGGCGGTGCCGCAGGTGCCGACGGCGAGGACGAGGAGTTCGTCGACGCCGACTTCGAAGACGTCGACGACGACGAAGAGTAAATAACCGTCCCGATTCAGCGATTTTTCTGCAGCTCTGTCGTTAACACGGTGAGATATCGTCGCCACGAACTCGACGCATATCGGTTCGCGTGACTTCGTAGACCGCCTCCGAAGTCATGTCTGCGTAGATTTTCTCGCCGTCCTGCTCTGTCGTGTACGCGTACGGCAGACTGACCTCGACGCGAACGCCGCCGTCGCTCATCCCGGTCACCTCGGCGCGCTGGGTCGCAGCGCCCTCTCCGGTTCCCCAGTGGGTGAGACACGATTCGTCTTCGAGTCGTGCGGTGACATGCTCGTCTTCGGCCGCGAGCGCCCATCGTTCGAGCACCAGCGGCGATGCGAGGGTCGCAACGAGCCCGACGGCGAGCAAGACGGCGATGGTCAGTTGCTGTCGGGTCGGCATAGAGGGACGCATTTGGCCGACCTATGGGTCGGCGCGTATGAACCCGTTCGGATACCTAAACTCGCCGTTTAACATATGGCGAGCGTGGCGCTGGCCAGCGTCGCAAGTACGAAAACGAAGGAAACTCGCGAATCGGGATGACGCCGTTATTCCGAACCGACGTGGTCGCCGCCGTGGGCGAGGGTGCGCTCGCCGGCCTCGTAGATGTTGATGAGTTCGTTGATGAGTTCGTCGTAGGACTCGTCGTCGCGCTGGAGGCCATCGAGTCGTTCCACGGTTTCGGCGTCGAGGTGGACTTCAGGCATGAGTTAATTATTCCGCGTACTGACATATAAGCCTGCGGGGGTTCCGGGACGCGAAACTATAGATGACCGTGGACGGGATTCCAAGCAATGCGTGCAGCACGATACCACGAAGCAGGCAACCCGGACGTACTGTCGGTAACGGACCTCGAACGACCCGAACCCGGCGCGGGTGAACTCCTTGTCGAGGTTCGCGCGGCGTCGGTCAACCCGGTCGACGCGAAGTTCCGAGCGTGGGGGGTTCCGGACGGACCGAAGACGACGGGGTCGGACCTCGCCGGCGTCGTCGAATCGATCGGCCCCGGCGTCGACGACTACGAGGTGGGCCAGCGGGTCTTCGGGACCGGCCTCCACTCGACGCGGTTCGACGGCGGGTCGTTCGCCGAGTACGCGGTCGTCCCGACGGACCTGGTCGCGCCGCTGCCCGAGGAGGTGGATTTCGAGACGGGCGCAGCGGTCGCGCTCGTCGGCGTCACCGCGTGGCGGGCGTTCGTCGACCACGCCGGCCTCGAACCCGGCGAAACGGCGTTCGTCCACGGCGGAAACGGCGGCGTCGGCCACGTCACAGTTGGTCTCGCCGACGCGATGGGCGCCTCGGCGCTGGCGACGGCCCGGCCGGAACACCACGACGCCGTCGCCGGATTCGGTGCCGAGGCCGTCTTCGATTACTCGCGCGAGGACCTCATCGGGGCCGTCCTTGGGAGGGTCGAAGGCGGCGCCGACGTCGTCCTCGACCACATGCCGGGGACGTACCTCGGGACCGACGTCGAGTTAGCGTCATTCGGCGGCGATATCGTGGTCATCGCCGGCGGCGAGGCGACGTTTCCGGACGTCTCGGCGGCCCGCTCGAAGGAACTCACGCTCCATCCGATGAGCATGACCAACCTCGTCGACCACGCCGAGATGCCCGATATCGCTCCCATACTCTCGCGGTTGGGCCGACTGGTCGCCGATGGGCCACTCGACGTGGCCATCGACCGGACGCTCCCGCTGTCGGAGGCGGCGGAAGCCCACCGGGCCGTTCTCGAAGAGAGTATCGTCGGGAAGATCGTCGTCGTCCCGTAAGCGAGTTCTATTCGGCCTCGTGGAGGCGTTCGCCCCGGTGCAGGCGGGTCGCGATGGAGAACGTCTGTTCGTGTTCGCGGTTGGTCGGCGTGTGGGCGGCGAGATATCGGGCGCCCGCCACGAGCGCGTAGCGGCGTTCCTCATCGTCATCCAGCGCGTCGAACCGGCGGAAAGCCCCGGAGACGTTCTGGAACGTGTGGAAGTCGGCGTCTTCCCGAAGCAGGCCACGGCCGAGGATGCGCTTGAGGTCGGCGGGGTCGCCGCCTGCCTCGAAGTGCTCGGCGACGAGGCGGCCCGCACGGTTGACCTCGCCCTGTTCGTCGAAGGTATCGAGCAGGTCGCTTCGGATGTCTTCGGGCTCTCGGCCCGTCTCGACGGGGGTTGGCTCGGGAGCGCGCGGACTGTTGAGGAAGCGGTCGAGGTAGACGCTCATCGCGCCGTCGAAGCAGGCGCGATAGATTTCGGTGGCGTCGGT
Source organism: Natronomonas sp. (assembly GCF_036625485.1). GTDB lineage: Archaea > Halobacteriota > Halobacteria > Halobacteriales > Haloarculaceae > Natronomonas. The sequence continues at coordinate 1,248 of NZ_JAZKTR010000068.1, read as the reverse complement.
GCGATGGGCCAGTTCGTGGGCCGCGTTCGCGTACACGAAGGTGTGGTGGACGGTATCCCAGTCGTTGAACTCGTTGTTCGTCGCGAAGTAGGCCACGCGCCGGGTCGCCGCCCGGGCGACCGCATCCGTCAGTTCCTCCTGCGTGGCGCCGTCGGCGATGGCATCACAGAGCGCGTCGATGATGGCCTCGGCATCCTCCGACAGCAGCGTCTCGACGAATCCCTCGGGTTCCTCCCACTCCTTGCCCTCGCCGGCCGCGACCAGCGAATCGAGGCGGTCGTGGGCGTCGAAACACAACTCGGCGATATCGACCGGCTGGCGCCACGAGGAGAGTTCCTCCGACCGGGTCGCGTCGGTGAGTTGCGGTACCGTCGAGGCGAGGACGGGTTCGGCGTGTTCCTCCCAGCCGAGATGCTCAAGCGTCGCCAGGGCGCTGTTGATGAAATCCAGCGTGTGGCTGCTGTTCATATAGAGGTGGTCGGTTGCCGCGGCAACCAGAATCTCGACGACCTCGGCCGGCGGCAGCGCCTCGATGGCGGTCAGGAGGGTTCGCTCGGCGCCGTCGGAATCTCGGACCTCGCAGTTCTCGCGGAACCACGACTTGAGCCGTTCCTTCGAGAGCTCGCGGTTCTCGAAGGCGTACTGCTGGAAGCGTGGGGCCTCACCCGCCACGTCGTCGGCCACCTCACGAACCCCGGCGAACATGGCCCGGCGCTTGTCGCGGCCGCCGACATCGTCGTACAGCTCTGCCATGTACGACAGCGTCGTCAGCCCACGACCCCACCCGGAGGCGCGGTATTTCGTGCCGAAGTTGACCGCCGTCTCGACCGGTGTGTAAAAACCGTCGCCGTGCTCGTCTAGTCCGATGACCGATTTCGCCTGGACGAGCGAGAGGTTCTCCTGGAGGCCATCGGCGAGTCGGTTCCGCCACCGCGTCGACGGAGGGACGGTCGGTTCGGGGTCGGGGTCGAGGTAGACCTGGTCGTCTCGGATATCGACCGGGAACGTCTGAACGTCGTCGGCCCACGGGTCGAAGGTGTCGCCCTTCTCCAGCTCGAATCTCGCGTGGTGCCAGTGACACGTGAGGATGCCCTCGTCGACGGTGCCTCGGGTGAGTGGGAAGCCCATATGCGGACAGCGGTTGTCGACGGCGTAGACCTCCTCTTCGTGGAAGAACAGCGCGATCGCCTGGCCGTTCTCCTGAACGACGGTTCGGCCCTCGGCTTCGAGGTCGGCGAGGTCGCAAAC
>NZ_JAZKTR010000067.1:0-13226 GCF_036625485.1 Natronomonas sp. | reverse complement strand
TGATCGCGTCGACCTCTCGCTGAACGAGGCACGGCAGATCGAACAACAGGACGGCTGGATCACCATCCTCACGACCGTCGAGACGGACGACCGGACCGTCACGTTCCAGAACAGCGAACAGGTGGCGTAGGGTAGCCCGTCCGAAATCAGTGTTTCGTCGAAGCGAACCGACCCGGGAACCCCACCTCGAATCGATGAACAATTACGGACTGCCCGACGAAAAACAGCCATGACCGACTATTTCGAAGTTCATGCGCGCGACGCCGCCGCTCGTCGGGGCGAGTTGCGCCTCTCTGAGCCGGTGTCGACGCCGGCGCTGGTCGACGATATCGTCGAAGACGCAGGCAGTCGCTGGCACGAAGCCCCGGAGATGCCGGACGGCGACGAATCGACGCTGACGGTACTGCCCCACCGGGCGTTCCCGCCGGGCACCGAGGAACCGGTCGAGGAGGCCTTCGCCGTGGACTACCCGGACGTCGACTTCCCCAGCGCGGCGGTCGTCTCGCCGGGTACGGCCGACGATTACGGCGCCGACGCCTACGTGCTGGCCGGCGCGCCGGGCTATGCGGGCCACGCCGAGGCGTTCGTGGAAGCCCTCCTGGAGACGAAAGAGGCCATCCCCGACGACACCGCGCTCTATCTTTCGGGTGTCGCGACGCCCGCAAATGCGGCGACGCTTGTCTACGCCGGCGTCGACTTGCTGGACGAAACTCGCGCCCGGACGCGCGGGCTGGACGGCTTCTATCTGACGACGGACGGCGAGGAGTTCCTCGAAGACCTCGACGAACTGCCGTGTGCCTGTGAAGCCTGCCAACAACCGGTCTCGGAGTTCTCCCGGGCAGATTGTGCCGAGCACAACGCCAACGCCCTCCGCGCGGAAATGGCCCGCGTTCGCCACCGAATCTCCGAGGGCCGCCTCCGGGATTACATCGAAGGCCAGGCCCGCCACGAGGCGTGGCTGACGGCGACATTCCGCCGACTCGACCAGCAGTACGGCTACGTCGAGGAACGGACACCGGTCTTCCGCCGCAACGAACTGCTGGCGGCCACGGACGACAGCATCCGACGTGCCGAGATTCAGCGGTTCGCCGACCGGGTGACCAGTCGGTATCAGCGCCGATTGAAGGGCCCGCTCGTTCTCGTTCCGTGTTCGGCGCGGAAGCCCTACAGTGACTCCCAGAGCCACCGCCAGTTCATGGACGCCATCCAGTATCGGGGCCACGTCGTCTCGATGACCTCGCCCATCGGCGTCGTCCCGAGCGAACTGGAGACGACATATCCCGCCCAGCACTACGACAGCGTGGTGACCGGCGAGTGGACCGCGACCGAGATAGAGTTCGTCGCCGCGGTGCTGGAACGCTACCTCGAACGCGCCGACTACGACCGTCATATCGCCCACGTGCCGGGCGAAGGCTACCGCGAGATCTGCGAGCGCGTCGAGGAGTCGCTCGGTATCGAATTCGAGTACACCGTCGAAGACCACCCGACGACGACGGAATCACTCGGCAATCTCGCGAAAGCCCTGCAGGGCGAGGAGAGCTATTATAAAAGCGAGCGCGAGCACTCGATCGTCCGGGCCATCGCCGACTACCAGTTCGGCGAGGGTGCGGGCGACGAGGTCTTTGGCGAGAACATCTCGACGGAGGGTCGATATCCGAAACTCCGCGTTCGCGACGGCGATGGCGAACTGCTGGCGACGCAGGTCGCTCAGTACGGTACGCTGTCGCTGACCGGCGCCGGCGCTCGCGCGTGGCGGGAAAGCGATGCGCCGACCAAGACCGTCCAGATCGACGGTTTCGTCCCGAGCGGGAGCGTCCTCGCGCCGGGCGTTCTCGACGCTGACGCGTCGATTCGGCCGGGCGACGAGGTGCTCTTCGAGGGGCCGAAGGCGTTCGGCGTCGGCCGGGCGAGTTGCCACGGCCGGGCGATGGTCGAGTCGACCCGCGGCGCGGCCGTCGACGTGCGGCACTGCGAAGAGCGATAGCGGTTGCTTCGATGGGCAGTAGCCTTTTTCAGGGATTCAGCTGAACTGGAGCGTATGGACCGCCCTGCCCTCCTCGCAGTCCCGACTTTCTGTATCGCCGCCGTCGTGGTTCCGTTGCGATCGCTTCCGGCCTTTCGCGTCGTCAGAGATGCGCTCGATGTGGTGACGCTGTCGATGGCGTCACGACTCGTGTGGCCGACCCTCGCCGTCGTCGGCTTCGCCGCTGTCGGTTACGCCTACGGCTCGACCGCGAACGACGACCCGCCGTCGGTACTCGGCGTCGGCGCCATCGCGGCGTTTCTCGGCGTCCTCGTCGGCAACGCCGTCCTCTGGTCGCTCCCGCATACCACGCTGATCACCGAGGCGGCCTATCTGGAAGTGTTCGTCGTCGGCGCGTATTCGATACTCGACGCGCTCATGTTCGGCCTGTTGGTCCTCGGTGGCTACGCCCTCTCGATGGGGCCCCGGAATCGCTGACGCCGCGCCATCGCCGGCCACCTTTTTGGTCGGGTAGCGCCAGTATCACCCATGGACGAAATCGAGTTGGGCGTCCCCGGACCGCTTCTGGAGTCGCTTCCCGAAGACGACGGCGGCGCAGCACAGGACATGCAGCGTGCCGTCAAGGGGTACAACCAGCGTCTGAACACCGTACTCGAAGACGCCGAGGACGACACTGAGGCCGCGAGTGCCGTCCTCGACGTCATCGAACATTTCGAGGCACGCGGCGAGAAGTACGACGAGTTCGTCCCCGAATTGCGCGCGTGGGGACAGTCGCCCATCTTCGCCATCGCGTGGCGGAACCTGTATGCCGACCTCATCGCTCAACTGTACGAACACGATTGGCTCGCCGCGCAACTGGACCGCGAGCGTAACGCCCGCCTCGTCGAGGACGGCGTGCGACTCTCCGATTTATGACGGACGCGGACCAAGAGGAGACCATGGAACTGGAGTTGCGGTTCTTCGCGACGTTCCGGGCGGCGGTCGGTCAGAAAACCGTCAACTGGGAGGTCGACGAGGGCGCGAACATCGGTGATGTCCTGTGGGCCATCGAGGACGAATACCCGGAACTCGTCGGGGAGTTGCTCGACGACGAGGGCGACATCAAACCGCAACTGACCGTCCTCAAGAACGGCCGAGAGGTCGTCCATCTGGAGGGTACCGAAACAGAACTCGACGACGGCGACCGGGTCAGCGTATTCCCACCGGTGGCCGGTGGATAGATGCAAGCGACACGCGAGTTTCGTGGCATCTCCAAGCGACTTGCCGTCCAGTACCTCGAAAACCTCGGTGGCAAGGCCCTCGACGGCAGTAACCGCGTCGAGGGCGACGGCTGGAGTGCGTCCCTCGACGAGCGGAAGGTCAACCCCGTCGGAGCCATCAGGTTGAACGAGGTCACCGTCGAGTTCGAGGGCGACGCTGAGGTCCTCGAACCGCTCATCGAGAACTTCGCCCAGAAGGCGATTCGCGCCGGGGGCTGAGATGGCTGGCGGGCCGCTGAAGGGGAACGCGCTGATACTCGGTGCGGCGAAGGGCTCCGTCTCCGGCGAGCGGCTTCCGGACCTCGCGGACCGCGCGCAGGTATTTCTCGAACCCCGTCTGCCGGAGTACGGCCGTACCTACGAATGCGTCTACGAGGACGAAAACGAGGCCGTCTTCCTCGCCGAGGAGGGCCACTGGGCCGAAATCGGAGAGGAGATGGACCTCGACGATCGCGAGTGGCAGGCACTGCGGCGTACCCACGCCGAGCATCTCAAGCAACTCGGCGGCGAACTCGACCGTCGCGCGGAGTTCGAAAGCGCGCTCGGACTGCGAGAGGCGGTCGTCATCGGCAAGGGTTCGGGCTGACGCGTCGGCGCCCTCGTATTTCTGTGAATCCGTCCCATACCACGACAACGCTCATGCGGGAGCCATCGCATGAGCGAGTATGTTCCCGAGCGAAATCGAGACCGACAGACTCCGACTCGTTCGGTGCTGTCGGGAGAACATCTCGGCGATCGACCTCTACGAGCACATGCGGGTCGACGCCCCGCACATGGACGAAATCAGCGAGCACGTGATGTGGGACCCCCACCGGACCGTCAAGGAGACCGACGACTACCTCGACGAAGTCGAAGACGAGTGGGAGAGTCGCAAGCAGGCCACCTACATCGTCTATCCCCGAGAGGGCGAAGCTAACGCCGGCGAGTTCGCCGGCCTGACGAACATGCGCTTCGCGTGGGACCGCAAAACCGGTGGCCCCGGTATCTGGCTCCGCAAACCCTTCTGGGGCCGCGGCTACTCCGGCGAGCGCGCCGCCGCGCTGATGGAACTGGCCTTCGAGACACTGGATCTCGAACTCGTCAGCGTGGCCCACCAGCCCGGCAACGAGCAGTCACAGCGAGCCGTCGAGAAGTATGTCGAGGCCCACGGCGGCCAGTACGACGGCCTGCTCAGGAACTGGGTCGTCAAGGACGACGAGATTCGTGACCTGCGGCGCTACACGGTCACGCGAGAGCAGTACATGAAAGCGACAAAGCAGTAGACGGTAGCAAAGTTCGATTATCTATCAGAAAACACGTTCCGCGGTTCCATTGGGGCGACGACCGTGAATCACCGGCCCCAAGTCGGGGGACGGCGATTCGCGTTCAAAAGCACCCTCAGACGTCCGAAGGCCGTTCTGGGAGACGCCCGCGTGCGGCCGACAGGGTGAGGATGACAGCGACCGCGATGCTGATTCCCACGTGAACGGGGAAGGTGAACACGTCATCGGCACCGGGGACGTTTACGTATCGCAGTCCCGCTATCGCGATGAACGTGATACCGAAGGCCGCATAGCCGACGACGGCCGCGGCGGGGAGTCCCGATAGGCGGCCGGCGTAGGTGCTGACGAGTACGCCTGCCAGCAAGCCGGCGATCAAGCCGACGAAGACGCCGATGATGCCGACCGCCGGGGCCTCCCCACCACCGAGCAGCGTCATCGTCATAGCGCCGACAAGCAAGAAGGTGGTAATAGCGGCCCCGACCGCCGAGAGAATGGTTCGAGCGTTCATACCTAATAGACGCGCTCTCAGTATAATACAATAGCCGGTACGTCTCAAGAATCGGGACTACACCCCTCGTACGGTCAGTCTGCGCGCCGATTTCCACCGACGATTAATCCCGGTTTCTCGATAAAGCAACCACACCACCTACTGATAACTGGACCGCCCCCACGCAACCGAGACGAATCCACAAAAATAGGTAGCTAGCATCCGCCGAGTGGGGCCTTCGAAGAAGGCCCCCGAGGCGGTTCTCCGAGTGCGACCAAAGGGAGCGCTCGGTAGCGCGCGCGGACTGAGGCGGCGCGAAGCGCCGCCGAAGGAGCACGCGCTATTTTTCCCCACGTTTTTGCCGCGAGGGCGCCGGAGGCGCCCGAGCGTGCAAAAAGTGGCTAGTCGTCAGCCGGCGCCGCCGAGTCGCCAGCACTCACGCCGGTGCCCGGCCCGACGTTGATGTCGAGTTCGTCGAGTTTCTCGTCGGTGACGACGCCGTCGACCCAGCCGCGGTGCTCGTAGTAGGCCTCTTTCATCTGGTCGAGTTCGACCAGGCTGCCTTCGACGCCGCCCTGTCCGGGGACGGCGTTCTCGTGGCCTTCGACGAAGCGGCCCGGCAGGGAGTCGTCGGCACCGTCGAAGCCGACGAGGTTGTTGTAGTAGCGTTCGAGGTTCCAGATGCGCTCGCCCGCCTTCAGGAGTTCCTCCTCGCTGACGTCACGACCGGTCATGCCGTTGTACTGAAGGACGTACTCCTCGATGCCCTCGGCGAAGGCGTTGAACTTGCAGATGTCGAAGGAGTCGCTGATGGCGTGCATGTCCTGGAACGTGATGGACAGTTCCGCCTTGCCCTTCCATTCGACGGGGTCGACCTTCTCGGGAAGGCCGAGGATCTCGGCGGAGGGCGTGTAGGCCCGCAGGTGGCAGGCCCCACGGTTCGACGTGGCGTAGGCGATGCCCATGCCCTTCATACACCGGGGGTCGTAGGCGGCCATCGTCTGACCTTTGACGGCCAGGGAGTTGTCGTGACCGTCGAACTCGTCGGCGAAGCGGTCGGGGCCTTCCGCGAGGTGGTCGGCGAGTTCGGTCTCGCGGTTGGCGATTTTGGTGAGCATCTCGACCATCTCCTCGGTGTCGCCCCATTCGATGCCGTCGCCGAGGCCGTCGAGTTTGCCCTCCTCGGTCATCTCCATCGCCATCGCCATCATGTTCCCGCCGTCGATGGTGTCGATGCCGTGGTCGTTACAGCGCTGGAGCATGAGCGCGATCTCGTCGCGCTCCGTGTGGCCGGAGTTCGGCCCGAGCGCCCACGCCGATTCGTACTCGTAGGATTCGGTGCGGACGTTCATCTCCTCGCCTTTGTGCATCACGTCGACTTCGACCTCCTTCTTGCAGGCGACCGGACAGGAGTGGCAGGTCGGTTCGTCGACGAGGATGTTCTCGCGGACGTTCTCCCCGGAGACCTTCTCGGAGTCGTAATCGTCGCCGCCGAAGCCGTCGTTGCGGGCGTCTCCCGTCGAGGTGTATTTCGCGTTCCGCGCCGGGAGTCCGGACATCTCCTCGGTGGCGTTCATGAGGACGTTCGTCCCGTACAGCGAGAGGCCACCCTCGTTGGGTGCGGTGACGTCCGACTCCCGAATGACCTCCATCGCCTGCTTGTGGCCCTTCTTGAACGTCTCGGAGTCGGCCGGTTTCGGCATCTTCGTGCTGGATTTGACGACGACGGCCTTGAGGTTCTTCGAGCCCATGACGGCGCCGGTGCCGCCGCGGCCCGAGGCGCGGTCGTCCTCGTTCATGATGCAGGCGAATCGGACGCCGTTCTCCCCCGCTTCGCCGATAGCCATCGTCGAGAGGTTCTTGCCGTACGAGCCCTCTACCTCGTCTTCGAGTTCCTCCATCGTGTCGTGGACGCCCCAGCCCCACAGATGTGAGGCATCCCGGAGTTCGACTTCGCCGTCTTCGACGACGGCGTAGACCGGGCTGTCGGCCTTCCCCTCGAAGAGCAGGCCGTCGAAGCCGGCCCACTTCAGGCGAGCGCCGGACCAGCCGCCGTGGTGGCTGTCGGTGACGGTGCCGGTGAGCGGCGATTTCGTGCAGATGGCGATGCGGCCGCTCATCGTCGTCTGAGTTCCCGTCAGTGGCCCGTTCATGAAGGCCAGCAGGTTGTCGGGTCCGAGCGGGTCGACGTCGGGTCCCTGGTCGAATACGTACTTGACACCGAGGCCACGTGCCCCGATGTACTTTCGCGCGTCGTCGTCGTCCACGCTCTCGTAGGCGACGTCGCCCTCCGAGAGGTCGACGCGAGCGACGTGGTCGTGGAATCCACCTAGATCTGTCATGATAACTTATCCCACTAGATACAGGGTCGCAATTGGCGTAATAGTTGCCACCGTAGCGAAACCACAATCAGTTACATCGCCGATGTCCAGCCGAACACCCTTACGAGGACGAAAACGAAGGGCGGCGTCCGAACGCGGCAGGTACCGCTGGTTCTTCGAGGCTAGAGGGTAGTATCGGGCCGGCCGGAACCGGGGGTTTAAATACACCGCCGTGGCACGCGTCGAGCGTGAGCCGTGCCTTGCCGGTCGCGCCCCGAGCGCTCCGCTACGCTGGCGTCCTCGCCTGTGCGGTCGTCATCCTCTATTCGTCGGTGACGGTCGTCGACGACGGGGTCCCGCGGACGCTGTTCGGTATCGGTACGACCGTCTATCTCCACGTCATCGCCTACGCCGGGTTCACCGGGGCCATCGGCTACGCCCGGCTGTCGGCCGACCGGCGTGCGCTCCTGCTCGCGGCTGGACTCTCGACGCTCTACGGTGCCTTCATCGAACTCCTGCAGGGAACGCTTTCCTATCGGACGATGTCCCTTTTGGACGGGGTCATCAACGCTGGGGGTGCCCTTCTCGGCGCCGCGTTGTGGCGACTGACCGCGCCCGTGTTCGGTGCCAGTCGGTAAGACCGGCAGTCGAGGCTGGAACGACACGGCTATCCGCGCTCGTATATTAGGGCCGCCAATGAGTCAACCGAGTCCCGACGCCTACGAGCAGGGCCGAGGGATGGACGCGCACAACGAGGTGATGCGCGACATCCGGGCCCGCAACGACGAGACCTACGACCCGACCGAACCGACGCGGGTCTGGCTCGACGAGGACAACACCCCCGACGGCGTCTACCAGTCGCTGACCATCATCCTCAACACCGGTGGCTGTCGGTGGGCCCGCGCCGGCGGGTGTACGATGTGCGGTTACGTCGCCGAGAGCGTCGACGGCGGCAGTGTCGGCCACGAGAACCTGATGACCCAGATCGAGTACTGTCTGGACCACGAGGCCGAGAACCTCGATGACGGCGAGAAGGCTGGCCTCATCAAGATCTACACCTCCGGGTCGTTCCTCGACGAGCGGGAGGTCCCGGCCGAGACGCGCGATGCCATCGCCGAGGCCTTCTCGGACCGCGACCGGATGGTCGTCGAGTCCCTGCCGGATTTCGTCGACCGCGAGAAACTCCGGGAGTTCACCGCACGAGGCATCGAGACGGACGTCGCCGTCGGCCTCGAAACGGCGACCGACCGGGTCCGCCACGACGCCGTCAACAAGTACTTCGATTTCGAGGATTTCGAGGAAGCCTGCGCGGAAGCCACGGCTGCCGACGCCGGCGTCAAGGCCTACCTCCTCATGAAGCCGCCCTTCCTTGCCGAACCCGACGCCGTCGAAGACATGAAGCGGTCGGTCCGGAAATGTGCGGCCGTCGACGGCTGTCACACCGTCTCGATGAACCCCTGTAACGTCCAGCGGCACACGATGGTCGAGGAACTCTACCACGACGGCGGCTACCGGCCGCCGTGGCTGTGGTCGGTCGCCGACGTGCTGGAATCGACCGCGGACGTCGACGCCATCGTCGTCTCGGACCCCGTCGGCCACGGCTCGGACCGCGGCCCGCACAACTGCGGCGAGTGCGACGACCTCGTCCAGACGGCCATCAAGGACTTCGACCTCCGGCAGGACCCCTCTGTCTTCGACGAGGTCTCCTGTGAGTGCGAGGCGACCTGGGAGTACGTGATGGCCGAGGAGACGACGTACAACCAGCCGCTCGTCAACTAACCTCGAAAAACGCGAGTCGTTCTCCTTCTGCGGTAGTTCGGGCAGTCAGGCGAAGCCGTCGAGGACGCCCTGTCCGTCCGTCGGTCCGATATCCGGCAGCGACACCCGTTCGGGGTGGGGCATCAGCACCGCGACGTTGTCGGATTCGCCGAGAACGCCCGCGACGTTCTCCTTCGAGCCGTTCGGGTTCGCCGCGTCGGTGACGTTGCCGTCGGCGTCGCAGTAGCGGAAGATGATCCGGCCCTCGTCGTTGAGCGTTTCGAGGTGGTCGTCGGGGAGCTCGAAGCGGCCTTCGCCGTGGGCGATGGGCACCTCGATGACCTCTCCTTCCTCGTAGGCGGCCGTCCACGGCGTGTCGGCGTTCTCGACGCGGAGATGGACGGGTTCACACTGGAAGCGGGCGCTCTTGTTCGTCGTAAATGCGCCGGGCGTCAGGCTGCTCTCGGAGCCGATCTGGGCGCCGTTGCAGACTCCGAGAACGGGCGTGCCCTCGGCGGCCGCTTCGCGAACCTCGTCCATGATCGGCGCGCGGGCGGCCATCGCGCCGGCCCGCAGGTAGTCGCCGTAGGAGAAGCCGCCGGGAATCATGATGCCGGAAGCGTCGGCCGGCAGGCCGTCTTCGTGCCAGACGATCTCGGCGTCGATGCCGAGATGCTCCAGCGCCCGCAGAGCGTCGCGGTCGCAGTTGGAGCCCCCAAATCGAATTATTGCAACCGTCATCAGGCTTCGGCGACCTCCACGTCGTAGTCGTGGATGGTCGGGTTCGCGAGCAGGCGTTCGGCCATCTCGGTGGCGCGTTCGGCGGCTGCGTCGGCGTCCTCGGCATCGAGGTCGACCTCGAAGCGGTCGGCCGACCGAAGGTCCTCGAGGTCGAAGCCCAGCCGTTCGAGGGCCTGCTGGGTCGTCTCGGCTTCCGGGTCGAGAACGCCGTGCTTCAGCCGCACGGTCACGGTCGCGGTGTAGGCGGGCATACCTGACGTGGCGTGTTCGTGCGTAAAAACGGTTGTGTATTTTAGTTGGTATGCATGTTCGTGGATATAGCGGTCGGCCGCCGAACATCCCGGCCACTCTTAAGCGCCGACGACAACGCTCGGATATGCTCATCACGCTGGAGGGCCTCGACGGCAGCGGGAAGTCGACCGTCGCCGAGGCGTTGCAGGACGTTCTCCCCGCAGAGGAGACGGTGTTCACCCGAGAGCCGACCGAGTCGTGGTACGGGGAGGCGGTCAACCGCTCCATCGGCGACGACGAGGCGGACCCGCTGGCGGAGCTGTTCTTATATACCGCCGACCACGCCGACCACCTCTCGCGGGTGATTCGGCCGGCGCTGGAGGAGGGGCAGGTCGTCGTCTCGGACCGCTATTCGGATTCGCGGTACGCCTATCAGGGCGCGACGCTGTCGGGCGTTCTCAAGCGACCGATGGAGTACGTTCGCGGCATCCACCAGCCGTTCACGCGGCCGCCCGATGCGACGCTGTACTTCGAGGTGCCGCCACACGTCGGTGCCGAGCGCGCGGGCGCGACGAACAAGTTCGAGACGGTCGATTATCTGGGACAGGTCGAGGAGAACTACGAGCGGCTCATCGAGGCCGAACCCGAGCGGTTCGTCCGCATCGACGCGACGCAGTCGCCGGAAGAGGTCATCGCCGCGGCCGAACGGGCGGTGACGAACCTGCTCGACCTGTAGCGGCGCTCCGGCTCACCGGGTCACGTCGACGCCGGTTATCTCGAACCGCGCACCGCCCTCGCTGCTTTCGGTGACGTCGATATCCCAGCCGTGGGCCTCGGTGATCTTCTTGACGATGCTCAGGCCGAACCCGGTGCCATTCCGGGCCGTCGTGTAGCCGGACTCGAAGACGCTGTCGCGCTCGGATTCGGGGATGCCCTCGCCGTCGTCGGCGAGGTAGAAGCCGTCGTCGAGTTCGCCGACGGTGATGGTGACGGCGTCGCCGCCGTGCTGGACCGAATTCCGCAAGAGGTTCTCCAGCAGTTGTCGGAGCCGGTCGTGGTCGGCCAGTAGCGTGACGCCCCTGTCGATATCGACGTCGAGGCTGGCGTGTTTCGTATCGACGGTCCGCCAACAACGGTCGAGCAGTTCCGCGAGGGCGACCCACTCGTACTCGGTCGGTGGCTTCTCCGCGCGGGCCAGCGTCAGCAGGTCCTCGATGAGGTTCGCCATCCGTTCGTGGGCGGCGGCGACCTCGTTGAGGTGCTCGCTGTCGCAGTCTTCGGCCGCGAGTTCGAGCCGTCCCTGCGCGACGTTCAGCGGGTTCCGCAGGTCGTGGCTGACGAACCGGGTGAACTCGTCGAGGCGCTCGTTCTTCCGCTGGAGTTCCTCGGTCCGCTGCTGGAGTTCCTGTCTGGCTTCGAGTTGGGAGAGCCGCGCTCGGGCGTGGGCGACGAGCAGTTCGGCCAGTTCGAGGTCGCCCTCGTCGAAGGTGCCGGGATTATGATCGGCCGCCTGCAGGACGCCGTAGTCCCCGATCGGGACCGTCAGGACCGACCGGAACTCGGAGTCGGCAGGGACCACGTCGAGTTCCCGAAGATCGTCGATGACCGAGGACTCGCCGGTTCGATAGGCCTCCGCGCCGAGGTTGTCCTCGGCGCCGATGGGCGTCTCCTCGAAGTACTCGTCGGTGGAGAGTTCCGTCGAGACGGCACGCGGAACGAGGACGTCTTCGACTGCCGCGTCGGCGATGGTGATATCGAAATCCAAGATCGCCTCGGCGGCCTCGACGACCGCCTCGTAGACGGTGTCACTGCTGTCGGCGGTGTTGATCCGGGCCGCGACCGTGTGGAGGGCTCGGATCTTGATCTGCTGTTCTTCCAGTTCGCGTTCGTATCTCCGCCGGTCGGTCCGATAGGATTCGACGGCGTCGACGACCCGGTCCGCCAACGCCGAAAGCCCGTCTCCGCCCTCTTTCGGCAGATAGTCGGTCACCCCTGCCGCTATCGCTTCGCTGGCGACCGTCTCGTCGCCCGCGTCGGTGAACAGAACGAACGGGAGGTCCGGATCGCTCTTTCGAACGGCGTCGAGGAACTCGATGCCGTCCGACTCCGGGAGCGCGTAGGCACTGACGATGCAGTCGATTTCTCCGTCGAGTCGTTCCAGCCCCGCTCGCGCGCTCGTGGCCGACTCGACGGTGATTCGGTCGTCCTCCTGTCGGAGCGCCGCGGACACGCGGTCCGCGAACGCCGGATCGTCGTCGACGTAGAGGACGCGAACGGAGTCGGCCATACATCTACTTATACAGCGCTCTGAAAAACTATCCTCCGATTTCCGTCGCCGAGTTTCGGCGCCCGCTCGTCGCCCGAACCTACCTGAATCAAGGAGAGAGTCCCGCCCTTTAGGGCGGGCGTGAATCCGACACTCCACTTCACAATCCACGTTCGACGGTTAGTCTGGGGTATCCTCTCTGACTTTCTTCTCGCCTTCGAGGAGCAACCCCTTCCACGTCAATCCACGGTGCTTCTTCAGTTCTTTCAACCGCTCGTACTGTTCGTCGTCATCGAACTCGATGCGAACTTCGACCATATGGTAACACACAAACCACATATCTATGTGTGTTCCGATGCAACCGGTAGTTGATGAAGCGAGCCAACACATTCGAGGTGATTCCGCAGTCCGACGAGGACGAGGAGTTGCTTCGACGGCTGTTGGACGCTTCTGCCGCTCTCTGGAACGAAATCAACTACGAGCGCCGCGAGAACTACGCCGACCCAGACGGAGACGTATGGGAAATCAGCGAGTATCGCGGTCGCTACGGCGGTGTTCTCGGGGCTTCGACGGTTCAGCAAATCGAGCGCAAGAACCGCGAAGCATGGAAGTCGTTCTTCAGCCTCAAAAAGAAAGGCGAAGCCAACGGCACCCCCGGCTTCTGGGGTAACTCGGAGGACGGGCGCGAACTCCGCACGTACATCCGAAACACGTCGTACTCTGTCGAGTGGGGTGAATACTCCCGGCTCGAAATCCTCGTCGGCCAAGACCTGAAAGACGAGTATGGGTTGGGAAACCGCGAACGCCTCCGCCTCGAAGTTCGGGGCGACCCCAATTGGAACGAGTACGAGAAGCAGGGTCGGTTGGAGTTGTTCTACGACGAGCAAGCACAATCGTTCAGGGCCTTTCAGCCAGTC
>NZ_JAZKTR010000066.1:0-13277 GCF_036625485.1 Natronomonas sp. | reverse complement strand
AGGCGGGCCTCACGGCGCTCTGTGTGCTCGAAACGGTCGCGCTGGTGATCTTGACGCGAATCACCTATCGGTGAGTCGAGGATGGCGCTCAAATGTAGTCCACGACGCCGACGCTCTCCAGAAGGAGCCACCCCACGAACGCGAAGTACATCACGAGCATCGCGCTGGCCTCCCCGTCGGAGATCTCCATGCTCGTCCGGGCGAACGTGAAGAGGACGATGGTGGCGATGACCAGAAAGCCCATCATCGGCACCGCGTCGGTAAAGGAGACCGTCGTCGCGCCCGCCAGCAGTACGCCCGCGGGGATGGCAACGAGTAGGTCGAAGATGTTGCTCCCGAGGACGTTGCCGAGACTGACTGCGGGTTCGTCGATACGGGCGGCGGCAACGCTGATGAGCGCGTCCGGAAGGCTCGTCGCTGCGGCGACGACGGTCATCCCCCAGAGGAACGAGGGCGTCCCGAAGGCGTCACCGAGGCCGATCGCCGACCAGACCAACGCCTCGACGCCGGCGATGATGAGCGCGATGCCGGCGAGGAGTTTGCCCCACTCCACGAGGAGGTCTCGCAGGGACAGGGTGACGGCCGTTACGTTGGATTCGCTGATGTCGAGATACTGGATGAAGACGTAGAGGCCGTAAAGCGCCAGAAGCGACAGCGCGAGCGGGCGGGTGAGGTTCCCACTGAGGTCGGTGCCCTCGACCGGGTTATAAATCACGGCGAACGAAAGCACGAGGAACAGCGACGCGACCGAGAGCATGTAGAACTGCGCTTCCTTGTAAACGACGTCCCGGCCGGTGTCCAGCGTGCCGTCGGCGAGCAGCGCTGACAGTGCCGGAATGACGAGGATGTTGAAGACGGCGGAACCGACGATAACGCCGACGCCGAGTTCGAACTCGCCGTAGCGGACCGTCGAGATGATCGCACTCGCCAGTTCGGGCGCCGACGACCCGACGGCGGCGATGAGCGCGCCCTGAATCAGCCGGGGAAGGGCATAGTGTTCGGCGAGCGTTCCCGAGGCGCCTTCGAGCCACGACGAACCGGCCCAGACGATGGCAGTCGCCACTAGGCCGACGCCAAGTAAGACGGGTACGCTCGCCATTATTCGAGCGTCACCTCGTCGTGAGCCGCGTTTCGAAGCGCGTCCGAGCGGCCGTAGGTCCCGGGCGCGACGGCGACGGTGTGGAGTCCACGTTTCTTCGCAGTCTCGATGACGGGCTTGAAATCGGTATCCCGTGAGACGATGACGAGCGTGTCGATACGGCCCTCGACGGCTGCCTCCACGGCGTCGACCGCGAGTTTCACGTCCACGTCGCCGCTGGTGGTGACGACCTCGAACCCGCGGGCCTCGGCGGCCTGAATCAGGCCGCCGCCCGCGTTCTCGTCGACGTAGACCCGGGAGATGGCACTGCTTCCCTCCCCTTCGGCCAGCGCCCGCAGGTCGTCGAGGTCGACGTCGAACTCCTCACGGAAGACGTTCGGCCCGTCGACGAAGATACCGACAGCGGGGGCCGACGTCCCGCCTCGGAGCCGGTCGAACAATCCCATATCTGCTCCTGCGGGCGGCCCCGTCTAATCGCTGGCGGTCCGTCACGGACGGGCGGAGTGGGAAAACCTTACTCCCCGGCCGCCGAGGGCTCAGGTATGTCCCTTCGAACGCCGCCCCTCGGCGCCGTCCACGCCGACGCGGGCGCGAAACTGACAGAGTTCGGCGGGTGGGAGATGCCCGTCGAGTTCGACTCCATCCGCGAGGAACACGAGGCCGTCCGCACCGCCGCCGGGAAGTTCGACGTCTCCCACATGGGCGAGATCGAGGTCTCGGGCCCCGACGCGACCGCCCTGATGAACCGCCTGACGAGCAACGACGTCACTGCCCTCGATGCCGGCGACGCACAGTATTCGACCATCACCGACGAACACGGCGACATCATCGACGATACGGTCGTCTACCGGCTTCCCGACCGCGACGACGCCGACTACCTCTTCATCCCGAACGCCGGCCACGACGACCAGATGTACGACCGCTGGACGGCCCACGCCGAGGAGTGGGGCCTCGACGCCACCGTCGAGAACGTCACCACCGACTACGGGATGGTCGCCTTGCAGGGCCCCGAGGCTCTGTCGTTGCTGGGCGACCGCTGTGCGGACCCGAGCGATATCTCCCGTTTCACCGCCGAATACCGCGAGGTAGCTGGGGTCGACTGTCTGGTCGCTCGCACCGGCTACACCGGCGAGGACGGCGTCGAGTTGCTCTTCGACGCCGAGGAATCCGAGGCCGTCTGGTCGGCGCTGGACTGCCAGCCCTGTGGGCTCGGGTCGCGTGATACCCTCCGACTCGAAGCCGGCTTCCTGCTTTCGGGGCAGGATTTCGACATCGACGAGAACCCTCGCAACCCCTACGAGGCGGGTATCGGCTTCGTCGTCGACCTCGATACCGAGTTCGTCGGTCGCGACGCCCTGACCGATATAAAAGCAGCCGGTATCGACGAGGAACTGGTCGGGTTCCGTCTCCGAGATCGAGGCATTGCCCGCCACGGGTACGACATCGCCGTCGACGGCGAGACGGTCGGCGAGGTCACGAGCGGAACGATGAGCCCGACGCTCGGCGACGCCATCGGTCTCGGCTATGTGCCCGTCGAATACGCCGACCCCGGAACCGTGTTGGACGTTCTCGTTCGGGACCGGGAGAAACGGGCCGAGGTCGAGTCGCTGCCGTTCTACGAGCGGGCGTGAACACTTCCGCCGGATGGACGGACGCGGCACATGGCGACGGCGAGTTGGCCGAGCGGAGTTCGGTTCTCCAGTAGGGTATACGTTATTTATATGCCACTCGTAGTACTGTCGTGGCCACACTGAGTCAGGAGCGACTGAAGCATCTGTTCCTCGGGGTACTGGCAGGTCTGGTCCTGCTCATGCTGGTCGTCCTCGTGATGGAGTTGATAGCGAATATCTTCCTCCCGGAGTATATCGTCGAGGTAGTCGAAGACGCGTTTCCCAGCCATGGCCGTACCGTACTCGGTACTGGGTGAATCAACCCGAGCAACTGAGCACCGTTTCGTGCGGGTACCAGGCCAGTATGCTCTGCATATTTTTGAAATAGGACCGCGTTGGTACCACATGGAACTCCGCAGACTCGTCCTGTCCGTCGGCGTCGGCGGCACGGCCTTCCTCGTCGCAAGCGTTATCGGTTTCACCGTTTTCGGCGGGGATTTCCCGTCGGTGTTTTACGTTCTCCCGCTGGCGCTCGGCAGCGCACTCGCCGCTGCGGGTGGAACGTACGTAGCCCTCGGGTCACGTCGGGGACGACCCGTCCGCGCCCTCCTTACCGGCACGGCAGCAGTCGGGTATTCGTTCTTCCTGTTGTGGTTCGTCAGGTACTCGATCGCCCGGACGAGGGGCACCCTCTCGTTCGATCTGATCGCTATCTTGAGTGTCGCCGTCGCCGTCGTGGTCGCCGCATTGGCGTGGCGTTCCCAGCCGATGGCGGCTGAAACCTAGTCGGCGGTGGCCTCTCCCGTGAGCGGGGCATAGAAAGCACTACATTCCCCACGGCGGATACGCCACGTATGAGCTTCGAGGTTCCCGAGGACTGTCGGTATCTGGAGTCCCACGAGTGGGCGCGGCGCGAGGACGGAACGGCACGTATCGGTATCACCGATTTCGCACAGGACGAACTCGGCGACGTCGTCTTCGTCGAACTTCCCGAGGTCGGCGACGCCATCGACAAGGACGCGGAGTTCGGTGTCATCGAATCCATCAAGGCCGTCTCGGACCTCTATGCGCCGTTTTCAGGCGAGGTGACGGCGGTCAACGAGGATCTCTTCGACGCGCCGGAGTTGGTCAACGAGGCCCCCTTCGGCGACGGCTGGATGCTTGAGGTCGACCTCGCCGACGAAAGCGAGTACGAGGCCCTGCTGTCGCCCGACGAGTACGAGGCACAACTGGGCTGATATCGCGGAGCAAGGGTCCCGTCGAGACCTCGCTTCTCGTGTCTTTGACAGGTCGTATCGACTCGGAGAACGGTTCCGTCCGGTTTTCATCGGCACCGAAGTACGTGACGAGATGCCGACGCACAAACACATAAGATGCGGGCGGCCCTATTATAGGGCAGCCGAATGGTCGACGAAACCCAGCTCGCGGAGAGCAAGTCCATCCACAGACGGACTGGGAAGACGTTCTATTATGCGACGCGGTTGCTTCCGGAACGGGTCCGTGAAGCGACCTACGTCCTGTATGCGTTCTTCCGTGTCGCCGACGAGGTCGTCGACAATCCGGAGGGGATGTCACCCAGCGAACAGCGCGAACGATTGATGGAGATCCAGCGAGCGGCGCTCGGCGGGGCCCCGACCGACGACCCCGTCCTGTCGGCGTTTTCCGAGCTTCGGGAGGCCTACGACATTCCGGACGAGGAGATCGAGGTGTTCATCGACGCGATGATAGCCGACACCGACACCGACCGCTACGAGACCTACGAGGAACTGGAATCGTACATGCGCGGGTCGGCCTCCGCCGTCGGCGTCATGATGACGATGATCATGGATATCGACGAGGAGGAGACGGCGATTCCGCACGCCACCAGACTCGGCGAGGCCTTCCAGTTGACCAACTTCCTGCGGGACGTCCGTGAGGACATCGTCGAACTCGACCGGATCTACCTGCCGCGGGAGACGTTGCGAGCCTACGATGCCGATGCCGAGGACATCGAGAACCTCGAATTCACCGACGAGATCGGCGACGCGATCCGTCACGAACTCCGCCGGGCTGAACGGCTCTATCGCGAGGGGGTCGCCGGCATCAAATACCTCCCCCGGGACTGCCAACTCCCCGTCCTGACGGCGGCGGTGCTGTACGCCGAACACCACCGGCTGATCCGGGAGCAGGGCTACGATACGGTCTCCGAACGACCCTCGCTGAGCACGTTCCGCAAACTGTCGCTCGTCGTCCGGACCCGATGGCACTGGATGCGCCACGGCGACCCCGAAACCGTCTTCGCGAAGGTGAGCGCGGTTCCGATGGCGGAGACCCGCATGGGTGCCTCCCGTCCCGAGGACCCGCTGCCGATGCATTGATCGGCTGTGGATTCTACCGACCGCGCCTACGAACTCGGCTTCCAGTCGCTCGACGAGGAGGTGACCGACCGACGACTCCCCGTCGAGGGGTCGGTTCCGACGTGGCTCTCCGGTGCCCTGATACGGAACGGTCCTGGTTCCTTCGAGTTCGGCGACGAACGGGCGACTCACTGGTTCGATGGCCTCGCCATGCTCCGCCGGTACGGCTTCGAAGACGGCGAGGTTCGGTACACGAACCGCTTTCTCCGAACGGAGGCTTACGACGACACCCAGTCCGGAGCCACGGCCGGCGAGTTCGCCAGCGGTGGCGGACCGCTTCGGGAAGCCCTCCGCTGGCTCCGCGCGCTCGGCCCGCCCGCCCCGACGGACAACGCGAACGTCCACGTCGCCCGCTTCGGTGGCCACCACGTCGCGCTGACGGAGGCGCCCCGGCGGGTCGCCTTCGACCCGACCACGCTGGAGACCCGAGGCGAGTTCCGGTGGAACGACGAGATCCGAGAACACCTCGCGACCGCTCACTTCGCGGTCGACCCTCACCGCGGCGAGACGATCGGCTACGCGACGGCGTTCGGCCGGCGGTCGAAGTACCACTTCTACCGCGTCCCGGACGGATCGGCCGAGCGCGAGCGGTTCGCCACGGTCGATGCCGAGGGACCGGGCTACGTCCACGACATCGCCATCACCGAAAAGTACGCCGTGCTGGTCGAACCGCCGCTCCGAATCGCGCTTCTCCGGGCGCTGTTGCCGTGGGGGGACGGCCTGCTCGATATGCTCGACTACGACGCGGACCGCGACGCTCGGTTCATCGTCGTCGACCGCGATTCCGGGGCCCTCGTCGCCGACTGCCGGACGGACCCGTTCTTCGTTTTCCACCACCTCAACGCCTACGAGGACGGCGACGACGTCGTGGTGGACCTCGTGGCCTTCGAGGACGCCGACATCGTCGAGGCACTGACCTTCGAGACGCTCTCGAAAGACGCCTTCGCTGCGGCGCCGGACGGCCGACTGGTCCGGTTCCGGGTGTCGCCGGACTCGGATGAGGTGACCCGGACCCGCCAGTACGACGGCAGCCTCGAGCTACCCACGGTTCCGCGAGCGGTTCGGGGCCGGCCCTATCGGTACGCCTACGCGCAGGCGACGGACCGCCGCGGCGCTAACGGCCTCGCGAAGATCGACGTCGATTCCGGCACGGCCAACGAGTGGTGGGAACGCGGCGTCTACGTCGAGGAACCGCGGATGGTCCAGCACCCGTCGGCCGACGCCGAAGACGATGGCGTCGTGCTCGCGCCCGCGCTGGATACCGAAACCGAACGCTCGATGCTCCTGGTTTTCGATGCCGAAACGCTGACCGAAATCGCCCGGGCACCCCTGCCACACGTCGTCCCGTTCGGCTTCCACGGTCGCTACTTCCCCGAGGCTTAGCGCTCGGGGAAGTCGAACCGGTCGACCTGCCACAGCGCGTACCCGTAGCCGACCGCCAGCACCGCTGGCACCCAGTTGCCGTAGAAGGCGTTGACGAATCCCCACAGGATGACGAAGCTTACGAGGTCATCCAGCATGAACGGGCAGGCCTCGACGCGGGCCAGCAGGCCGCCTTGGTCGAAAGCGAAATCGAAAACCAGGACGGCGACGGTCGCCGACAGGACCCACCCGGCGTAGTTCAGCCACGGGATACCGTAGTAGAGGCCGCCGGCGTCGTAACTCCAGAAGCCGATGGCGACCGCCGCGGGGTCCAAAACGAGGTCCATGCCGACGACGGCGCCGATGACGACGGGCACGCGAAGCGCTGCGTTCCGAGCCGACTCGCCCAAGAGGAGCAGACAGAGCAGGTAGGCGTTGAGGACGAGCGGCAGGAAGAAAAGCGGCAGTGCCGCCGGTATCGCATCCGCGATCATCGGCCCGAGGTCGACGCCGTACTCGAAGTGGCCGTACGGATAGCCCGTCAGGACGCCGACGAACTCGATGCCGTAGGTGTACGCACAGAGTCCCAGCAAGCCGATGCCGGCCCGTCGGGTCAACAGCGGCGCGACCCCAGCGATGAGCGGGAGGCGCATGACGGCGACGCCGAGCAAGAGCAGGTAGGGATTGAACGAGAGGGGTTCGGGGAGCAGGCCCTCGGCGGAGGCCAGCAACATGACCGCGCCGACCGTCGGGAAGACGACGGCGATGGTGAATCGGTTGTCGTCGACCAGTCCGTCGAGGCGGCGTTCGAGTCGCTGACGCGTCGGAACCTCTCGCGTCGTCGCAACGGCACTGTCGCCATCAGGCATACAGCATCACCCACAGAGCGCCCAGCGTGAGGACCATCCCGGCGGCGGTGTTGAGGAACGGGAACCACCAGTAGGCGCGGTCAACGCTCACGTCGCTGGCGAGGATTCCGACCACGAAGACCGGATAGACGCCGAGTACCGCGGCGAAGAACGGGTGGACGAGCCCGAAGACGGCGGCCGCCGCGAGCCAGCAGACGGCGCAGTAGGCGTAGGTCCGCGACTCGCCGAGGAACGTCGCGGTCGTCTCGATGCCCGCCTCGCGGTCAGGTTCGATGTCGGGAATCGCCGAGAACGTGTGCATGCCCATCGCCCACAGCCAGCCGCCGGCGATGGCGGCGAGGGGTGGTCCCTGCCCCGTGAGGCCGGCGTAGGCGACGACGCCCGGGAGGATGTAGAGGCCGTTCGACAGCGAATCGAGGAACGGCGTCGTCTTGAACCGGAGCGGCGGCGCGCTGTATTCGACCGACAGCAGGAGGAAGGCACCCATCGCGACGACGCCGACGGTCGGGAGGAACGGAACGAAGGCGACGCCGAGGAGGCCCGAAACGACGACCGCGGCGGGGACCAGTCGGTCGCCCTGATACCGGACCTCTCGGTCCTCCTTCTTCGGGTTCTCCGTGTCGATGTCGGCGTCGAAAACGTCGTTGACGCCGTAGAGGAAGACGTTCGCCGGGAGGAGGAAGTACGCGAACAGAGCGACGGCAAGCGGCGCGAACAGGTCCTCGACGCCACGTGCGGCGTAGGCGACGCCGACGATGACAGGGCCCGCGAGATACAGCCAAAAACGGGGACGGGAGGCCCGGAGCAGATAGCCGGACGCCGTCGATTCGCTCGGGAGCAATCGGTCCAGCGCGTGGTCGGTCATGTCAGGATGCGTCGTCGATGAGCGCGTTGGCGGTATGTTCGCCGCTGATGAGACACATCGGTACGCCGATGCCGGGGGTGGTGTAGGAGCCGGTGAAATAGAGGCCGGGACAGGCCTCCGAACTGTGCGGCGGTCGGAAGACGGCGGTCTGTCGGAGCGTGTGGGCAAGCCCCAGTGCCGTCCCCGCACGGCTGTTGTAACGGTCGGCGAACTCCGAGACGGAGAAGGTCTCCTCGAAGACGATGCGGTCACGCAGGTCCACGCCGGTGTTCTCCGCGATGTCGTCCAGGATGAGGTCGCGGTACCACGTTCGGACCTCCTCGCTGTCGTCGAGGCCGGGGGCGACCGGCACGAGCGCGAAGAGGTTACTGTGGCCCTCCGGCGCGACGCTGTCGTCGGTCTTCGAGGGAACACAGAGGTAGTAGGCGGGGTCCTCGGGCCATTCGGGGTCGTCGAAGATCTGCTCGAAGTGGTGGTTCCAGTCCTCTGGCAGGACGAGGGTGTGGTGTTCGAGCGGTTCGACGTCGCCCTCGACGCCCATGTACATCAAAAAGGCCGAGGGGGCGTAGGTCCGGGAATCCCAGTACTCGGCGTCGTACTGGCGTTCGTGTTCCGGGAGGAGTTCCTGCTCGGTGTGGGCGTAGTCGGCGTCGCTGACGACGTAGTCGGCCTCGAAGGTACCGGCGGCCGATTCCACCTCGAAGCCGTCCTTTCGGTTGATGATCTCGCCCACCTCGGCGTCGGTGACGTAGTCGACGCCCATCGACTCGCCCAACTCGATGCAGGCGTCGACGACGGAGCGCAATCCGTTTTCGGGGTAGTGGACGCCGAGGTTGAAATCGACGTGGCTCATCATATTGTAGAGGGCGGGCGTGTTCGACGGCGCGCCACCGAGGAAGACCAGCGAGTACTGGGTTATCTGGCGCAGTTTCGGGTTATCGAAGTAGTCGGCCACGTAGTCGTCCATCGTCCCGAGCAGTTGCAGGCCGATGGGCGCCGCCCGCATCACGTCGAGGTCAATCCAGTCGCGGAGGTTGGGCCGGTCCTCGTAGACGAACTTGTCCATCGCCGTCCGGTAGTGGGTCTCGGAGGTATCGAGATACGACTCCAGCGCCTCGCCGGCGCCGTCCTCGTAGCTCTCGAAGAGGTCGTACATCTCCTCGCGGTCGGAGGTAATCGCGGCGGAATCGCCGTCTTTGAAGAAGATGCGGTAATGCGGATCCAGCGCCTCCAGTTCGTAGAAGTCGCTCGGATGGTGGTCGAAGTGGGCGAAGAAGCGCTCGAAGACGTCGGGCATCAGGTACCACGACGGCCCCATGTCGAACCGGAAGCCCTCGGCCTCCAGCACGGAGGCGCGGCCACCGAGCTGTTCGTTCTTCTCCAGCACGGTCACGTCGTAGCCAGCGTCGGCGAGATAGCAGGCCGTCGAGAGGCCGCCGAAGCCCGACCCCACGACGATGACCCGGTCGTTTGCCATACGTACCTATAGCGGCGGCGACACCATTAAAACGGGTGTGGCGGCGACCCACACGGGTGAGGGAAACCACCTTGTCGGGGCCGCACGTGGGCGGCGTATGGACACGGTAGTCGTCACCGGAGCATCCCGCGGCGTCGGCGAGGCAGTCGCGAGGCTATTCGCAGACCGGGGCGCCCACGTCGTCATTTGCGCTCGGGACCAAGAACACATCGCGGCCGTCGCCGAAGACATCGAGGCCGCAGGCGGGTCCGCGACGGCGATGCGGGCCGACGTCCGCGACGAATTCGACGTCGAGCGTCTGCTAGAGACCGCGTCACGGGAGGGTGAGATGACGGGGGTCGATTGCGTCGTCGCCAACGCCGGCGTCTACCACGGCCGACCCGGGGCGACGCCGCTGGCCGAGGAATCGTACGCTGGATTCGACGACACGCTTCGAATCAATACCCGTGGCGTCTTCACGACGGTTCGAGAGGCCGTTCCGCATCTGAACGAGGGGGCCCGAGTCGTCGTTCCCTCCGGGGGAATCGCTCGGGAGGCGAAGCCGGGATTCGGCGCGTATGCCGTCTCGAAGGCCGCCGCCGAAGCCGTCGCCCGGCAGTTCGCCGTCGAACTCGATGCGGTCGTCGGCGTACTCGATCTGGGACAGGTCGAAACCGAACTGACGAACCACGCCCAGGGGCGAGAGCCCGAAGACGTGGCGCCGATGTTCTGGTGGGCCGCCAGCGAAGCCGACGCCGATACCGTCGACGGTCAAGTGGTCGACCTGCGGGACTGGAAAAAAGCGACGCGCTGATCACTCGCCGAGCGATTCGGCGGCTGTCTGCTCGCTCCGGACGACAAGTACGGGGCCGACGGACGCCGAGGCCACTCGCTCGGCGGCGTCGCCGAGGAGGAATTTCGATAGCGAGGGGGCCTGCTCGCCCATGACGATGGCGTCGTGGTCCGGCACCGCCTCTATGAGGGCTTCGAAGGGCTGGCCCGAGACGACGAGGTCAGTTTCGGTGCTGATTCCTGATTCGTTCAGGCGGTCGGCCGCCTTCTCCAGTAGGGTCTCGGCGCCCTCGGCTTGGCTCGCCAGAAAGAGCGTGACCCTGATATCGCGGTCGCCGACGAGTTCGTCGACGAAATCGAGGATTCGGTCGACGGCCACGTCACCAGCAATCGGCACGAGCAGGCGGTCGACGTCGCCGGTCGCGCCGGTGATCGCGTAGGCTCGGGCGTCGACCTCGTTGGCGACCCGGTCGACGGTCTGCTTTCGGTCGTGGGTGAATACGAGCCGAGTGTCGGCGTCGCCGCCGGCCTCACGGAACTCCTCGGCGAGGTCCCCCAGCGCCGCGACGGCTCGGTCCTCGAACTGTTCGCGGGCCTGGTCGGCCGGCGTCTGCTCGGGGAGTTCCTGGTAGCCGAGGACGGTCACGTCCATCGTGCTCAGAAGGCCCATCAGCCCGTAGGACACCGAGCTTCCCTCCAGAATCTCGACCGGAACGAGTACGCGAGTCATCTATAGTGCCCCCTTGAGTTCGATATCGCGCGCATAGTAGAAATACCATCCGGCGCTGCCGAGCATGATGGCGATACCGAGGATCTGCGAGAGCGGTTGCATGAATCCGATGAGCGCGAAACTCGATACTGCGCCGACGACTGCCACGAGGCGATAGGCCGGCACCCGAAAGTCGGGGTCGTACCACTCGGGTTCGTCGCGGCGCAAGGCGATCAGGGCGACGCAGATGAGACCGTACATGATGAGATGGAGGAAGGAGGCCACTTCGGCGAGGATTTCGACGCGACCCGTCGCCGTCAACGCGAGAATCGGACCGCCGGCCATCCCCAGCGCGACGTGTGGCGTCCCGTATTTCAGGTTGATCCTGCTGGCCCACTTCGGCAGGAGCGCGTCCTTCGAGACGGCGTAGATGGCCCGCGACGTCGAGAGAACCGAGGCGTTCGCACTCGACATCGTCGCCAACAGGCCGCCGAAGAGGATGGCGAGGGCACCTGCCGGACCGAGCAGGTCACGGCCGACCGCGACCATCGCGGTTTCGCCTTCCGCGGCCAGTCGCTCCGCACCGAAGGCGCTCGTTGCGACGAAGATAGTCACCACGTAGAGCACGCCGACGATGAGCACCGACCCGACCATCGCCAGCGGGAGGTTTCGGCCGGGGTCTTTCATCTCGCCGGCGACGGTGGCGACCTGTGCGAAGCCGAGATACGAGGTAAAGACCAGCGCCGCCGTCGAGAGGACGGGCACGTAGCCGAACGGCGCGAACTCCTCCGGGGCAGTAGGTTGCCCCACGATACCGAGGGCGTCGAGGACACCGAACCCGAGGAAGACCGCCAGAATCGACAACAGAAGCGCGACGACGCCATTCTGGAGTTTGGCGGCGTTTTCAGTCCCGGTCACGTTCAGAACGGTGAACGCGGCACCGAACACCAGCGCCAGCGGGATGACCCAGTCGATGCCGACGGCGACGCCGATTTCGGCCAACGAATCGACCGCGTAGTAGCCGAACCCGACAAGATAGAACGCGGTCGCGAAGACCAACCCGAACCACAGCGACAGGCCGATGATGACTCCCGCGAGCGCGCCGAGCCCCCGGGAGATGAAGTAGTAGCCGCCGCCGGATTTCGGCATCGCCGTCGCCAACTCGGAGGCGGGGAGAGCGACCAACAGCGCGATGATGGCGCCGATGCCGAAGGAAAGCGCCGCTGCGGGGCCCGCGTTGCCGGCCGCCAATCCCGGAAAGACGAAGATTCCGGCGCCGATCATCGTCCCGATACCGATTGCGAGTCCACCAGATAGCCCGAGCGTGCGCTCGAGTTCGGCGTTTTCCGTAACCGTCGCCTCATCCGTTTCGACGACGGTCTCGGAGACTGGGGCCTCGCCTTCGATATTGGTGCCGCTGGTTCCACCACTCATTTCGTACGTAGTTGCATCCGGCTACGGTTTATGAGTGTCCCCGACGCCGAAGGTTCCCCCACGTGCCGGCGGCTCACAGGCCGGTCGGGTGGTCGAGATACGTCGTCTCGATGCCCCACGTCTCCACGAGGTCCGCGAGCGCCTGCACGCCGAAGGTTTCGGTCGCGTAGTGGCCGGCCAGGAAGACGTTCACGCCGGCCTCGCGGGCCTCGTGGTAGACCTTCTGTTTGCCCTCGCCGGTGACGAAGGCGTCAACGTCCGTCTCGGCGGCTTCCCGAATCCAGTCGGCGCCGCCGCCCGTGACGATGCCGATGTCCTCGATCTCTTCGGGGCCGAAATCCAGCACGTCGACGGGTTTGCCGCCCGTATCGAGTCCGGAAAGTTGGTCCCGGAGACTCTCGACCGTATAGGGCGTCTCGGCGCGAGCGCGGTGGCCGATATGGACGCCGCCGGCCTCGCCGAACGGTTCGACGGTTTCGCAATCGAGGTAGTCGGCCAGCCCCGCGGCGTTGCCGAGTTCGGCGTGGCCGTCCAGCGGGAGGTGGGAGACGTAGAGGCCGAGGTCGTTCTCGACGAGGGTGGCGATGCGGTCGTATTCCAGTCCCGTGACGCGGTCGAGGCCGCCCCAGACGATGCCGTGGTGGACGACGAGGACGTCGGCGCCTGCGGCCGCCGCGGCCTCGAA
>NZ_JAZKTR010000065.1:0-13398 GCF_036625485.1 Natronomonas sp. | reverse complement strand
TCGCGGAGCTCGACGGTCCCGACGCCGTCTCGGTGTCGTTCCCGCGCGGCGCGGAACTCGACCAGATCGAACAGACGATGGACGCACTCCAGCCGAACTGACGTCCATCACCGTAGCGTTCTTCGGCTCGCGAAAGTTGCGTTGAACAGTGGGTGTTGGCACGACACAACATTGGTATGTATTGACGTGTCAGATATATATTGTTCAATAAAATCCGGGTATACGGATACCGTATGAAGGAATGAAATCAAACTCGATTACCGTTGGTAAATTTCACGACATTCATTACCCCCGCGTGGTTGTGCTCCTGTATGGCAGACGACACGCCATCGTTCCGCGGTGCGACGAGTCGTAGAGGGTTCTTGACCACGACCGGGGCCGGCGTGGGCGCGTTCGCGCTCGCTGGCTGTCTCGGTGGTGGGAACGGAGGCAACGGAAACGGCAACGGCAACGGAAACGGCGCCGGCGGCGAGGCCCCCGGCGCCGGTGGTGACCTCGTGATGACCACCTCCAGTTCGGGGACGACCGCCTACGCCGCGAGTCAAGGTATCTCCGCCGCCGTCGAGGAGAACGGCGACGGCGACGTGCGGGTCGATGCCCGCCCCAGCGAGGGGACCGACGCCAACGTCGCCCGCCTGGACCGCGAGGAAAGCGACATCTCCTACATCCAGAACTGGACGGCCGCCCGCCTCCGGGAAGGGGAGAAACCCTTCGACGACCTCAGCTACCAGCCGTGTCAGGTCTTCCATCTCTACAACCTGCCGTGGATCTTCGCGACGGCCAACGGCGACTGGACCTCGGTGACGGACATCGCCGGCGAGAGCCGCGTCGTACCGACCCCCCGTGGGTCGGGGACCCGTCCGGCGCTCGAATACGGCCTCGATTACGCAACCGACGCCGAGTACGACCGGACCAGCGTCCAGTACGGCGACCTCGGGTCGGCCTTCAGCGAGGGACGCATCGATTCCGCCGCGATCACCATCCTCAACGGCGACATCGAGCCCGGCTGGGTTCAGGAGATGAAGGGCAGCGTCGACCTCCGTCTGCTCGATTGGCCCGACGAGGCCGTCTCGCAGATGCGCGAGGACGACCGACTGTTCGTCAGCGACGTCGACATGACGAAGTTCGACGGCTACGACTACGCCCCGGATACCCTTCCGAGCATCACCTTCGCCTACAACTTCGTCGTCCGGGACGACCTCGATTACGACACGCTGTATGCGCTCCTCGAGACCCTCTATGAGGCTCGTGAGAACCTCTCGGACTACAACGCCCTGCTGGGATACCACGCCGACCCCGAATACTGGGTGACGGACATGTACGACGGGATGCCGTTCCATCCCGCCGCCGCCGACTTCTACGAGGAGATCGGCGTCTGGCGCGACGAGTTCGAACGCTACGAGGAATAGGCGATGGAGCCCGAGAAGCCACCCACAGTTCGTCTCCGAGAGCGGTTCGACCGACCGCGGGGTGAGCTCGCGCTCAGGAGCATCATCTACGTGCTGGGGGTGTTCCTCACCCTCTTTACGGTCTACTTCGCCGCGACCCTCTGGACGGACATCGGTCGCTACGCGAACGTCTTCTTCGGCATCGGCGTCGCGCTGTTCTACCTCGTCGAGATACTGGAGAACCACGTCGCCGACCCCGACGACGAGACGGGCATCGCCGAGACCGAACCCGCCACCGGCGAGGACTCCGGTTCGCTCGTCGAGACGCCGTTTGCCGACGTCCTCGACCATCCGATCTGGACGAAACTCGACCTCGTCGCGCTCGTCGTCGGCGTCTTCGTGGCCGCGGCAGTCTCGGGCTACGTCGAGTTCCACTACGCGCGCCTGCTCGACCGGGCGCCCATCTACGGCTGGACGAGGACCGACTACTACGTCGGCTGGGCCGCGATGGCGCTGGTCACCGACGCCACCCGCCGCGCGTTCGGCAACGTCATTGCCGGCGTCGTAATCGCCGGCATCGCCTACGCGTTCGTCGGCCCCGTCTTCGACTCGCCGTACCTTCCCGACGTCTTCTATCACACGGGGATGGACTGGACGCAGGTCGCCCGCCACGGCGCAATCGGCCTGACGGGCGTCTACGGATTCATCCTCGAAGTCGGCGCGACCGCAGTCGCCATCTTCCTGATGTTCGCCGGGATGGCCAAATCCTACGGGCTCATGGAGTTCGTACTGCGGATGAGCCGTGAGGTACGCAACGTCCTCGAAAGCGGCGTCGTACAGGTCGCGGTCGTCGGCAGCATGATCATGGGCTCGATTACGGGCAGTGCCGCCGCCAACACCGCGACGACGGGGAGTTTCACGATTCCCATGATAAAGGACCAGGGCGTCCGCAAGGACTTCGCCTGTGCCATCGAGTCGGTCGCCTCCAGTGGCGGCCAGATGCTCCCGCCGATCATGGGCGTGGCCGCCTTCCTGATGGCCGACTTCCTCGCGATTCCCTACGTCGAGATCGTCATGGCGGGTGCGATTCCCGCCCTGTTGTTCTACTTCGCCGTCGGCGTCGCCGTCCACCTGACCGTCCACAAGTTCGGGTGGACGACCTCCGCCGACGGCCGCTTCGACAGGCGGGTTCTGTTGGGCGGCATTCACTACGTCCTCCCGCTTGCCGTCCTGCTGTACACCCTTATGGTGCTGCGCTACTCGCCGCTGAGCGCCGGCCTCTACACCATCGTCGCGATGGTTCCGTCGGCGCTCCTGAAGCGACTCATCGACGCCCACGACGCCGACGAGGAACCGACGGAGGTCGCCGTCGACTTCGCCGTGACGACCTTCGACGGCCTCCGGCAGGGCGCGGTCGACATGGCGCCGCTCGTCGGCATCCTCGCCTCGCTGGGCGTAGTCATCCAGATGGTCGAACAGACCGGACTCGGCGCCCGCATCAGCTTCCGGATGGTCGGACTCGCGGGCGGCGTCCTCGTCTTCCTGCTAATATTGGCCATGCTGACGAGCATCCTCTTCGGCCTCGGGATGCCGACTCCCGCGGCCTACATCGTCGTCGCGGCGCTCGTCGCGCCCGCACTGGTCCAGATGGAGGTCCAGAACCTGACTGCCCACATGTTCGTCTTCTACTTCGCGATGTTGTCGGCGATTACACCACCCGTCGCGGTCGCGGTGGCCGTCGGCGCCCGCATCGCGGATTCGGACTTCCTGCGGTCCTGCAAGCAGGCGCTCCGCATTGGCGCGCCCGGCTTCGTCATCCCCTTCGCGTTCATCGCCAACGACAGCATCATCCAGTGGCAGTACGTGGTCAGCGAGGCCCGTGCGGCCGGCGGAACCGCGCTGCTCGAAGCGCTCGTGCAACCGATCCTCTTCGAGTTGGGCGTCGTCCTCGTTGGAACGGTCGCCCTCGTCGTCGCGACGGTGGGCTACGACGGGCTACAGCGGCTTCCGTGGCCGCACCGACTCGTCTACCTCGGCGTCGCCTTCGTCGCGATGTTCGCCCCGATGAACGCCGTTCAGTTCGCTGCCGCAGCGTTCGGCGTCGTCGTCCTCGCGTTGACGAATACCGGACGGCTCCCCGCGGTGCTGACGCCGTCCCGGCAGTAACCCCGCCGCCGTCCTCGTCTTTTAAGCTACGCCGATTTCCGACGGGATGAACTATATATCACTGGCCCCGACAGAGTTCGTCATGACGGATACGTATACGGGGGCGGACCTCTTCGTCGACGCCCTCGAACAGTACGGGGTCCAGCACCTCTTCGGAAACCCCGGGACGACCGAGTTACCCATCATGAACGCCCTGTCGGAAAGCGAGGTGGAGTACGTCCTCGGCCTCCAGGAGGACGTCGCCACCGGCATGGCGGCCGGCTACGCCTCCACGCGCCGGTATCACGCCGACGACGACCCCGAGGTCTGTCCGGTCGGCGTCGCCAACCTCCACATCACGCCCGGACTCGCCCACGGGACCGGCAACATATTCGGCGCCGAATACGGCGGCGCGCCGATGGTCGTCACCGCCGGCAACCACGAACTCGACTTCCGCCACGAGGAGCCCATCCTGACCGGCGACCTCGAAGAACTCGTCGACCAGTTCTGCAAGTACTCGGCGGAGGTGACCCACATCGACGCCCTGCCGATGATGATCCGGCGGGCCTTCCGGGTCGCGATGACGCCGCCGACAGGGCCCGTCTTCCTCGCGTTGCCCGCCGACGTGATGCAGACCGAAACCGACGCCTCACCGGAACGGCTCGGCCCCATCCCCGATGCTGGGGGTGGCGACCCGGCCCAGATAGAGGCCGCCGCCGACCACTTCGTCGAGGCCGACCAGCCAGTTCTCGTGTTGGGTGACCACGTCGCCCGCGCCGGGAAGGAGGCCGTCGACGCCGCCGTCCGACTGGCCGAGGCTACCGGCGCGCGCGTCCATGGCGAGATTCTCGCCGGCGAGGTGAACTATCCGACCGACCACGACCAGTGGATATCCTTTATCGGCCCCGACGAGGGCATCGCCTCGATGCTGATGGATACCGACACCATCGGGTTGGTCGGCTGTTCGACCAACACGACCCTGATGCGCCACGAACAGCCGCTCATCTCCGAGGATACGACCACGATACAGGTCTCCAGCGACGCGTGGGAGGTCGGCAAGAACCAGCCCGCCGACGCAGCGGTCATCGGCGACCCCGGCCGCGTGATGGACGCCATCGCCGAGCGCGTCGAGGCCCGCCTCAGCGACGAGGACCGACAGGAACGTCTCGACTACGTCCAGACGATGAAGGCCGGCCTCGAATCGACGATGCAGGACATGGGCGAAGACGAGAAACCCGAGGGCGAGACCCGGTCGTCGAAGGCCGAACTCGTCGACAACATGAAAGCCGTCGATCCGGACACCTACATCGTCGACGAGGGCGTCACCTCGAAGTTCGCGCTGCTGACGCGGTTCCCGATGGCGCCCGAACAGTACCTCTCGAACAAGGGCGGCGGCCTCGGCTACGGCCTGCCCGCCTCGATCGGCGCGGCCTTCGCCGAGGACCTCCGCGATGACCCCCGGAACGTCGTCGGCTACATCGGCGACGGCTCGTATCTCTACTACCCCAACGCCATCTACTCGGCGGCCCGCTACGATCTCGACCTCACGGTGGTCGTTCCCGACAACCGCAACTACCGCATCCTGAAGGACAACACGATGAAGATGCTGGGCGGCGAGGAGGACGACTACGAGTTCGTCGGCATGGACTTCGAACCCCACGTCGACATCCCGAAGAACGCCGAGAGCCACGGCGCCCGTGGCCACCTCGTCGAGACACCCGAGGAGTTCCCCGAGGTCTACGAGGAGGCGCTGAACAGCGAGGGCACCGACGTCATCGACGTGCTGGTTCACGACTGATACGGACCGTTGTAACGATGTACCGGCATCGCCAGCACGGGGCAGCGATGACCGGTGAGAGACTACAACGGTCCGTATGAGAGGCCGGAAACCGCGATTTTCGAACAGCTAAATCGCGCTCAAAAGAGCCCTTCGTCGTCGCCGATGCCCAACCGCTCGCCGAACTCGTCGAGTTCGTCGTTGATGTCCGCGCCGGTCGATTCGCCGGGGAGGATGTCACCGAGGGCGGCCCCGAAACAGGCGACGGCCC
This sequence comes from Natronomonas sp., assembly GCF_036625485.1. Classification (GTDB taxonomy): domain Archaea; phylum Halobacteriota; class Halobacteria; order Halobacteriales; family Haloarculaceae; genus Natronomonas. Next base: position 7,817 of record NZ_JAZKTR010000065.1, on the reverse strand, counting down.
AGACCACCGACACCCGCGACAGCGCGACGGCCGGGTCGGTCCAGCCGTCGAGTCGCCCCCAGACGGTCATGGTGAAGGCGGCGGTGATGAACGCGATTGCGAGGATCGCGACCAGTCGACGCGGCACGATGCCGAACAGCGGGCGACTGACCTCCACGTTCCGGAACTCCGCGTAGTACAGCATCCCAGCAGTCATAACGACCACGAAGCCGACATTTATAAACAAAAGCGACGGTGCCGCCAGCAGGTGAGCGGCGATGTCGTTGACGCCATCCTCGACGAGCATGGGTAGCGAGATGAGGATGCTGCCGACGAACGCCTCGGCGATATCCCGGCGCGTGAACTTGTCGATGCGGTCCCGGACGCCGTCGGTCGGCAGGCGGTCGACCAGCCGAATCGCCTCCCGAACCTCGCGGCGCTCGGACTCGTCGTCGACCGCCGCTTCGAGGTCCTCCAGTCGACTCCGGACATCGTCGACGCCGACGTCGTTCGCGTCGACTTCTGAATCGGTCATACCCCCGAACTCGGCCGTCGACTCGAAAAGCGTTGCTGCCACGTCGGCGCGATTTTAGAGTGAGCTACGAATCGGAATCGATGACCGATTCCTCCTCGTCCGCGTGGCGGAGCGTCACGCTGTGGCGGGTGTGTCGGGCGTGGGTCTCCGCCCAGCGGCGGGCCGCTCGCTCTTCGAGGAACTCGTCGCCGTCCGGGCACTGCCGGCAGGCGACGACCCACGGCGTTATCTCGTCGGGGAAATGGCCGGTATGGCGGTGGTGGTCCAGCGCGAACCGTTCGAGCGCCTGATTGCCGACGCGCAACTCGTCGAGTTCGTATTCGAGATCCCATTCACGAGCGCACTGCGAACAGGCCACCGTCGGCAGGTCGTCGACCTCGACCGGCGGGACGGAATCGTCGCTATCGCTGTCGTAACCGTCGGGCACAGGTCTGGGTTGGTCGGCGGAGTATTTAGGCGCACGGAACAGCCAGCGGTGGTCGTTCGTTCCGGCTGCGATCGAGAAACCCGAACCGGCGATCCGGTTGCGGCAAGGGAACTCGAGTGGGACCGCCTTACTCGGAACTTCCACCGCCACCGTCGCTCGGATATCGATACCCTCGCTCCCGACCTCTTGGTAGCGACGCAACGATCGGGCCCCATCTGCGAACCCGGACCGACCCAGACCACGACGTATGTGATGTGTGTTAACTGTTATGAAGGAGATACCGCGATACGTCGGCACGTTCCGGCGAGCGGACATCAATTCGGGTATCCTGCAAAGAGATACAGTCGCGACATATCGGCCGGTACTGCTTGGTTTTAGAAGCTGCATATCGGATAATCTCTTTTTCCCATCACGGTAAGCAGATTATTACAACGAACACTCGCTGTGGCAGATGCGATATGAGTTCCACGACTCTCCGGAAACAAATATTAGCCAGCGTACTCTCGCTTCTGATGGTCATTTCGATCGTCGCTGTCGGGGCCGTGGGAGCCGGGGCCGCGACATCGTCGTCAGCGGTCGAGAGCCAAGCCGTAACACAGGTAGCAGCCGAGGATACGCTCTATCGTGCGAACGCGGGCGGCGGGTTCACGACGGGTGACGGCGAGGAGTGGAGCCCACTCATCGACTACATGGTAGCAGGCGGAGACGAAACCTCCTCTCACGGCCAACCGAGTTCGATAGATAGTTCGGTTCCCGACGGGACACCGTCTCAGATCTGGGAGACCGAACGCTGGGATCCAGAAGACGGTGAGGAGATGCAGTACGAGTTCTCCGTCCCGGACGGCCAGCAGGTCGAGGTGCGCCTCTACTTCTACGACGGCTACTCCGGAACGAGCAGCGTGGGTGACCGCGTCTTCGACGTGAGCGTCGAGGACCAGACCATCGAGAACTTCGACATCATCGAAGAGTACGGCGACGACACGGGCGCGATGAAGAGTTTCACCGTCACCAGCGACGGGACGATCGACGTCGACTTCGCGCACGTGACGGAGAATCCCCAGATCAACGCCATCGAGATCGTCGAGGCCGAGTCGAAGCCCGACGAGCTCGGCGCGTCGCCGTCCAGCGTCGACTTCGGAACGGTCGTGACCGGAGACAGCCAGACAGAGACGGTGACGCTGACGAACCTCGGGAACGCCAGCAACGAGTCCCACCCCGACATCACCGTCGAGGACGTGTCAATCACCGGCACCGACGCGGATCAGTTCTCGCAGGACTTCTCGGGGAGTGTCACTCTCGCTCCCGGCGAGTCCACGACGGTCGACGTGACCTACGCGCCGGACGAGGCACAGGCGCACGCGGCGACCATGGAGGTCACGCACAACGGAACGAACTCGCCGGTCACCGTCGATTTGACGGGGGAGGGGGCAAGCGACGTGCCGGTCGGGTTCAGCAAGTCACAGCTCCAGGGCTTCAGCGCGGGGAACCCGACGGCTATCGACTTCGGGCCTGACGGTCGCGCGTACGTCTCCACGCAGGGCGGCACCGTCTACGCGCTCGAAGTCGAGCGCACCGGGGAGGACAGCTACCAGGTCGTCGAGGAGACCCAGATCGACGCGATCAAGGACATTCCGAACCACGACGACTTCGGTAACCTCGATACCGGTGAGACCAACCGACAGATAACTGGCCTCACTGTCGGCGGCACCGCGTCCCAGCCGGTCGTCTACGTCTCATCGAGCGATCCGGAGATCGACGTCGGGCAGGACGACGACGACACCGACACCAACTCGGGGGCGATCTCGCGTCTGACTTTCGACTGGAACGACGACGGTAGCCTCGCGAGCCTCGACCACGACGTTATGGTTCTCGGCTTGCCGCGCTCGGAGGAGAACCACGCCACGAACGGCCTGGATCTCACCGACGACGAGAGCACGCTGTACGTCGCTCAGGGCGGCCACACCAACAAGGGTGCCCCCGGCGACAACTTCGGACACACGCCCGAGTACGCGCTGTCGGCGGCGGCCCTGGAGATAGACCTCGCGCAGATCGAGGCGAACTACCAGGAGAAGAGCCTCCAGAACGAGAACAGCAACTACCCTGACCTGGACTACTACTACTCGATTCCCACCGTCCAGGGCGGTACTCTTCCGTTCGGTGGCGAGGACGGCCTCAACCAGGCGAAGATCGTCGAGGGCGGTCCGGTCCAGGTCTACTCGCCGGGGTACCGCAACCCCTACGACCTGGTCCTCTCGGAGGACGAACAGCTCTACGTCATCGACAACGGACCGAACGGCGGCTGGGGCGGACAACCCGCAGATTCCGACGGGGACATCGTCGAGAGCGATTGTACCAACCACCCGAACGAGGACGGCAGCTACGGAACCGGCGACCAGCTCCACCTGGCGACCGAGGGGAGCTACGGCGGCCACGCGGCGCCGATCCGCGCGAACCCGGACGGCGCCGGGCTCTACGACGCTGACGGGAACCAGTACTTCGATTTCAACGCATCTAACACGCCGGTTCCCTTCGACATGGCGAATCCGATCGAGTGCGACTACCAGGACCCGAGCGAGGACAACTCCATCGGCCCGACGTTCGGATGGACCGGTGGCATCACCGAGTACACCGCCTCGAACTTCGACGGCGGCATGCAGGGCGACCTGCTGGTCGTAGAGGCCGGGAGCGGGACGATCAAGCGGGTCCAGCTGAACGCGGCCGGCGACGGCGTCACCGACGTCAGCTCGCCCCTGAGTCAGAGCGGCGCGCTGGGCGTGACCGCCCAGGGTGACACCGAGGCCTTCGCCGGCACCGTCTGGACCGCCAACCACGGCGGCGGCGACGTCACCGTCTTCGAGCCGGACGACTTCGACGGCAGTACCGGTGACGAGTGTACCGGCGACTACGATTCCTCGCTCGACGAGGACGGCGACGGCTACGACAACGCCGACGAGATCGACGCCGGAAGCGATCCGTGCTCGGCCGCCTCGACGCCGCCCGACTTCGACGACGACGGCACCTCGAACCTGAACGATCCCGACGACGACAACGACGGGATCAACGACACCGAGGACCTGTTCGCGGTCGACCCGAACAACGGCCTCGACAACGACCTGCCGGCGACCTACGACTTCGAGCCCAACTCCTACCCTGACACTATCCTCGACCTCGGCTTCACGGGCGTGATGATGAACGGGTCGAACTACCAGGACCTCTACGACTCGGAGGAGGTCATCGCGGGCGGCGCGGCCAACGTCCTGACGGTCGAGAGTGTTGACCAGAATGACGCCTACGAGGACACCAACACCCAGCGACACGGCTACCAGGTCGGCGTGAACGCCGACGAACCCTTCACCGTCGAGACCACCGTGAACGGGCTTCCCAGCGACGCGGAGTCGTTCCAGTCGCAGGGCGTCTTCGTCGGTACCGGCGACCAGGACAACTACGTGAAGCTCACGGCGACCGGGTTCAGCTCCGACGGTAACTCCGGCGTGCAACTCGCCAAAGAGGAGTCCGGGAGCTTCACGGACGTCGCCAACCCGCCGGCACCGACCGCCGGCAACGCGACTACGCTCTCGATGACGATGTACCCGAGCAACGGCACCGTCGAGGCGTACTACACGATGGAGGGCGGCGAGCAGCAGTTCGTCGACGAGACGACTGTCCCGACGAGCTGGTTCGACACCGCCGACGGCAACGGCACTGCTGTGGGCGTCATCGCGACCTCGAACGGTGCCGACTCGACGTTCGACGCGACGTGGCAGAACCTCTACGTCGAACCACTGGAGGAACCGGCGAATCAGCCGCCGACCGCCGATGCTGGCACCGATCAGACCGTTGACGAGGGAACGTCGGTGACGCTCGACGCCACGGGCTCCAGCGACCCCGACGGCGACAGCCTCTCGTACTCCTGGACGCAGACGGCCGGCACGTCGGTGTCGCTGACCGACGCTGACACGGCCACGCCGACGTTCACCGCGCCGGAGGTCGACGCCGACGAGACGCTCACCTTCCAGGTCGACGTCTCCGATGGCGAAGACACCGACACCGACGAGGTGAACGTCACCGTGCAGGATACGGACCTCGCCGCGGGTGAGGCCCTCCACCGCGTGAACGCTGGCGGGGCTGAACTCGCCGCGCTCGACGACGGTCCCGACTGGTCGGCCGACACGGGAACGACCCCGTCGCAGTACCTGGTCGACCCGAGCGGGACCGACACCTACAACGGCGGCGATGAGGTCACGCCAACGGACGACGTGCCCGACAGCACGCCCGACGCGGTGTTCGACACCGAACGGTACGACGAGCCAGATGACGGAACCCCGATGGAGTGGGAGTTCCCCGTCGAGGACGGCCAGCAGGTCGAAGTGCGGCTCTACTTCGGCAACCAGTTCTCCGGAACCAGCGAGGAGGGCCAGCGTGAGTTCAACGTCTCGATCGAGGACCAGCAGGTCCTGACGAACTACGACCCGGTCGCCGACGTCGGCCACGCCAACGGCACGATGAAGAACTTCACCGTCACCAGCGACGGGACGATCGACGTCGACTTCGCACACGGGTCGATCGAGAATCCGATGGTCAACGCAATCGAGATCGTCGCGGTCGACGAATCCGACGACACGCTGACTATCGAGGAAGCGGTCGCGAGCTACGACGAGGACGGTGACGACACGCAGATCGAGTTCACCGAGATCCAGACGGCGATCAACTGGTGGCAGACCGACGCTGAGGTGCCCAACACCGGCGGTCAGACCATCGACTTCCAGAAGATGCAGGAGCTGATCAACCTCTGGCAGACCGACGCCACCATCGGCGACGACAACGAGGCGCCGTCGGCGTCGTTCACCGTCTCGCCGAGCTCGCCGACCGTCGGTGAGGACGTGACGTTCGATGCGTCGGACTCGACCGACGATAGCTCGATCGCGAGCTACGAGTGGGACTTCGACGACGGGACCACCGCCTCCGGCGAGACGGCCACCCACACATTCGACGAGGCCGGCGACTACGACGTCACGCTCACCGTCACCGACGACGATGGCGTCACCGACAACACCACCCAGACCGTCACGGTCTCCGAACCTGCAGAGACGGCGAGCTCCGCCGAATTGCTCGTGACCCCGAACAGCGGTACCGAGGCGAGCACCTACGGCGGCGGCTCGTTCCAGCTCACCAACACGGGCGAGGAGAGTATCTCCACGTTCACGATGGACCTCTCGTCGACGTCGATGCCCGACATGGTGTGGGACCCCAACGGAACCGCCGGCGATCAGGCCGCCAAGGGACTCCAAATCGACAGCGAGTCCGGTGACGGCGTCGGTGTGGTCAGCACTGACGACGAGGACGTCTTCAGCCAGCCTCACAACGGCGTGAACGACTCGGACGGCTACGACGTGTTGACCATCGAGTTCACCGACTTCGAGCCCGGCGAGACGGTCACCTTCTCGGCGGATAACGACCCGACGAGCATCAAAGGCGCGACGGTCAGCTCCCAGGAGGCGGGACCGGTCTCCGGTCTCGAACTCGCGCGCGCTAACGTGAACGTCGAATACGCGGACGGCAGCGTCCAGGAGACCCAACTGTTCGGCGACGGCAGCGAGGGCGGTGCCCAGGCGACGCTCAACGAGTCCGTCGCGTCGGCACCGAGCATCGGTGTTCAGGGCGTCACTCTCGACGAGGGCGTGCTCCGCGATCACCACAGCGCGGCGACGGTCAGCGAGGCCGACCAGACCGTGACCGTCACCGGCCAGCCCGGCGAGACGGTGACGCTGCTCCACGTCGAAGCGGAACTCGAACTCGAGAACGTACCGGACACCGACGGCTCCGGCGAACCCGGCTACGACATCGAGGACTACGAGGCCAACAAGATCGAGCAGGTGAACTACGAGACGGTCACGCTCGACTCGAACGGCGAGGCGACAGTGCCCGTTACGCTGCTCAACACCACCGACGTCGGCGGCTACAACTACTTCGTGGCGACCCACGGCGAGCCCGGAGCCGACACCGGCCTCGACTCGAACGTGGTCGTCCTGAAGCTCGAAGAGGGCGACACCGGCGATACTGGAGACACCAGCTTCGCCACGAACGCCGGCGGGGACGCCTACACCGCCTCTGACGGAACGGAGTTCCAGGCCGACACCGCCTTCACCGGCGGGACCACGTACAGCGTCTCCCAGGACATCAACAACACCGAGGATGACCCGCTCTACCAGACCGAGCGGTACGGCGACTTCAGCTACGACGTACCCCTCCAGGACGGCGAGTACGAGGTCACCCTGCACTTCGCGGAGATTTACCAGGGCGTCTCCGAATCCGACACGGTCGACTCGGACGGTCCCGACGACGGAACCCAAGAGAACGATCGAGTGTTCAACGTCTCGATCGAGGACCAGCAGGTCCTGGCCGAGTACGACATCTACGCGGAAGTCGGCCCGCTGAACGCGACTCAGGAGACATTCACGGTAGAAGTGACGGACGGTGAACTGAACGTCGAGTTCACGACAATCTACGACAACGCGAAGGTGTCGGCGATCGAGGTCGAACCGGTCGAAGACGACGAGAACACCGCGCCAACGGTTGACGCCATCGACGACCAGACCGTCACCGAGGGCAACACGACCCAGGTTGCGGTCAACGCCTCGGACGCTGATGGCGACTCACTGACGCTCTCGGCGGACGGGCCGGACTTCGTCAGCCTGACAGACGACGGCGACGGCAACGGGACCCTCGACATCGTCCCACAGGACGGCGACTCAGTAGACTCACCATACACAATCAACGTGACGGTCGACGATGGCACTGACACCGCGACCGAATCCTTCCAGCTCACTGTCGAGGAAGCCAACGAACTGCCGACGGCGTCGTTCACCTTCAGTCCCG
>NZ_JAZKTR010000064.1:0-13416 GCF_036625485.1 Natronomonas sp. | reverse complement strand
ACCCACCCCGGTTCCGGATAGAACTGCTCGTGGGTCTCGTAGGCCTGCCCGTGGATCCGGCCCTCGCGGTCGAAGACCATGCTTCGGGTGCCTGTCGTCCCCTGGTCGATAGCCGCGACGTATGCCATATCGGCGAGGCGGGCGCCGGGAGCAAATAACTGACCCGCAAGGCCCGGCGACCTACTCGATGAGCTCGGAGTTCTCCATGTGCTCCCGAGAGAGTTCGACGTAACGGTCGCCGGCGTAAGTCCACGGCGAGTCTTCGACCTCCTTGATCTTCTCGGCAGGATTGCCGGCATAGAGCGTGTTCGGCTCGATTTCGGAGTCCTCGGTGACGAGGCTATTGGCGCCGACCATCGCTTCCTCGCCGACGACAGTGCGGTCGAGCACGGTCGCGCCCATCCCGACGAGGGCGCGTTCGCCGACCTCGGAGTTGTGGACGATGGCGGTGTGACCCACCGTCGCGTAGGGGCCGATTTCGGCGCCCTCGTGGAGGACCGAATTGTCCTGAATGTTCGAGCCTTCCCGGAGGACGATGGGACCGTGGTCGCCGCGCAGCGTGACGTTCGGCCAGACGCTGGCGTCCTTCTCGATGGTTACGTCGCCGATAACGACTGCCGCCGGGTCGACGTAGGCGTCCTCGTGGACGTCGGGTTCGACGCCGTCGAAGCTTCGGAGCATACACGCGGAGAGTCGTCGGGTCCTGTTAAACGTACGCGCTCCGGCGGCCACTACCGCCGTGTCGAACCCGATCGTGGACCGACTCGCCGTGACTCGGTTCAATTCGACCCGATCGGACGCCTCCGACCAAGTGGATATTCGTCAACTTCCGGACCGCGCGCGAGGTGTAAAACTACTTGATTCTAAACTCATCGGCAGAAAATAACTCTTGCACGATTATTTAAACAGGGCTTTGACGGCGTCACATACCCAATTGTGAGAGGTTATACTAGGACATACTAGGTACTCACGTCGTGCGGTTTTGTAAGTCGTGGCTCCGACCCAGTATTTGAACCCCCGTGCAACATCTGTCTCAAGGACAGTTTTAAATAGGTGGCCGGACTTCCAATCGGTTGCTATGACACAGCACGAGGATACGTCGACTTCGTCGGCGGATCGAGTTCTTCCAGGGCACACTAGATAGTACCTCAGAGATAAGTGAGGCCCGGATTTTCGACACAACGCTGCGCGACGGCGAACAGTCCCCGCGAACCTCGTTCGACTACGAGGACAAACGAGAGATAGCCGCGATCCTCGATGACATGGGCACGCACGTCATCGAGGCCGGATTCCCCGTGAACTCCGAGGCGGAGTTCGAAGCGGTATCGGATATCGCCGACGCGACATCCAATACGGTCTGCGGGCTCGCCCGCGTCGTAGAGAAGGACATCGACGCCGCCCTCGATTCCGGCGTCGAGATGGTGCACGTCTTCGCGTCCACCAGCGACGTCCAACTGCAGGATTCGATGCACGCCACCCGACAGGAGGCGCTGGAACGGTCCGTCGAGGCCGTCGAGCGCGTCAAGGACGCCGGCGTTACCTGCATGTACTCGCCGATGGACGCCACGCGTACGGACGAATCGTTCCTGATCGACGTTATCGAGGCCGTCTCCGACGCCGGGACGGACTGGATCAACATCCCCGACACCTGCGGTGTCGCGACGCCACGACGGTTCTACGACATGGTCGAGAACGTCGTGGCACACACCGACGCCCACGTCGACGTCCACACCCACGACGACTTCGGGTTGGCGTCGGCGAACGCGCTGTCGGGCTTCGAGGCCGGCGCTGCACAGGCGCAGGTCTCGGTCAACGGCATCGGCGAACGGGCCGGCAACGCGGCCTACGAGGAGGTCGTCATGTCGCTGGAGTCGCTCTACGACGTCGATACGGGCATCAAGACCGAGCGCATCACGGAACTGGCCCGCATCGTCGAGGAGAAAAGCGACATCCCGATTCCGGCGAACAAGCCCATCGTGGGCGACAACGCCTTCTCCCACGAGTCGGGCATCCACGCCGCCGGCGTCATCGAGAACGCCGACACCTTCGAACCCGGCGTGATGACCCCCGAGATGGTCGGCGCGACCCGAGAACTGGTACTCGGCAAACACACCGGCAAACACTCCGTTCGCGAGCGACTGGAGGACGCCGGCTTCGCACCGACCGACGCCGAAGTCCGCGAAGTGACCCGCCGCGTCAAAGAGCAGGGCGCACAGAAGGAGCAGGTCACGTTCGAGCGGCTCAAGGAGTTCGCCCGCGACGTGGGCATCCGACGCGAGGAGGTCCGCGTATAGGGATGTCCGTCGCGGCAGTTCGCTCCCCGTCACAGCGGCGGGTGAACGCGAGCGGCAAGGCTCGCGGAACGCGGAACCATTATTACCGTCCGCTTCACTACCAAGGTAGTGATGAGACCCGTGACTGCTGGCACGCGCCGAGCGCTCCTCGCCAGCGTCGCGATTATTGTAGGGGCCTAGCCCCTACACCTACTTTCTCTCCACCGCGGTTCGCATCGGTTTCAGACGATCACATCCACAGGAACATGTACACACAGCACTCCAATCGACGGTATCGCACGATGGGGGGTTCGCCATGAGCGGCGAACCGGCCCAGGTCCCCTCGGAGTCCGAGACGGAACCGGACGCCGAAGCGGGAGCCAAAGACATCGAGACGGGCGCGGACGCAGTCGTGCGCGCGCTCGAGAACGCAGGCGTCGAACACCTCTTCGGCGTGCAGGGCGGCGCTATCATGCCGGTTTACGACTCCCTGTACCACTCGGAGATGAACCACGTCACGATGGCCCACGAGCAGGGCGCGGCCCACGCCGCCGACGCCTACGGCATCGTCTCCGGCGAGCCGGGCGTCTGCATGGCCACCTCCGGGCCGGGCGCAACCAACCTCGTCACGGGCCTTGCCGACTCCAACATGGACTCGGACCCCGTCGTCGCGCTGACGGGCCAGGTGCCGACAGATTTCGTCGGCAGTGACGCCTTCCAGGAGACCGACACGGTCGGCGTCACCAGTCCGATCACGAAGGCGAACTTCTTCGCCAGCGATTCCGAAGACGTCGGCACCGATGTCGGCACCGCCTTCGCGCTCGCGAAGCGCGGCCGACAGGGCCCGACGCTCGTCGACCTGCCGAAGGACGTCACGAAAGGCGACGCCAGCGAGGACCCCGGCGAACCCCAGACGCCGAATACGTACAACCCGCCGGAGACGGCCGACCCCGAGGCCGTCGCCGAGGCCGCCGACGTGCTGGCCCAGGCCGACAAACCCGTCATCCTGGCGGGCGGCGGTGTCATCAAGGCCGAGGCTAGCGAGGCCCTCCGGGAGTTCGCCACCGAACACGAGATTCCGGTCATCACGACGATGCCCGGCATCGGCGCCTTCCCCGAGGATCACGAACTCTCCCTCGAGATGGCCGGCATGCACGGCACCGGCTACTCCAACATGGCCATCACGCTGACCGATTGCATGCTGGCTATCGGGACGCGCTTCGACGACCGCCTGACCGGCGGCGTCGAAACCTTCGCCCCCGACGCCGAGATCATCCACGTCGACATCGACCCCGCGGAGATCTCGAAGAACGTCGAGGCGGACTACCCGCTTTTGGGCGACGCGAAGGCCGTCGTCAAACAGCTGTCGACCGCGATGCCACACGCGCCGGAGGCCGACGGCTGGCGCGAGCAGGTCCAGGAGTGGAAATCCGAGTACCCGATGGACTACTCGGCGCCCGAGGACGAACCGGTCAAACCACAGTACGTCGTCGAGCGTTTCGACGAGCAGACGCCGGACGACACCATCGTCACGACCGGCGTCGGCCAACACCAGATGTGGGCCTGCCAGTACTGGACCTACAAGGAACCGCGTACGTGGGTCTCCTCCCACGGGCTAGGCACGATGGGCTACGGCGTGCCCGCGGCCATCGGCGCGAAACTGGCCGCCCCCGACCAGGAGGTCGTCTCCTTCGAGGGCGACGGCTCCTTCCTGATGACGTGTCAGGAACTCTCCGTCGCCGTTCGTGAGAACCTCGATATCACCATCGTCGTGCTGAACAACGCCGCTATCGGGATGGTCCGACAGTGGCAGGACGCCTTCTTCGGTGAACGCCACATGGCCTCGGAATACCCGTGGGTGCCGGACTTCGACACCCTCGCGGAGGCCTTCGGCGCCCGTGGCTTCCGCATCGACACCTACGACGAGATCGACGACGTCGTCGAGGAAGCCCTCGACTACGACGGACCGAGCGTCGTCGACGCACACATCGACCCCGGCGAGAACGTCTACCCGATGGTGCCGAGCGGCGGCGACAACGGCCTGTTCGCCCTCGCGGAGGACCAGCTATGAGCCGACGCGACGAAGACCGCCGACAGGGCCTCGAAGGCCCCGAACCCGAGGAGCGACAGCGGCCGGTCGGCCGCCGGAACTCCCAGGGTATCCGCGTCGACCCCGAGGTCGAGGCGGAACACGAGCCCCGGCGAACCATCATCTCCGCGTACGTCGCTGACGAACCCGGCGTGTTGGCCCGCGTTTCCGGCCTGTTCCACCGTCGGCAGTTCAACATCGAATCGCTGACTGTCGGCCCCACGCAGAACGAGGGTTACTCCCGCATCACCCTCGTCATCGAGGAGCCGGAGCCAGGTATCGAACAGGCCAAAAAACAGCTCAACAAGGTGCTGCCGGTCGTCCACGTCCGCGAGTTGGATAACGACCCGGTGGCCCGCGAACTGGTCATCCTGAAGGTCAACGGCGACGAACCGGACAAGGTTCAGGCCATCACGGAGATGTACAACGGCGAGACGCTGGACGCCGGCCCCCGGACCGTCACGGTCCAGATCACCGGCGACGAGAGCAAGATCGACGACGCTATCGACGCCTACGAGCAGTTCGGCATCCGGGAGATCGCCCGGACCGGACAAGCAGCGCTGGCACGTGGCGAGAAGGAAACCGCACGCGTTGACGAGACTCATACATGACTGACGCTACTATCTACTACGACGACGACGCCGACAGCACCGCACTCGACGACAAGACCGTAGCCGTACTCGGCTACGGCAGCCAGGGCCACGCCCACGCCCAGAACCTCGACGATTCCGGGGTCGACGTGGTCGTCGGCCTGCGCGAGGATTCGTCCTCGCGGGATGCCGTCGAATCCGACGGCCTCGACGTGACGACGCCCCGCAACGCCGCCGAACAGGCCGACCTCGTGAGCGTGCTGGTACCCGACACTGTCCAGCCCGCCGTCTACGAAGAGATCGCACCCGTCCTCGAACCCGGCGACACGCTCCAGTTCGCCCACGGGTTCAACATCCACTACGGGCAGATCGAGCCGAGCGAGGACGTCAACGTCACGATGGTCGCGCCGAAATCGCCCGGCCACCTCGTCCGCCGCAACTACGAGAACGACGAGGGGACGCCCGGCCTGCTGGCGGTCTATCAGGACGCCAACGGCGAAGCCCACGATATCGGCCTCGCGTACGCGAAGGCCATCGGCTGTACCCGCGCGGGCGTCGTCGAGACGACGTTCCGCGAGGAGACCGAAACCGACCTCTTCGGCGAGCAGGCCGTCCTCTGTGGCGGCGTCACCTCGCTGGTCAAGCAGGGCTACGAGACGCTCGTCGAGGCCGGCTACTCCCGCGAGATGGCCTACTTCGAGTGCCTGAACGAACTGAAGCTGATTGTCGACCTGATGTACGAGGGTGGCAACAGCGAGATGTGGGACTCCGTCTCCGACACCGCCGAATACGGCGGCCTGACTCGGGGCGACCGCGTGGTCGACGAACACGCCCGCGAGCAGATGGAGGAAGTTCTCGAAGAGGTCCAGAACGGCACCTTCGCCCGCGAGTGGATCAACGAGAACCAGGCCGGCCGCCCGAGCTACAAACAGCTCAGAGCGGCCGAGAAGAACCACGACATCGAGGACGTGGGCGAGGACCTGCGCGCACTGTTCGCGTGGGGGGACGAATAGATGGGAAGCAACGACGCGAACGATTCCGAGGACATGACAGCAGACACATTAGGCAATATGAGCCACACCAACCCCTACACGGGGCGAGTGTTCGGCGACACACAGACGTATAGCCGCGGACGAACCATCGCCGCCGACGGAGGGACGGCCGACAGCGCCCCCGAGGCGGAGACGCTGGGTGACGTAAGCCACACGCCGCCGGGCGAGAACGACGGCGCACAGCGCGCCTACGACCGTGGATCAGACCGATGAGTGAGGGAACGCTCTACGACAAGGTCTGGGACCGACACAAGGTGACGACCCTACCGAACGGCCAAGACCAGTTGTTCGTCGGCCTCCACCTCATCCACGAGGTCACGAGCCCGCAGGCGTTCGGCATGCTCCGGGAACGCGACATCGAAGTCGCTCGCCCGGACCTGACCCACGCGACGGTCGACCACATCGTCCCGACCGCCAACCAGTCGCGGCCGCTCGACAACGACGCCGCCGAGGAGATGATGGCGGAACTCGAGGAGAACGTCCGCGAGGCCGGCATCGAACTGGACGACCCGACGACCGGCAATCAGGGCATCGTCCACGTCATCGGGCCGGAACAGGGCATCACCCAGCCCGGCAAGACCATCGTCTGCGGTGACAGCCACACCTCCACGCACGGCGCATTCGGTGCGCTGGCGTTCGGTATCGGCACCTCCCAGATTCGGGACGTGCTGGCGACCCAGACGGTCGCGATGGAGAAGAAGAAGGTCCGCAAGATCGAGGTCACCGGCGAACTCGGCGAGGGCGTCACCGCCAAGGACATCATCCTGACCATCATCCGTCGGCTCGGCACCGAAGGCGGCGTCGGCTACGTCTACGAGTACGCCGGCGAGGCCATCGAGAGCCTCGGCATGGAAGGGCGGATGTCCATCTGCAACATGTCCATCGAGGGCGGCGCTCGCGCAGGGTACGTCAACCCCGACGAGACCACCTACGAGTGGCTCAAGCAGACGGACGAATTTGAGGACGACCCCGAGCGCTTCGAGGAACTGAAGCCCTACTGGGAGTCCATCAGGTCCGACGAGGACGCCGAATACGACGACGTCGTCACCATCGACGGCTCCGAAATCGAACCCGTCGTTACGTGGGGGACCACACCCGGCCAGGGTATCGGCATCACAGAGAAGATTCCCGCACCCGAGGACCTCCGAGAGGACAAACAGGACACTGCCCGTCGCGCACAGGAGCACATGCGCGTCGAACCCGGCGAGACGATGGAGGGCTACAACATCGACGTGGCCTTCCTCGGTTCCTGTACGAACGCCCGACTGCCAGACCTGCGAGCCGCAGCGGAGATCGTCAAGGACCGCGAGGTCCACGACTCCGTCCGCGCGATGGTCGTCCCCGGCAGCCAGCGCGTCAAGGCCGCCGCCGAAGCGGAAGGCCTCGACGAGGTATTCAAGCAAGCCGGCTTCGACTGGCGTGAAGCCGGCTGTTCGATGTGTCTCGGCATGAACGACGACCAACTGGTCGGCGACGAGGCGTGTGCCTCTTCGTCGAACCGGAACTTCGTCGGCCGGCAGGGCTCGAAGGACGGCCGGACCGTCCTGATGAGCCCCGAGATGGTCGCCGCCGCAGCGGTCACCGGCGAAGTGACGGACGTGCGTGAACTGCCGAAAGCGGAGGTGGAGGCATAATGGCCGACGAAACCGAGATTCCGAGCGTCGAACACGTCGAAGGGACCGGCATTCCGGTCCGCGGCAACGACATCGACACCGACCAGATCATCCCGGCGCGCTTCATGAAGGTCGTCACCTTCGACGGCCTCGGTGAGTTCGCCTTCTTCGACCAGCGGTTCGACGACGAGGACAACGAGAAGGACCACCCGTTCAACGAGGAGCAGTATCAGGACGCTAACGTCCTGGTCGTCAACTCCAACTTCGGCTGTGGCTCCTCCCGAGAGCACGCCCCGCAAGCGCTGGTCCGCTGGGGCATCGATGCCGTCATCGGCGAGTCCTTCGCCGAGATCTTCGCGGGCAACTGTCTCGCGTTGGGCGTACCGACCGTCACGGCCGACACCGAGACCATCCGCGAACTGCAGGACTACGTCGAGAAGTACCCCGACAGCGAGATCGAGATCGATGTCGAGGCCGAGACGGTCTCCTACGACGACCGGGTCGTCGAAGTCGAGGTCGACGACGCCCAGCGGAAGGCGCTGGTCGACGGCATCTGGGACACGACGGCCCTGATGAAATCCAACACCGAGGCCATCGCCGACACCGCCGCGTCGCTGCCGTACATCGAAGACCCCGAACCGCGGAAGGGACACGCGGATGACTGAGACGGTACTGGTCGTCCCCGGCGACGGTATCGGCCAGGAAGTCGTCCCCGCAACCGTAGAGGTACTCGAAGCCGTCGCCGACTTCGAGTTCGTCGAAGCCGAGGCCGGCGACCACGTCAAGGAGGAGACCGGCGAGGCGCTGCCGGAGGAGACGCGCCGATTGGCGACCGAAGCCGACGCGACGCTGTTCGGCGCCGCCGGCGAGACGGCCGCCGATGTCATCCTGCCGCTGCGGCAGGCGGTCGAATCCTTCGCCAACATCCGGCCGGCCCGCGCCTACCCGGGCGTGGACGCGCTTCGGCCCGAGACGGACCTCGTGTTCGTCCGGGAGAACACCGAGGGCGTCTACAAGGGCATCGAGTCGGAGATCGACGAGGGCGTGACGACGCTGACCCGCGTCATCACCGAGGACGCCTCACGGAGGATCGCCGACTACGGCTTCGAATACGCCGCAGAGAACGGCTACGACGACGTCACCGTCGCCCACAAGGCCAACGTGATGCGCGTCACCGACGGCCAGTTCCTCGATGCGGTCGAGGCCGTCGCCGAGGAGCGCAGCGCCGACTACGAGGAGGCGCTGATGGACGCGCTGGCGATGCATCTCCTCCTGACCCCCGAGGACTACGGCGTCGTCATCTGCCCGAACCTCGCGGGCGACATGCTCTCGGATCTGGCAGCCGGCCTCGTCGGCGGCCTCGGCCTGCTGCCGAGCGCCAACGTCGGCGAGGACAACGCGCTCTTCGAGCCCGTTCACGGCTCTGCGCCGGATATCGCCGGACAGGGCGTTGCCAACCCCGCGGCGACGATACTGTCGGGCGCGATGCTACTGGAGCACCTCGACTACGACGAGGAAGCAGCGGACGTTCGCAGTGCGGTCGAGAGCGTCCTCGCAGACGGCCCGCGGACGCCGGACCTCGGTGGCTCGGCGTCGACCGAAGACGTCACAGCGGCCATCGTCGACCGGCTGTAACGGCCCCTATTCTCCCTTCGCTTCGGCGGCAGCGATTCGCACCTCTTCCCAGCGGCCGCGCTCTTCGAGGTGTGCCTGTAGCTGCTGTGCGTAGGCCGTTACCAGTCGCTCGGCGGCCTGGAGTTTCTCCTCGTCGGTGCCGTCGTCGGTGTCGGCCCCGTTGCGGCTGAGGCCGAGCGTCCCGAGCAGCGAATCGAGGAGGCCACCGGAGCCGCCGTCGTCCTCGGCGGGCATTCCCATCGGCCCCATGTTGGCGATGTTCTCCAACTCCGGCATGACCGTCGGGAGTTCCGAGGTGTCGGCGACGAGTTGTGCGGCATCCTCGTCGCTGGGGTTCTGGATGTCGAAGGTGGTCGCAGTCATGATCAGTCCCCACTCCTGTCGGGAGAACTGGGACTGTTCGACGCGACGCGTGAACTCGTTGTCGACGGCCATCCGGTCGCCGACGAGCATGTCCTGCCAGTCACTCATACCCCGGCGTAGGGACTGGGGGGGCTTATATGGCGTGGCGAGCAGGCGGGCCGCTCGACGGCCATCCGGGTCCCGCACTCCCGCCTCGGCGGATGGCCGACGGTCGCTCAGAGCACGGGACGACTGGTCGCGTGCTGATATATAAAGAACTGGTCAGTCACCAGGGCATCGAGCGCCGAAAAGAACGCAACGAGGCGTTAGTAGGAACGAACCTTCGGTTCGTATTCCTTCTCTTCGCCTTCGAGGATGACGGGCTTGTAGTAGAGGTCGGGGGTGCCGTCGTTCCACGCGATCATCGTGTGTTTGAGCCACTCGTCGTCCTTCCGCTCCTGGTGTTCCTGCCGCCAGTGGGCGCCGCGGAACTCATCACGAGCGAGCGCACCGAGAGTGATAGTCTCGGCGATGTCGATGAGGTTTCGCGTCTCGATGGTGTGGATGAGGTCGGTGTTGAACGTCCGCGAGGGGTCCGAAACCGCGACGTGCTGGTAGCGCTCGCGGCACTCGCGGATAATCTCGAGGGCGTCCTTGAGGCTCTCCTTGTTGCGGAAGACGTTGACGTTCTCGGTCATCGCCTTCTGGAGGTCCTCGCGGATCTCGGCGTGGTTCGTGCCCTCGCGTTCGAGCAGTTCGTCGACGCGGCGCTGCTCGGCGTCGACAGCGGCCTGGACGAGGTTTTCGGCGTCGACCATCGCGCCGTCGGCGATGACGTCCTCGTCGCCCGTATCGATGGCACCGGGTTCGACGGGCGTCTCGATGCTGTTCTCGTCCTCGCTTCGGGCCGAGGGGCCGGTCGGAACTTCGGCCTCGCCGAGGTCCTTGCCGGCGGCGTGGCGGCCGGCACGGGCGCCGAAGACGATGAGTTCCGGCAGGGCGTTACCGCCGAGACGGTTCGAGCCGTGGACCGAGGCACACGCACACTCGCCGGCCGCATAGAGACCTTCGATACAGGTTTCGCCGTGTTCGTTGGTCTCGATGCCGCCCATGTGGTAGTGCTGGCCGGGCTTGACGGGCATCGGTTCCTCGACGGGGTTGACGCCCTCGAAGTCCTCCGCGAGGTGGATGATGTTCTCGAGGCGGTCGTAGATACGCTCCTCGCCGAGGTGGCGCATGTCGAGGTAGACGTACTCGTCGTTGATGCCGCGGCCCTGATTGACTTCGGTCAGTTCGGCACGAGCGACGACGTCACGGGAGGCGAGTTCGCCGGCGTTGTTCGCGTAGCCGTGTTCGAACATGAACCGCTCGCCTTCGCTGTTGTAGAGGATGCCACCTTCCCCACGGACACCCTCGGAGATGAGAACGCCGGTCGAGGGCAGCGTGGTGGGATGGAACTGGACGAACTCCATGTCCTCGACGGGGACGCCGGCTCGGTAGGCCATCGCGGCCCCGTCACCGGTGTTGGCGACGGCGTTGGTGGTGTGGTCGAAAACCTGCCCGTCGCCGCCGGTGGCGAGGACGACACCGTCTCGGGCCTGGAAGCCGACGATTTCGCCGCTCTTGATGTCGTAGGCGACGACGCCGTGGCACGTCCGCTCGGTGGGGTCGTCGTGGTCGGTGACAGCCAACTGGGAGACGTAGTACTCGTCGTAGACCTGGATGCCCCGTTTGACGACCTGCTCGTACATCGTATGCAGCAGGTGGTGGCCGGTTTCGGCGCCGGCGTAGGTGGTCCGGGGGAAGGAAAGGCCACCGAAGGGACGCTGGGAGACGCGGCCGTCGTCCTCGCGGGAGAACGGCATCCCCCAGTGTTCGAGTTGGATGACCTCGTCGGGCGCGTCCTGAGCGAGTGTTTCGATGGCGGGGGCGTCACCGAGGTAGTCGGACCCCTTCATCGTGTCGTACGCGTGGAGTTCCCAGTCGTCGCCGTCTCGGAGGGCAGCGTTGATGCCACCTTCCGCGGCGCCAGTGTGGGAACGGACCGGATGCAACTTCGTGACCATGGCGACGTCGGCGCCTTCCTCGTGGGCCGCGATGGCCGCACGGAGACCGGCACCGCCGGCGCCGACCACGATCACGTCGTGTTCGTGTATCGTCATTGTCTGTGGTTAGGATTTGAGAGACTTTAGCGTGCGGTTACCAGAACTTGAGGTTGCTTTTGACGGCTTCTCGTTTCAGTTCCTGAATGTGCTCGGTCAGCGGGATGTCCTTCGGGCAGACCTCGGTACAGGAGAACTGGGTCTGACACCGCCAGACGCCGTGTTCCTGCTCGATGATGTTGAGGCGGTGTTCCTTCATGTCCTCGCCTTCTCGCTTGTCCATCGCGAAGCGGTAGGCCTTGTTGATGGCGGCGGGGCCGAGATACTCGTTGTCGCCTGCGGCGATGTTACAGGAGGACATACACGCGCTACACCAGATACAGCGCGTCGACATCTTGACCTTCTCGCGGTTCTCCCGGGTCTGCCGCTGTTCTTCGTCGGCCGCGGGGAGGTCGTTGGTCTGGAAGTAGGGTTCGACGGCCTCCATCTGGTCGTAGAAGTGCTCCATGTCGACGACGAGGTCCTTGACGACCTCGGAGTGCGGGAGCGGTTCGATGCGGACGGGCCAGTCGAGTTCGGACATCTGGGTCTTGCAGCCGAGGCGCTGGCGTCCGTTGACGAACAGCGCGTCGGAACCACAGATGGCCTGTCGACAGGAGTGTCGGAAGGTGAGGCTGGAATCGAAGTGGTCCCGCGCGTAGATGAGCGCGTCCAGCACCGTCATCCCCTTCGTGAAGGGGACGCGGAACGTGTCGAATCGCGGGTCCTTCTTGCCTTCGACCTCGGGGTCGTAGCGGAAGACCTTGAGTTTCACCGTCTCCTCGGTGTCGTCGAGGTCCTCCTCGGCGCGTTCGCGCATGTCGGCGCGTTCGCGCTTTTCGGTCATCCGGCGCTCCTGATGGGTGCTTTCGGTCTCCGGTTCCGTCTCGGTTTCTTGTTCGGTGACTTGCGTACTCATGATTAGACGAGGTTTGTCATAGCGGCCGCGACGCGGAAGCCCTGTGCGATGAGCACGAAGCTCGCGACGACGAGCAGCCACTTGACGGCGGTTTTCGGGGTCCCGTCGAGACCCTGATTGACGAGGGCGTTGTAGACGCCGTTGACGCCGTGGAACGTGCCCGCGATGAGGAACAGCACCATCGTCAGGAAGTAGCCGACCTGACTCATGCGTGCCTGCGTTCCGGCGAAGGTGATCTCGGCCGCGTGGTTGACGAAGTGCAGCATCAGGAAGTGATACGCCAGCACGGCCACGAGGAACGCGGCCGTGATCCGCTGGAGCAACCAGCGAGTGCCTTTCGGTTCGAACGAGGAGTAGTGTTCCGCCATCTTAGAGACCTCCGAGGAAGGTGGGGATACTCGCGACCGTGATGGCCGCCGAGACGATCAATGCGGCGTAGAACGCCTTGTCCTGTGCCTCAAGACCCACACCGAGGTCGACGAAGAGCAGGCGGACGCCGTTCAGGATGTGGAAGACGGCGACGGCGAGTAGGCCGACCTCCAGAACGCGCACGACGAGGAAGCTTTCGAGGCTCTGAAGCGTCGTCGTGTACGTCCCGGCATCCACCGTGGCGGTGCTCAGAACGGCGATGTGTGTAAACAGGTAGCCGATGAGCACCCAGCCAGTGAACTTGTGGAAGATCCAGGCCCACATGCCGGCGGAGAACTCCTGCCACCGCCCGAAGTCCTCTATCAGACCTCGGTCGTACGATTGACTCATGCA
>NZ_JAZKTR010000063.1:0-13456 GCF_036625485.1 Natronomonas sp. | reverse complement strand
AGGAGGTCGTTCAGCGACTGGCCGAGGTTGTCGACCTCACCGCTCAGGAACGAATCGATGGTCTCGTGGATCTGACTCACGTGATCCGGGACCTGCTCGGGGAGCCCGTCGCTCGGGCCGACACCGTCAGCGTTGCCCTTCCGCTCCTCGCTCGCGTTGGCGTCGTCGTCAGCATCCTCGGCGGCGTCCGACATGTTATCGTCGGGCGCGTCCGTGGCGTTGTCGTTTGCCGCTGCGTTGGGGCTGGCGGCACCGAGTGCCGCCGCGCCACCGATCAGCAGCATCGTTGCGACCGCGACCGTGATCAGTTGTTTCGCTCTCATTGCAATCACCTCTCGGACCGAGAGCCACTTAACGGGGGGAGACCCCGAAGCCGGATTTAGCCGGTTTGGACGCTTCTAAAGCCGAATTAAGCCGAATTAAATCGGCTAAAACCGCGTTTCGAGTGGGTGGAACGCCGATTCGATGGCCATATATAAAACCATCGGCCGACGGGCTATCGACCCCGATAGCCAGCGTTGACTGCGCGGCTGAGACGTGGTCCTCGCCTGTCTCCGAGGTCCCGTTCGCCAAGTGGTAATCGAGGCTTGACGGGACTCCCGCACCTGCAAACCGAGTTAATTCGTCGAAATCCGTCAAGAGTATCTCGCCCGTATATACCGCGTGACGCCCAATGAAGTGTACGATGAAACGGATACTCTCACTGCTGCTGGCGGCGATGGTCGTCGGGAGCCTACTCGCGGCGGTACCTCTCGGCGCCGCGACCCAAGAAAACGAGACCGAGACGCTGCCCGGCGAACAGTTCGCGGGCGTCGTCGGCACCCAAGAGGCCGAACTCGACGGTGAACTGGAGGCGCGCGCGTTCGGTATCGCTGTCGCGAACGCCGATTCGGATACGGAACGCGCGGAACTCATCGCCGACCGTCTCGACCGAAACGACGAGCGACTCGCCGAGATCGAGGCACGTCAGCAAACCCTCCGCGAACAGCGCGATGCCGGCGACATCAGCGAGGGGACCTACCGCGCGAAGGTCACGATAGCCGTCGCGGAGACGAGCGCCACGAACGGAACGACGAACGCGGCCGCCGGCGTGGCCGCCGACCTCCCCGATACCGTCCGTTCCGAATACGGTATCGACGATGACAGGATCGGCACTCTCCGGACCGACGCCGCCGAACTGACCGGCCCCGAGGTCGCCGACATCGCTCGGGATATCGCCGGCCCGGACGTCGGCGCACCGGTCGACCCCGACGACCGCTCCGAGGGTGAGCGTGACGCCGGTACGAACGGGACGGAGGACCGTCCGGACGGGACCGGAGAACGTACGAACGAGACCGAAGACCGGACGCCCACCCGAGACGGCCAGTAGGTGATCGACATCTCGACCGCCCGCGAGTGGAACCGACAGTCGCGGACCGTCGCCGACAGATCTCGGTTGCATCGGCAACAACGCCTTTATAACCGCGCTCCCTTCTCCCGGCCGTGAACCGGGGATCCGTCGCCGCATTGGTCGCGCTCGTCGTACTCGTCGGTACCGTCGCCGGAACGGGGGTTACGGCCGGGTCCTCCTCGGCGCCGGCGCTGCAGGAAGACATCAACCCCGACGACGTCCTGATGGAGGTCGCCGTCGAGGAGGACGGCGATGCCGCATGGCGCATCGAGTACCGGATGGAACTCGACACCGACGAGGACGAACAGGCCTTCGAGGATCTCCAGAGCGATATCGAGTCCGACCCCGACCCCTATGTCGATCGGTTCCACAACCGGATGAACGCGACCGCCGACAGCGCCGCCAACGCGACCGGCCGCGAGATGGCGATCACGGACGTCTTCGTCTCCGCCACCCGCGAGGAGTTGCCGCAGGAACGCGGTGTCGTCACCTTCACCTTCCGGTGGTCGAACTTCGCGGCCACCGACGGCGACCGACTCTACGCTGGCGACGCCATCGACGGCCTCTTCTTGGACGAGAACACCTCGCTTCTGGTGTCGTGGCCCGAGGGATACACACTGGTCGACGCATCACCCTCGCCGACCGACACGAGGGACAACGCCGTCAGTTACGACGGCCCGACGAACTTCGCGTCCGGCGAACCGCGGATCGAACTCGCGCCGGAAGGCGCTGCGGAAGGCTCCGACGGACTGCCGGTCTCCCCGCTCGTGGCGGCCGCGGTCGTGGTCCTCGGTCTCCTCGCTATCGGTGCCGTGCTGTTCGCTCGTCGGCGAGAGTGGTCGCCGGGCGGCGGCGAGAGCGGCGACGAAGGGCCGCCGGACGACGGTGCGGGCCCGGACGCTGCAACCGAGCCGGACGCTACCGACGCCGAGGGGGGAGCCGCCGCACCCCCCGATCCGGACCTCCTGAGCAACGAGGAGCAGGTGCTCCAGCTCATCGAGCAACGCGGCGGCCGGATGAAACAGCAGGCCGTCGCCGAGGAGTTGGGCTGGACCGACGCCAAGACGAGTCAGGTCACGAAGGGCCTCCGCGAGGACGGCGACCTCGAGGGCTTCCGACTCGGTCGGGAGAACGTGCTGGCGCTGCCCGACGAGGACGCCACGGAGAACGCCGACGGCGAGCAGTAGCGAGGGCGGTCGCCCCAACACTATACTTCTGGCGGGCCGTGCCGAACGTATGGCACCCGGTTCCGCTTCGGCGGCACACGATCTCAGCGAATCGGTCGATTACATCCCGTTCGGGATTCGCGGACTGGACGGCGACGTTCGCGGCATCCCCACGGGCAGTTGCGTCCTGTTGGCCGGCGCGCCCGACGCCGGCGGCGACGCGTTCACGTATACGAGCCTCGCACGGTTGATGGCCGCGAAGCACCGCCCCGAGACGGTCCGCAGCGAACTCGCCGACCGAGCCGAGAAGATCCCCGAATCGGTGACCTATCTGACCCTGAGCCACGACCGCGAACACGTCTACAGCGAGATCGATGCCGTCCTCGGTGACGAGAGCTTCGACGTGCTGGCCGACCACATGACCGTCGTCGACTATTCACAGCGGTTCATGGACCTGTTGCCGGTCCCGTCGGCGCTGTTCGAGGCACGCCGAACAGGGCGGGACGAGTCCGAGGAACCGTCCCCGCTCGAAGCCGCCGAGGGGGAGGACGAGCCGGCCGATCCCGATCCCGGCGTGGAGACGTTCCACGACCTGCTGGACGATATCGGCGACCACCTGGCCGATGCGAAAGACGACCTCATCGTCGTCGACTCGCTATCGGACCTCGAACGCGCGACGGAGTTCGGCCTGCCCCGGAACCACGAACTCGCCTTCCTGATCGGCCTACGCGAGGCCGTCGTCAACTGGGGTACCGTCGCCTTCGTCAAATACGACAGCCGGGCCGCCGAAGTCCGGCAGAACGACACCATCCACGGCCTCCTGCACGGCCACATCTACTTCTACTCGAACGACGAGGGCTATACCACCTACCGGACGGTCCGTGTCGGCTCCTTCGGCGGCGCTCTCGATACGAAACGGCAGACGGTCTTCGATTCCATCATCGACGAAGAGGGCTTCCGAGCGAAGGCGACGAAGAAGATCAGCCGCAAGCACTGGTGAGGGCCGTCGTTGGCCGGTCCAACGACTACGCGAGACGGTAGCGAACGGAGCCGGTCCCACGGCTACGCGACACGGCGTGCGAAAGAAAATCGATGATGTGACTACGGTACTTACTGCTGGAGCGCCTTCTCGTACTGCTCGGCGACGTTGTCCCAGTCGACGACGTCGAAGAAGTTGTCGATGAAGCTGCCGCGGTCCGGACCGTAGTCGTAGTAGTAGGAGTGCTCCCAGACGTCGAGCGCCAGGATGGGGTGGCTGCCCCACAGCGCGCCCTGGTCGTGCTTGTCGACGACGAGGTTGCGCAGTTGGTCGGAAACGGGGTCGTAGACCAGCAGCGCCCAGCCACCGGCGGCGCCCGCGGCGGCCTTGAACTCGCCCTTCCAGCCCTCGTAGGAGCCGAAGTCCTCCTCGATGCGGTCGGCGAGGTCACCCTCGGGTTCGCCACCGCCGTTCGGGGACATGTTCTCCCAGAACAGCGTGTGGAGATAGTGACCGCTACCGTTGTGGGTCACGTTGCGGATGGCTGCAGCGGAGCCACCGAAGTCGCCCGCATCGCGGTTCTCCGCGAGGGTCTCCTCGGCGCTTTCGAGGCCGTTGACGTAGCCCTGGTGGTGGGTGTCGTGGTGCCACGTCATGACCTGCTCGGAGATGGACGGTTCGAGCGCGTCGTAATCGTACGGGAGCGGCGGTAGTTCGGGGTTGGAATGTTCAGGCATTTATATCGTCCTCCATCTCTAGTACTCTTCGGGAATACTGTTAAAACTTCGTTGTGAGGCGCTATCACTCCGCACGGCGTGTATCGGCGGATGGCAACGGGACTGACACCAAGCGACGACCTGAGTCGTGGCTCGTTCCCGGCCTCATACGGATCGTTGTAGTCGTTTCCCGGCGAGTTCCGATCCGTACGAGTGCTCGCCGGTAATTTGTTACAACGAGCCGTATCACTCCGTGTCCCCACGAGCACGTTCGAACATCGCCAGCGCCTCCTCGCGGCGCTGACTGTGATAGACGACCGGAGCGGGGTAGTCGGGCGCCGCAGCATCGCGCTCTGCCGCCGATAGCTCGTGCCACGAGTGAATCGTCCCGGGGGCGACATCGCGCAGTTCGGGCACGTACTCTTTTATATAGGTCGCATCGGGGTCGTAGCGTTCGCCTTGCGTCATCGGGTTGAAGATACGAAAATACGGCTGGGCGTCGGTGCCCGTCGAGGCCGCCCACTGCCAGCCGCCGTTGTCGTTTGCCGTATCGTGGTCGACCAACTGTGCCCGGAAGTGGTCGTAGCCGTGTCGCCAGTCGACCAGCAGGTCCTTCGTCAAGAAGGAGGCGACGATCATCCGCACCCGGTTGTGCATGTACGCCTCCTCGCGGAGTTGCCGCATCCCCGCGTCGACGATCGGGTAGCCCGTCTTGCCCGCTTTCCACGCCGCCAGCAGATTCTCGTCGTCTTCCCACTCGATCTCTGCGTCGTATTCCTTGTAGTTCTCGGTGACGACGCTCGGATTGAAATAGAGGACGTGGGTGTAGAACTCCCGCCACGCCAACTGCGAGCGGAACTCCGCGACGGAGTCGGCAGCCTCGTCGTCCGCCCCAGCCAGCGCCTCCCGAACCGCGGCGTCGACCTCCCGAATCCCGATCGTCCCGAACTTCAGGTGCGGCGAGAGTCGTGAGGTGGCTTCTTCGGCCGGGTAATCCCGCGCATCGTCGTACCGGAAGACGTCGGTTGCGAGGAACTCCTCCAGCAACCCCCGGGCGACCTCGGTGCTTCCTTCGGGAATCGATGCGTCCGGGACCTCGAAACCGAGGGCCGAGAGCGTCGGTATCGGTTCGTCGTCGGACGCCTCGGCCAGTTCCGGCACCTCGTATGGGTCGTCCTTCTCGCGGTCGCGCCACTTCTTCCAGAAGTAGGTATAGACCGAGTACGGGTCGCCCTGATTGGTCGTGATAGCGCCCGGTTCGTGGCAGATCGCATCGTGGAACTGCTGGGGAAGCACGTCCCACTCCTTGAGTTCCTCGGCGACCAGTTCGTCCCGGCGCTGGGCCAGCCCCGAGTAGTCGCGGTTCCACGAGACCAACTCGGCGTCGTACTCGTCGGCGATGTCCAACAGCACTTCGGCCGGGTCGCCGTGGCGGATGAAGATGTCCGAGCCCCGTTCGCGATAGGCGGCCCGCAGGGAGGCGAGCGCGTCCAGCATGAACGCCACGCGCGGCGCTCCCGCGTGTTCGAGGACGTTCTCGTCGAAGACGAAGACCCCGGCTGGCGGCTCCGAGAGTTCCGAGAGGCCGCGGTTGTCCGCCACGCGAAGGTCCCGCCGGTGCCAGTGCAGGCGCATTGGTGTACGAATCGCAGGTACGGCGTGTAAAGCCCCGGGTCGGGGCGTTCTTCTGCTGGTTCGTGGCTAGAGCCGTTCCTGGAGGAGCCGTCGGCTGCTACCCATATATAAGGAATCTGAGACTGACGCAAAACACGGGCACACACCATATTATAAGTACTAACCGACAGACGGCGGACCCGTATGACGGTTCGAAGCACGATACGGGGGATGGCGGAGCGAGCGAATCCGGCGTTTGCCGCGGGGGCGGTCGGGATTCCGCTCGTCGCGTTCGTCCTGGCGTCGACGGTCGGTTCGGTGGAGATGCACACCTACGTCCACGTGATGGCGGGGGTGTTATGGACGGGCATCGACCTGTTCATGGCGATGGTGATGGGGCCGGTGTTGGGGTCGCTGGGGCTGTCGGCCCGGGCGGACTGGTTCGAGAAGTTCACGCCGAAGATGTCGTTTCTGATGCCGACGCTGGCGGCGGTGACGATCTTCGGCGGCATCACGCTCGCGGTCCGAATCGACGTCTTCCCGAACGCCGGGCCGTGGATCGGCCTGTTCGTGCTGGTCACCTTCACCGTTGCGACGCTACTCTTGGGCAAGGTCTTCGATGCGTTCCGCGACCCGCGCTGGCTGGCGTTCTTCGCGCTCGTCGTGATCGGCAACGGTGCGTACTTCGCCAGCGAGTTCGCGGCGGCAGGGACGACGATGCCTGGCACGTCGACGATCATCCTGCTCATCCTCGCGGTGATGTTCATCCTGACCGTGCAGGGGTTCGGCTTCCTGCTGCCGAACGAGGTGCTGGTCTATCGGGAACTACTCTCGTCGGACCCTGATACGGAGCGTATCAGTCGTCTCGGGATGCGGAACGCGAAACTCAGCGGCGTGCAGGGGTTCTTCCAGTTGACCATCATCGTCCTGATGGTCTACCTGCGCTGGGGCGGCCTGTAGTACCGGTCAACCGGGTTCCTCGTCCACCCGAGTCTCGAAGACGACCCACTCGCGGTGTTCGTCGGGGCGGTCGGGGAGATAGGTGCCTTCACGGCCGCAGTCGGTGACGAGCGGACAGACGGTCCGGTCGGGCGGCCAGATTACCTCGATCCGGTCGCCGTCGGCGCGGACGGTCGCTTCCTGCCGATAGGTGAAGGTCGACCCTTCGGCGTCCACGAGCGTGACCGTCAGGACGACCTTCTCGGCGCCATCGATGGTCAGCCGTTCGCGGTCGCCCTCGTTGAGTCGCGCGCCGTCGCCGGCCAGTTCCCACTGGACGGTCATCCGGTCGTTCGGGTCCTCCACGGAGTACTCGTGGCTGCCGGCGTCCGTCGAAAGGCGGACCCTGGCACGAGCAACGCGGTCGGTGACGCCGACGGTCGTCCTCGCGGTCACTCGCTCGCCCTCGCGGACGTCGAGCGGTTCGAGTTTCGGCGTGACGTGACGGTCGGTGCTCGGCGTCCATTCGCCGCGATAGGTGTAGCGGTAGTGCTGGCGGTCGGGGTAGGCGTCCAGTACCGCGAAGTCCTCGCCGGGGTCCCGGTCCAGCGCGTAGACGACGGGGCCGTCGAAGCCGGGGTCGTTGCGGAGCGACTGGAACGGGTGGTTCTGCCACTCGCCGTAGGGGGTCGGGACGAACACCAGGGCGTCGTCGAGGGATTCGTTCTCGAAGGGCGCATACGCCGTCTCGTACTTCTCGGTGTAGGCGGCGTTCCGCTCCAGCGGTTGGGCGGCGAGGCTGGCGTTTGCGACCCCGACCAGTGGCAGGGTGACGATGAGGGCGATAGCGACCGCGACGCGTGCCTTCTCGGGCGAGTAGCCGTCGGCAAGGCGGTTCCGGGCGAGGCGGGTGGCCGAGACGAGGGCGACGGCGGCGAAAAGCGACAGCGGCACGAGCAGGTCGAAGTGGTAGAACGGTCCGAACTGCGAGATGAGGCCATCGGTAGGGTCGGACATCGTCGCGAGGATGTTGTAGTTGCCCCAGAAGGCGACGTTACCGAGGGGGACCGAAACGAGGAGGCCGCCGAGGGTCCACGCGGCGGGTGATTCGATTTCGGGGATGAACGACCCGTCGCCGGTCCGCAGGCGATAGGCGACGAGGCCGACGCCCGCCAGCGCGCAGGCGGTACCGACCAGCCCCAGCGTGAACCAGCGGGTGGCGAGATACCAGAGGACGTAGGCGTTCGTCTCGACGGCCAGCGCCGGCGTGTACTCCAGCGAGTGGCCGAGGATCTCCCGGTGACCGAATCCGGGGCCGTCCTGTGGGGCGAAGGCCTCGTACGGAAAGCGCAACGGCGACCCCGTCATCCGGGCGTTGTAGGCGAGCGACAGGGCGACGCCCGCGAGGCCGCCGGCCGCGGTGAGAGCGTTCCGGCGGATGGGTTCGGCGAGTGGCCGGAGTCCGTCCGCGCTGAGCGACCGACCCACCGCCACCAGCGCGTGGGCGATGAACGGTGCCGCAAAGAGGACCGCCGTGAGGGGGCGGCCGAAGAAGGCGAGGCCGATGGCGAGGCCGGCGCCGGCCGCACTCGGGAGATGCCCCCGGCGAACGCCCCGTAAATACAGCACCGCGAAGGCCAGGTTGAGCATCGTCGTCGGGGCGTAGGGGAGAAAGACGGCGGTGGTGACGACCGAAAGCGG
This sequence comes from Natronomonas sp., assembly GCF_036625485.1. Taxonomy (GTDB): domain Archaea; phylum Halobacteriota; class Halobacteria; order Halobacteriales; family Haloarculaceae; genus Natronomonas. Next base: position 4,951 of record NZ_JAZKTR010000063.1, on the reverse strand, counting down.
CGCGGCGGCGAAGACGGCGGCGGCGACGACGCCAACCCGTCGGTCGACGGCCTCGGCACCGAGCAGATAGACGAGACCGGTGTTGGCGGCCGCGACGCCGGCCAGCGCAACGCTTGGTTCGCCGAGAAGCCCCATCGCGGCGGCGTAGAGGACTGCGGGGTAGGGCTGGTATTTCGGGTAGAGGCGCCCGCCGTCCTCGATGAAGAACCACGGGTGGAAGGCGTCGGCGAGTTCGCCGGCGTGGAGTTCGAGCTGGCCGGCAAGAAGCATCGACGCCTGCTGGAGATAGACGGCCTCGTCGTGATTGGAGGAGTGATGTGGAAAGACGACCGCGGCGATGACGTAGGTGAGGACAGCGGCGGCTACGACGACGGCGGCTGCGAGAAGCCGCTCGCGGGCGCCGCGTCCGCGAACGATGGCTTGCAGTCGGTCCCGACCCGCGTCCATCACGTCAGATGTCGACGCCGGCCTCGCGCATCAGGTCGATGGTCGGTTCGAGGTCCGACAGTTGCGTGAGGTCGATATCGGGCACGTCGAGTTCGTCGATGGTCGGCAGGTCGCCGATGGGTTCGACCTCAGGGATGAGCGGGTACTCGAAGGTGGTGCGGGCGAAGTAGTCCTGTGCCTCGCCGGACAGGAGGTGACGGACGAAGTTCGAGGCGAGGTCCGCGTCGGAGGCAGCGTCGACGACGGCGGCGCCAGCGACGTTGAACATCGCGCCGGCGTCGCCCTCGGTGAACGTGGTGGCGATAGGCGCGTCCGGCGAGCCATCGAGGACGCGCTGGATGTAGTAGTGGTTCGTGAACGCGGCGTCGATCTCGCCATCGGCGATTGCCTGACAGGTGGCGAACTCGTCGGGATAGCTCGCGATGCCCGAATCGACGACGCCTTCGAGCCACTCGCGGGTCGCATCCTCGCCTTCGAGGAGGCGCATCGCGGTCACGAAGGCCTGACAGGAGCCATAGGACGGCGCCCAGCCGAGGTCGGCCTCGACGTCAGGGTATTCCATGATGTCGGTCGGAAGGTCGCTCTCCGAGAGTTCGTTCGTGTTGAAGGGGACCGACCGCGCGCGACCGGAAGTGCCGACCCACTCGTCCGTCCGGAACTCCTCGCGGACGAATTCGAGCACCTCGTCGGGGAGGGCCTGCGTACGTCCCTCGGCGGTGAGCACGCCGAGCGACCCGGCGTTGACCGAATAGAAGACGTCGGCGGGCGTGCCCTCGCCCTCGTTGATGATCTGGTTGACGAGGTCGGTCGAGCCACCGTAGCGGATGTTGAGTGTGAAGTCGTCGTAGAGGCTCTCGATGTACTCGACGAGTTCGCCGACGAGGAACTCGCCGCGGCCGGAGTAGACGGTCAGTTCGCCTTCGAGGTCGGGCATCTCCTCCATGGAGACGCCGCCGGGCGAGCGCCCCTCGCGGCCGGAGCCGATCTGGCCGACGGGCGAACCACCGTTTCCGTTGCCGTTCCCGTTGCCGGGAAGGACGTCGGAACAACCGGCGAGGCCGGTCGCGCCGACTGCGCCGGCGGTCACGAGGAACCGACGGCGACTCTGTGCGTCGTCGAAGAATTGTCGTTCAGTCATTGTTGTGTGGGTCGATTGTAGTGGGTATGTAAGCGTCGTTTCAGTCGTCCGCCGCGGCGGGGACGCGGGTCGATTCGAGGGCGTCGAGGCAGTCCAGCCAGTCGAGCATGTACTCGCCGACGTGGTTGAAGAACGCGCCGTTCTGGTAGTTCTCGAAGTCGCCGTCGGCCAGCCGCTGGCCCATCGCCTCGAAGACCTCGGCGTAGGAGTCGGCATCGGCACCGACGTCGTCGATGAGTTCCCAGACGTGCTCGTTCAGTTCGAGGCCGGCGACCTCGTTGTGGAGGTCGTCGAATGTCGACCGCGGCGCCTTGTTGTGTTCACACAGCGGGAAGCCGTTGTAGATGTCCTTGCCGAGGACGTCACAGGCCCGCTTGAGGAAGACGCCGCTCCAGATGTCGTCGAAGCGGCCGACGTCCCACTGGTTGTCGTCCATCGGCAACTGGTAGAACGCGGGGATGACCTCGCGTTCGAAGGCGAGGTTCATCGAGCAGACGGTGAGGTAGTCGCCCTCAGTGGCGACGAAGTCGTTGGTGAAGTCCTCGCGCGTGGTGCGTGTCTGGGCCTGCCCTTGCAGGTCGCCGTCCATGAGGATGCGGACGGCGTCGAGGTCAGGCACGTTGGTCCAGAGACCCTGGGAGGCGACGACGCTGTCCACATGGGTCGTCTCGGTCTCGACGGTCTCGTGCATCGCGGAGTAGGGGTAGCCCCGGGGGTAGAGGCCGTGGTCGTCGTGGTTCTGATAGAGGACGTTGACCCAATTCTCGTCGGAGGACACCGTCTCGATATCGCCGTCGAAGGCGAGATTGCGGAGGTGCTGGCCGAAGAAGTCGTCCTCGTCGTGCGGCAGGGTGTCGTCGTCGATGAAGAAGCCGTACTCGAACTGCGGGTTGGCCCACATGTACAGCAGGCCGAAACTCGTCTCGGCGTGGCTGGCGGCCGGAACGAGGTGGTCGTACTCCGAGATGCCGTGTTCGTCGTACCATTCTTGACGGCGCGTTTCGTCGAAGACCTCGCCGGAGACGCCTTCGTCGTCGAGCATCGCCCGCATCTCGTCGGTCTCACAGAAGTCCTCGGTGACGAGGACGACGTGCAGCCTCGAGAGGTCGAAATCGTGTTGCCGAGCGTTGTCGAAATACGCCCGCATGCAGTCGTACTCCCGTATCGTGGGAACGACGACACAGATGTCCTGACTCATCTTGTCCGGATAGTTTTAGGCTACCCTAAAGAGGCTGTCGATATTTAGGCCAGCCTAAATAGCCTGATAAACTTCGAACCGAATGTCGGTTTCAGCGGATGGAAAACGGTTTAATGGCTACGGGGGACGGTAGGAGTATGAAAGTCCGCATCGCGGGAGAGGCCAGCGTCGAGGAAGCCGAGGCCATCGCACAGGCCATGGCGACCCACGCTGAAGCCGATGTGGAGGTGTACATCGGTGACGCCGACGAACCGGCCGCGACCAGCGAAGCCGACCGCTCGCCCATCGAGGACGACCTCGGGCCGACCGAACGGGAAAAGGAACTCATCGAGCAAATCGAGGAAATCGAGGAAGGCGGCCCCGAGAAGTACAAAGAACAACTGCCCGAGCAGGGCAAGCACTTCGTCCGGGACCGCATCGACCTCTGGTTCAACCCCGAGCAAAGCTCGGCAGGCAGCCAGACGGAGTCTGGCGACGACGACGGCTTCCTCTTCGAGGACGGCAAGTTCGCGGAGTTCGACGCCGACGACAAACTGCCAGCGGACGGTCTCATCACCGGCGGCGCGGAGTTCGAGGGCCGCGACGTCCACTTCATGGCCAATGACTACACCGTCAAACGCGGATCGATGGCCGCCAAAGGCGTCGAGAAGTTCCTCCGCATGCAGCAGCGTGCCCTCAAGACGGGCAAGCCGGTGCTGTATCTGATGGACTCCTCCGGCGGTCGCATCGACCAACAGACCGGCTTCTTCGCCAACCGCGAGGGCATCGGGAAGTACTACTACAACCACTCGCGGCTCTCCGGTCGCGTCCCGCAGATCTGTGTCCTCTACGGGCCGTGTATCGCCGGCGCCGCCTACACGCCGGTCTTCGCCGATTTCACCATCATGGTCGAAGGCATGTCCTCGATGGCCATCGCCTCGCCGCGGATGGTGAAGATGGTCACCGGCGAGGACATCGACCTGGAGGAACTCGGCGGCCCGCAGGTCCACGCCACCGAATCCGGCAGCGCCGACCTCGTCGCTCGCGACGAGGAACACGCTCGCCAACTGGTCGCCGACCTCGTCCAGTACCTCCCGAACAACAGCGACGAGGACCCACCCGAAATCGCCTCGAAACCGCCGAAATACCAGCCCAACGGCATCGACTCCATCGTTCCCCAGGAACCGAACAAGGGCTACGACATGCGCGACGTCATCGACCGCGTGGTCGACCGGGACTCGTTCTTCGAACTCCAGCCCGACTACGGCCCCGAGATCATGACCGGCTTCGCCCATCTGGACGGCAAGCCGGTCGGCATCGTCGCCAACCAGCCCGCCGAACGCGCCGGGGCCATCTTCCCGGATGCCGCCGAGAAGGCCGCCCAGTTCGTCTGGAAATGTGACGCCTACAACATCCCGCTGCTGTACCTCTGTGACACCCCCGGCTTCATGGCCGGCTCACAGGTCGAAAAGGACGGCATCCTCGAGCAGGGCAAGAAGATGATCTACGCCACCAGCGAGGCGACCGTTCCCAAACAGACCGTCGTCGTCCGGAAAGCCTACGGCGCCGGCATCTACGCGATGTCCGGTCCGGCCTACGACCCCGAGTCCACCATCGCGCTGCCCTCCGGCGAGATCGGAATCATGGGTCCGGAAGCGGCTATCAACGCCGTCTACGCCCGGAAACTCGCCCAGATCGACGACGAGGAAGAACGCAAGGAAACGGAGCAGCGACTCCGCGAGGAGTTCCGCGAGGACATCGACGTCCGGCGGATGGCCAGCGAGGTCGTCATCGACGAGATCATCCCACCCTCCTCGCTGCGCGAGGAGTTGACCACGCGGTTCCGGTTCTACGAGGACGTCGAGAAGGACCGACCCTCGAAGAAACACGGGACGGTCCTCTAACGTACGGGTCGTCGAGAAGCCGTTTCAGACTCCCGCGCGAGGACGGCTATCCGTCCATCCGGGTGGTGGTGGTGTTCCTGATCTCGAATCGGGCGCCGCCCTCGTTGCTTTCGGTCACGTCGATGTCCCAGCCGTGGGCCTCGGCGATCTCCTTCACGATGGCGAGACCGAACCCGGTGCCCTCCGTGGCGGTCGAGTAGCCGGGTCCGAAGACGCTGTCACGCTCGGATTCGGGGATACCCTCGCCGTCGTCGGCGAGGAAGAACCCATCCTCGAGGTCGCCGA
>NZ_JAZKTR010000062.1:0-13600 GCF_036625485.1 Natronomonas sp. | reverse complement strand
ACCTTCTCGGCGGCGAGGTCGGCGGCGAAATCCATCCCGGCGGTGAGTTCCTCGATAGCGCCGTTCCGGACCGGCGTGAACGGCGATCCGGGATCGACGGCGAAGGGAAGATGGACGACGATATCCAGACCGGCCTCAGCGAGCGTCTCGCGCATTGCCTCCTGATCGTGGGCGATGCGCTCGCGGGCGTACGGGCCATCGAGCAGTAGTTCGACGAAATCGAAGTCCTCGGCGGCAGCCCATTCGACGGCGTCGTCGAACGGCATCTCGAGGCCAACGGTGAAACCGAGTCCGAGGTCGATATCGTTCGCGTTCGGGGAACTGGAGGACATGGAACCAGAACCACCGACTCCGAGTCAATAGCAGTTCCGCTATCCTCCGTCGACCGTTCGGCGCGCAACGCCCGGACCGATTCGAACGGGTGGAGCCGACTGAATCCCGGCAGGGTTGCCACATCGGCCATCGGGCTTTTCCCTGCCGATCGGAAAATGATAGTAATGAAAGACGAAGACACCAGGCCGAGCCAACGACGCATCATCAACCGCCTACCGGAGGATTATCGGCGGCGAGAGGTCCTCACCGTCGGCAGCGGTCTCGGTGCAGCGCTGCTGGCCGGCTGTGTTGGTGGGTCACCATCGAGCGACGAACCGGATACGGATTCCGATGGGTCGGACGACGACACGGAGAGCGGCAGCGCCTTCAGACTCTTGATTAGCGACGCCCCGGCGGATATCGGGGATTTCGACCGACTGGACGTCACGTTCGACAGCGCCCGCATCTTCGATGGCGGTGAGGGAGGCGAAGAGGACGACGAGAACGAAACGGAGGAGACAGCGGAAACCGCGACGGAGACACCTGACGGAACGGCGGAGCCGACCGAAACCGAGGGGATGGCCGACGGAGGAACGACTGAGACGGAGACCGAGGAGAACGACGAGAGCGAGGAAGACGACCAAAGTGACGAAGAGGACGCCGAGTCCGACGAGGAGGACGAACCGGATCGCGGATTCTACACCCTCGACCTCGACGACGCCACGGTCGACCTCACGCAGGTAGTCGGCGACCGAGCGATGCCGGTCTTCGACGGCGAACTCGAACCCGGGACCTACCAGAAGGTGGAACTCAACGTGGCGGGGACCGAGGGTATCGTCGACGGCGAACCGGCCGAGGTGAAGGTTCCCAGCGAGAAACTCCAGATAACCAAACCGTTCGAAGTCCGCGAGGGCGAATCGGTCGATTTCGTCTTCGACATCAACGTCGTCAAGCGCGGACAGGAGAACAGCTACAATCTGACGCCCGTGATCTCACAGAGCGGCGTCGCCGACGAGGACGTCGAAGTCGAGGAAGTCGACGAAGGCGAAAGCGACGAGCCGGAAGGAACCGAGACTACGGAGGAGACGGAAACGCAGGAAGAGACCGAGACCGCTGAGGAAACCGACACTGCCGAAGAGACGGGGACACCCACCGCGACTCCGCAGAAAACGGACGAGAGCGGCGGACAGTAGACCGACGGCGAAGACGCCAGTGGACTTCGGACGGTTCTATGCTTCCGGTTCGTCGAACATCCCGGTCGACATGTATCGCTCCCCGGAGTCCCAGAAGACGGTGACGACGAGGGGGCATTCATCGGGGATCGGCTCGTGGTCGGGGGCCGCCTCGTCGAGGACGTTCACGTCGTTGCTCGGCCCGGGGCAGGTCTCGGGGTCGATGCCGCGCTCCTCGGCGAGCCGTTCGGCGACCCGTTTCGCGGCGAGCAGGGAGCCACCGGAGGACTGGCCGACCAGAATCCCCTCCTCGCGGGCGAGGCGTCGACACTCCGCCTCGGCGGATTCGAGGTCGACGACCGCCACGTCGTCGAGCAACTCGCGGTCGAGGTTCGGCGAGACGAAGCCGGGGCCCATCCCCTGAAAGCTATCCTCACCGGTCTCTCCCCCAGTGAGGACCTCGCTGCCCTTGGGTTCGACGCCGACTACTTCCATGTCGGGAAACGCCTCCTTGAGTCGGCGGCCGGTCCCGGAGATGGTGCCGCCGGTGCCGATACCCGCGACGAGGGCATCGACGGTACGGTCGCCGACCTGTTCGATGATCTCGGCGCCTGTCGTGTGGTAGTGCGAATCCGGGTTGGCCGGGTTCTCGAACTGCCGGACCTGCACGAAGCCCTGCTCTGCTTCCAGTTCGTCGGCGCGGTCCTTCGCGGCGGAGATGTCGCCCTCGACGAGTTCGAGGTCGGCGCCGTAGGCGTTCATGATCTGGCGGCGTTCGGGCGATTTCGAGGCCGGCATCACGACCGTGATGTCGTAGCCCTTCGCGGCGGCGACCATCGACAGGCCGATACCGGTGTTACCGGAGGTCGGTTCGACGATGGTGTCGCCGGGTTCGAGGTCGCCTGCCTCCTCGGCGGCTTCGATCATGGCGAGTGCCGGCCGGTCCTTGGCGGACCCACCGGGGTTCTTCGATTCGATCTTGGCGGCGATCGTCGACCCCGGTGGGGATTGCACCTGCACCAGCGGCGAGCCGACGGTTTCGAGAATACCCCGTTTCATTGACCGGACGTTGGCAACCCCAATATAAGACCCCCGTGAAGGAGGGAACTCCTGCCGCCGTCGACAGCCGCCCCACAAGAGATATTCGTTGCGGCCCGAAACCCCGGCAGACATGGGCGACGGCTCCCGAGTCCGTGCGGCGCTCGCCGAACGCGTCGGCATCGATGCCCGCGCGCTGGCGGCGTTTCGCATCTACGTCGGCCTGCTGTTGTGTGCTGACCTCCTCCTGCGAGCGCGCGACCTCTCTGCCTTTTATACCGACGCGGGTGTCCTTCCGAGAGACGTTCACGCCGAACTCTACCCGACGCTCTCCCGTATCTCGCTCCACACGCTCTCGGGCGCGCTATGGTGGCAGGCGCTGCTTTTCACCGTCGCCTTCGGCTTCGCGCTCCTGTTGACCGTCGGCTACCGGACGCGACTGTCGGCAGTCGCCTCGTGGCTCCTGTTGGCCTCGTTGCAGGCGCGGAACTATTACATCCTCAACGGCGGCGATACGGTGCTTCTGGTCGTCCTCTTCGTCGCCCTGTTCCTCCCGCTCGGTCGACGCTGGTCGCTGGACGCGCGGGCGAGCGATGGAACCGACACCACAGCCAACACCCCAATCGTCGGCTTCGGCACGGCGGCGCTTCTGACGCAGGTCGTCCTCATCTACGCGACCAACGCCGTCTTCAAGTTCCGGAGCGACGCGTGGATGGCTGGCCGGGCGGTCCCACAGATCTTCCAGGTCGAGCGGTTCGTGGTCCTCCTCGGCCCGTATATAAGCGAGTTCACGACGCTTCTGGTCGCTATCAACTGGCTGTGGGTCGCGATGCTCGTCGCCTCTCCGCTGTTGATTCTGACCCGGCGCTGGCTTCGAGCGACGCTCGTCGCATCTTATATGGGCGCGCATCTGGCGATGCGACTCACGATGGACCTCGGCCTCTTCACCGAGGCAATGCTCACCGGCCTGCTGGTCTTTTTACCACCTGTCGTCTGGGACCACGTGGAGGGGACTGTCGGACCATTTATAAACGGAATCGGCGGTTGGCTCGATTCCCGGCCACGAATCGACGCCGCTGTCCAGCCATCCATCGCCGTGCTCCCGGCCGGCCTCCGGCGGAGCGCCGCACGGGCGTTGCCGGTCGCTACGGCGCTCGTTCTGGTCGTCGGCTTGCTGTGGCAGGTCGCGGCCGTCGGCGCCGTGGCGACCCCGGAAAAGTCGCCCGTCGAACCGGAGGAACACAGTTGGAAACTCTTCGCGCCGAACCCGCCCGCCAACGACGGCTGGTACGTCACTACCGGCGAAACGGCGGCAGGCGAGACGGTCGACGTCTACCCCCACGCCGATACGAGTTTCGGACGGCCCGACCACATCGCCGACACCTATCCGAACGCGCGGTGGCGCAAGTACCTGATCGGCCTCCAGCATGGTAGCGACCGTCGCATCGCCGCGTTCGCCCACTACCTCTGTCGAACCGGCGCGGAGACCCACGGCGAACGCCTCACCGAAGTCGAGATCACCTTCGTCCACGAGAGCGTCCACACTGGCGAGCGAACCCGAACCGACTTCGGGACCTACCGCTGTCCATCGTCCTGAACGCCGTTCCGCTGACGAGGGATTGAAGACGGCCGCGGCGAACCACCGAATATGGATCCTGCCGACGCTCGGGCCCCCGAGGCCCCTCACGGTGTCGACCCCCTTTTCGAGGCCATCGCCGAGGAGATGGCGATGTGGGTCGGCGACGACTCGACGGGACACAACGTCGCCCACGGCTGGCGCGTCTTCCATACCGCGATGGAGTTGGCCGACGACTACCCCCACGCCGACCGCGAAGTGCTGGGCGCCGCCGCCCTGACCCACGACATCCACCGCGCGATGGGCGCCGAAGCCGGCGAGTTCGTCCACCCCGAGGAGTCGCTGGAGGAGGTCGAGGCCGTCCTCGCGGCCGCCGATTTCCCACCGGAAAAGCGCGATGCGGTCCTCCATTGTGTCTCGCTCCACGAGGAATATGAATTTCGAGACGACAAGCGAGATGGCGACCGCATCGAGGTCGACCTCCTCCGGGACGCCGACAACCTCGATGCGATGGGCGCCGTCGGCGTCGCACGCTGTTTCGCCTACACCGGCGCCCACGACCGGCCGATGTGGACGCCCGACTCCGAGGAACCCTCCGCCATCGACCACTTCCACGAGAAACTGCTGAACCTCCGCGAGGAGATGCACACCGACGCCGCCCGCGAGGTAGCCGAATCCCGCCACGAGTTCCTCGAATCCTTCCTCGAACGGTTCGAAGACGAGTGGTACGGCCGCGCATAGTTTTTGCCGCCTCGGCCGCCAGTATCACTCATGGCCGGTACCGTCTCCGAAACCTACGTCGCCGCCATCCAACACGACCTCGTGGACCTCGGCGGGGCGACGGCGGTCGGCGTCGTTCGGCGACCGTCCGGGTGGTTTCACGGGTCGGTCGACGAGAACCATCCCGAACTGGGACCGCCCGAGGACCTGCTCGACGAGACAAAACGGCGACAGGAGGACCTCGCGATGGCCGGCATGTGCGAAACCGGCGCCCACAACGCCGCGTGGGAGGAGACGAACTTCGCGGAGCGCTATCGAGAGTATATAAATACCGACGCGAATGCAGCGGCGGCGCTGGACGCCCTGCGGGAGCGCCTCCGAGACGGCGAGGACCTCGTCTTGGTCTGCTTCGAGGCCGACGACAAGCGGTGTCATCGGGACGTCCTCGTCGACCTGCTGGAGTGACCGCTCGTGAGCGAGTTCCGCCCGTAGCGCGGCCCTTAAGAAGCGTGCGACGAATCGGTAGATATGGAACTGGAAACGATGCGTCCGAATCCCGTCTGGGATGCGGACTCGTACGAGGACGCCGTCGACGTCTTCGAGGCGCTTGCCGACGACATCGTCGTGAAGGTCTGGGGCGGCGACTGGTGTAAGGACTGCCGCTCGCAGTTGCCCGACTTCGGCGCCGCACTCGATGCCGCCGGCGTCGAGAACGTCGAACACTACCCCGTCGAGAAGGCCGAGGACGGCTCGAAGACCGGCCCGAAAGTTGATACCTACGGCATCGAGTTGATTCCGACTGTGGTGGTCGAAGATGTCGACAGTGGCGACGAACTCGCACGATTCGTCGAAGACGGGGACGTACCGATCGCGGTGTATCTCGCCGAGCGACTCGAATCCCGTATCGCTTAAAACGCCTCCAACGATTATTCCCCGATATACCGGAGAGAAACTATGACGGAAAGCGACGGCACCACGAAGACTGTCTCGCGTCGCCGACTGCTCACGACGGCCGGCGCGAGCGTGGCGGCGTTGGGAGCGTTCCCGGTCGTCCATCAGGGGGCCGACCTCGCGAACCCGGCTATCGTCGGCCACCGTGGCGTCGCGGGGCTGGAGGCGCCGAACACGATAGCCGGCGTTCGGTTGGCCGACGAACTCGGCGCCGACGGCGTCGCCCTCGACGTGCGGCGGACCGTCGACGGCGAACTCGTCCTGTTCCACGACCCCGTGTTGGATATCTCGACGAACGCCAGCGGCCGCGTCGAGACCACGACGGCCGAGGAGTTGGCCGACGTGCGCGTCGACGGCGAACCCATCCCGACGCTCCGGGAAGCACTCGGGGTCGTTTCGGGGACGGAGCTGTCGCTGTTCCTCGAACTCAAGAAGACGGGCTACACCGAGGAGACCCTCGCGCTGGTCGAGGAGTTCGGCCTCGTGGACCGAACCACGCTGACGTCGTTCCGCATTCCGGCACTGAATACCCTCGACGACCCGCCGGTCGACCGGGGCTTCCTCGCTGGGGCCCCGCATCCCGACCTCTTTTCAGAGGCCCGGCAGGCCGGCAGTTCGCTCGTATTGAGCCACTACGTCCCCTACGGGCTGGACTGGTTCGTCGAGAAGGCGAACAGAAGCGAGATGGACCCTGGCATCTGGGAGTTGGCATCGACCGAACCCCACATCGAGGACGCGCTTTCCTTCGACATCGACCTCCTGATAACGAACCGGCCGGATATCGCGTTGGAGAAACGCGGGTAGTTCCGAGGCTGGCTACAGGCCCGACGCCGCCCACGCCAGCGCCTCGGCGAGGTCGTGTTTCGGCGGCGAACAGGTGAAGTTCCGACAGGCGTAGACCGTCGGCCGGTCGTCGCGGGCCTCGCGGTTCGCCCAGATGGGCGGCACCGAATCGAAGCCGAGTTCGTCGGCCCATGCTTCGACACCGTCCGCCGTCGGCGGGCGGACACTGATGAAGCGAGTCGGCAGATACGTCGATGCGAGTTCGTCACGCCAGTCGTTCGGCAGGCCGTCGGCGGCGATGGTCAACTCCAGGGCGCCGACCGCGCTGTCGTCGGCCGCAAGCACCAGCGCCGCGTGCGCTAACGGGCTGGACTCGATCTTCGAGGCGTGGGTTTGGATGACCGATTCGGCCACCGCCGCGAAACTCTCGTCGGGGGCGACGTGGTCGAGCGCCACGAGTAGTTGGGCGGCCACGCCTGCACTGGAGGGCGTCGACGTGTCGGTCAACTCCTGTGGCCGCGCGACGAGCGATTCGCCGCCCGTCGGCGTGAAGTAGAGCGTCGCTTCGTCCTCGTCGTAGAACGAATCGCGGATGACTCGGCCGAGTTCGAGCGCGAAGGCGAGGTACTCGCGCTCGCCTGTTGCTTGATACGTGTCGAGCGCGCCACGGCCGAGGAAGGCGTAGTCTTCGAGATACCCCTCGATGCCGACGTCGCCCGACTTGAAGCGCCGATTCAGTCGGCGCTCGTCGGCATCCCACAACTGCTCCCGACAGAAGTCGACGGCCTCCTCGGCCGCCGCGGCGTACTCGGGGTCCAGCGTGACGGCGCCCTCCGCGAACGCCGAGATCATGAGGCCGTTCCAACCGGCGAGGATCTTCTCGTCGCGCGGCGGGCGAGACCGCTCCTCGCGAGCCTCGAAGACCTGCCGTTTCGCGCGTTCGATGCGGTCCTCGACGTCGTCGACGGCCATATCGTACTTGGCGGCGAGTTCGTGGGGCGTCGCCGACTCGTTGAGGACGGTCTGGCCCTCCTCGAAGTTACCGCCCTCGTGGACGCCGTAGCGGCCACAGAACAGTTCGGCGTCGCGCTCGTCGTCGACGGCCTCTTGGGCCGCTTCGGGCGTCCAGACGTAGAAGGCGCCTTCCTCACGGTCGCCGGATTCGTCCTCGCTTTCGGCATCGAGCGTCGAATAGAAGCCGCCCTCGGGGTGGGTGAGTTCCCGTTCGACGAACGCGAAGGTCTCGCGGGTCACCTCGGCGTAGCGTTCGTCGCCGGTCAACTGGTAGCCCGCGAGGAAGGCCCGGGGGAGTTCCGCATTGTCGTAGAGCATCTTCTCGAAGTGCGGAACCGTCCACTTGCGGTCGACGCAGTAGCGGTGGAAGCCGCCGCCGACGTGGTCGTAGAGGCCGCCCGAGGCCATCTCGTCCAGCGTCTCGACGGCGACGTCGCGGTACTCCTCGTTGCCGGTCCGGTCGTACGCTCGCAGGAGGATGTGAACCCGACCGGGCTGTGGGAACTTCTGGCCGCGGCCCCAGCCGCCGTGGACGCGGTCGGCGTTCTGGGCGGCGGTGCTGGCGGCGGCGTCGATGAACTCGGAATCCGGTGGGTCGCCGGGTTGGTCGGGCGTCTCTTCGAGGCGGCCCTCGACGGCGTCCGTCCACTGTTCGGCCCGGTCTTCGAGGCTCTGTCGTCCCTCCGGGTCCTTCCACGAGGTCGCGATGTCGTCGAGGACCTGCCCGAAGCCGGGCATGCCCTGCTTCGGTTCCGGCGGGTAGTAGGTGCCGACCTGGAAGGGCTTGCCCTCGGGCGTCAGCCACACCGAGAGGGGCCACCCGCCGCTGCCGGTGACGAGCTGGCAGACGGTCATGTAGACGCTGTCGACGTCCGGGCGCTCCTCGCGGTCGACCTTGATGGGGACGAAGTCCTGGTTGAGTTTCTCGGCGATATCGGGGTCCGAGAAGCTCTCGTCGGCCATGACGTGACACCAGTGGCAGGCGGCGTAGCCGATAGAAAGGAAGATGGGCACGTCCCGCTTCCTGGCGAGTTCGCGGGCCTCCTCGTCCCACGGCTGCCACGCGACCGGGTTGTCGGCGTGTTGCTGGAGATACGGCGAGGCGGCCTCGTCGAGGCGATTTTCCATATCCGTAGTACACTCTCCGCGTTACTAAACGCGGTGGGTCCGGCAGGATAGTCCCGGGGGCGGTGTTCTTGAGGATTGCCGCCCAAGGGAGCGTATGGAGCTGACGGTCTACGGGGAACTGCGGGCGGCGACGGGCGCCAAAACAGTCTCTCTCGACGCCGACCCCGAAACGGTCGACGACGCGATAGCGGCCTTCGTCGAGGCGTATCCGCGCGCCCGGTCGCGGCTCCTCGACGACGAGGGCGAGGTTCGAGCGAGCGTTCGGGTCACCCTCGACGGCGAGAACGTGGACGGCGAGACGGCCTGTCCGGACGACGCCGAACTACAACTGTTCCCGGCGATGCAGGGCGGTTGACGGCGTCGATGGGGGGTCAGTTGGGCTGGCCCTCTTCCATTCCGAACTCGCGGCGGTAGACGTCGAGGACGGCCCGAAGCGAACTGATGATGACGGGGCCGAAGAAGATACCCATGAAGCCGAAGGCGTAGACGCCGCCGAGGATGCCGACGATGAGTACCGCCGGGTTGAGTCGGGTTTCGGTGTATCGGTCGACGACGATCGGTCGGAGGTAATCGTCGGTCAGACCGACGACGAGGGTGCCGTAGACGAAGAGGAAGACGCCTGCGGTGGGCTGGTTCGTCAGGAGTAGATAGACCGCCGCCGGCCCCCAGACGAGAAACGAGCCGATGATCGGCAGGACGGCCAGAATCACCATGATGACGGTCCAGAAGACGGCGTTGGGGATGCCGAGGGCCATGAACCCCAGTCCCGCGATGAGTCCCTGTACGACCGCGATGAAGACGTGACTGATCAGTACCGCCCACATGATATCCTCGAACTCCCCGTAGAGTTCCGCCTGGATGTCCTGCGGAAGGGGAATCGTCGCTCGGAGCCAGATGGACAGTTTCGGTGTATCGGTCAGCAGGTAGAACAGTATGAACATCGTCAGGGCCAGTCCGATGACGATGTGCGTGAAGGCGCCGAACACACCGAGGACCCCGTCGATGGCACCGAACTGTATCTCGCGGGCGGCGGTCTGAAGCGTGCCCGCAATGTCTACCTCGGTACCGAGGAGTTCCGCGAGTTCGGCTTCCACCTGGCGGAAGGTGATCTCGCCACTCCGGATTCGCGAGAGGATGGACCGCACGTTCCGGACTGTCGTCCGAAGGAGGAGCAACGCTGGCAGGACCACGACGATGACGGTGCCGGCGACCAGCATCGCCGACGCGATTCGAGGGGGAGCGTACTCGGTGAGGCGGTCGTACAGCGGCTGAAGGGGATAGAAGAGCAGTATCGCGAGGAAGACGTAATCCAGAAACGGCGACACGAGGAGGACCGACATCGCAAGCAGTACGGCGGCAAGCCCCAGCAGGACTGCTCGCGTCCGATCCATGCGTGTAGTTGCCGGGTGTATCCTATATAAGGGTGGGTGGTTGGGTTTATAAGAGATGGGGACGCCCCCGACGCGTCGGCGCTCGGAGACGACGGCGCGATCGCGTTCGGGGTCGCCTACAGGCCGTACTTCCCGCGGACTGTCTCGGCGAGGTCACACGCTTCCAGTACGTCCATCGGTGCCAGCATCGACAGCTGGACGACGCCCGGCAGACGAGCGATTTCGACGCCGCCGGTGAACGTACAGCGCGACCGGACCTCACCTTCGGTCATACCGAAGAGGTTGCCCGCGCGCTCGAAAGCGTTGTCGGTGGCGTCGTTGATGGTCGCCCCGCTGCCGATGAACTGGACGGGCGCGGCATCCCGCACGTCGTCGACCCCGTACTGGTCGGCGAGTTCGGCGCCCGCCTCCCGCTCTTCGTCGGTGTAGGGCCTGGCGATATCCGGCAGGTCGGATTCGTTGGGCAACAGCAGCGGGCCGTCGAGGCCGACGTCCTTGACGAGTTCGACCTCCAGTTCGGTCTTCCCGCTGACGTCGGTCGTATGCAGGGAGAGTTCGCCGTCGCCCTGGTTCGCGTGGAGGTCGCCGACGTAGAGGCCCGCACCCTCGATCTCGACCGGACAGATGAGCGTCGCGCCGGGCCGGACGTCGTTGGAGTCCATGTGGCCGTCGGTGCGGGCTTCGAGTTCGTCCTCGCTTTCGAGCCCCCAGTCGTGGTCGGCGCCGATGAGGAACTGTCCGAAGTCACCGGCGTTGTGGGAGTCGGGGAACTCCCGGGACGGCGTCGTGCCGATGTTGCCGATGAACGGCTGTAGATGACCGAGCGTCCCCGGTATCTCGTCGGGTTTGTACAACAGGATGGGGTGCTGTCGGGAGTTCTCGGGGAGGGCCATCGCCTCGTGGGCGCGGTTGGCGAGGTCGTCGGCGCCCTCGGGACCGACCGTGAGGCCGACCGAGCGGTCCTCGTCGAAGGCGACGGTGTAGCCGAACTCGAAGCCAAAGGAGGAGGCGTTGGCGCCACAGTCGGCACACCGGATCGCGTCCTCGCCGGTGCCCTCGACGACGCTGTCGGGCCACTCCGTCCCGCATTCCGGACAGACGTGGTCTACGAAGGGGTCGTCGCCGAAGGCCCCCTCGCGTTCGGCCATACTGCCCGTACTCGTAGCGACGCTCGTCACCTCGACGTCGTTGATGTGGACGACGAGCGCGTCACCGGGTTCGGCGCCGTCGACGCGGATCGGCCGCGTCACCTCGTGGCCGCCACGGAACTCCGGCGTGATCATCGGTCCCCAGCAGGCCGGCGGGGTGTGTGTCCGGACGGTGCCACCGTCGGCGACGGTGCCCGCCCACTCCTGTTCCGGGCCGACGAGGCCGAGCGTGTACTGGTCTACCTCGAGTTCTTTCTGGACTTGCTGGGACATGCCATGTAATGTTTGGTACTCTATGGCATAAAGTCGACTGAACCGGGCGTTCGGGCCGGCCAACGCGTGTGGGTCGGACGAGTCGATACCGCGGCGGCGCCCCGCCGCTCGATAGCGGGTTATTTGAGTCACCGGACAGAGTGGGCGAACATGGAGCTCTCCCGCAGAGACGCGCTGCGTGCCGGTAGCGGCTTGCTCGCCGCGGCCGGCCTCGCCGGCTGTATCGAACAACGGGTGACGCGCCGCGAGACGCGACTGGAATCCAGCACGAACTGGGCGCTGAACCCCTCCGTCGACCGCGCGCTCGACGCCGATGCCTTCTCTACCTACGTCGACGATATGGCGGACCGCTACGGCGACAACGGGGTCTGGGGGCTGGAGGCCGAACAGCCCGAGGACCTCGAGACGGCTTACACCCAGCGGCTGGTCGTCTCCCGGGAGACGCCCGGCCAGCCCGGCGGTACCGAATCCAGCCTCGACCCCGATGAGGTCGATCCCGACGCACCCCTGCTCATCGTCGACGCCAGCGTCGCGGCCTACGCGGTCGGCGAGAACCGCTATCGCTACTGGCTGTGGGCGGCCGCAGACGGCGGTGACGACCGCCTCGTCCGGGACGTCACCCTTTCGAGCCTCTCGGCGAGCGTCTCGCTTCGGGACGGCGTCCTCACCGATGCGGCCTCGACCTCCCGGTCGGACGGCGAGGTCGAGGTGAGCCTCGGGTCGCCACCATCCGGACGGTTCCCGCTCAACGGAACGACGAGCGGTATCGACACGAACAGCGAGCGACGGGAGGGGGGCTTTTACGACGTGGAGTGGGCCGGGAGCGTCGACGGCGTTCAGTCGGTGAACGGCGTCTGCGAGGAGGAACGACAGGGCGACCACGACTTCTTCTGGTCGGTCGGCGGCAGTTACTCGCTCGACGAGCGAGTGTAGCGGCCCGTCCGTCGTTATACCCACGAACTTGAATACAATCGGCCGCGAGAACAGCAACGTTTACACTTCTATGCGTGTCGCATACGCGTATGACCGAGACCGTGCTGCTCGTCGGTGGCGGCGGCCGCGAACACGCTATCGCCCGCGCAGTTGACGACTCGTCCGACGCGGAGTTGTACGCCTGTGCGTCGAACCGGAACCCCGGCATCGCCTCGCTCGCCGAAGGGTTCGAGGAACTCAGCGAGACGGACGCCGATGCCATCGTCGACTACGCGGCGGACGTCGACGCGACGCTGGCGGCTATCGGCCCCGAATCCGCGCTGAACGCGGGCGTCGCCGACGCGCTCGATGCGGCGGGCGTCTACGCCTTCGGCCCGCAGGAAGCCGAGGCCCGCATCGAGACGGACAAGGCCTTCCAGCGGGAGTTCATGGCCGAACACGACGTTCCGGGCTGTCCCGACTTCGCCACCTTCGAGGACCCCGAGGAGGCCGCCGACTACATCCGCGAGTACGACGGGGACCTCGCCATCAAGCCCCGCGGCCTCACCGGCGGCAAGGGCGTCCGCGTCATCGGCGACCAGATCACCGAAGAAGAGGGCATCGAGTACGTCCTCGACAGCGACTACGAGGAGTTCGTCCTCGAAGAGCGCCTCGTCGGCGAGGAGTTCACGATTCAGGCCTTCGTCGCCGACGGCCAGTATCGCGTCTCCCCCGCCGTACAGGACCACAAGCGCGCCTACGAGGGCGACGAGGGACCGAACACCGGCGGCATGGGTTCCTACAGCGACGCCACCTTCGAGTTGCCGTTCATGACGGAGGCCGACTACACCGAATCGGTCGAAGTCATCGACGCCGTGGTCGAGGCGATGCCCGACTACAAAGGCATCCTCTACGGCCAGTTCATGCTGACAGACGAGGGGCCGAAAGTCGTCGAGTTCAACGCCCGCTTTGGTGACCCCGAGGCGATGAACACCCTGCCCGTCCTCGAGACGGACTTCGTCTCCATCCTGCAGGCCGCCCGCGACGGTGAGGAATTGCCCGAACTGACCTTCTCGAATCAGGCGACGGTCTGCAAGTACGCCGTCCCCGCCGGCTACCCGACCGATCCCGAGGCCGGCGCGAAAGTGAAGATCGACGAGGAGAGCGTGGCGCGCGCGGCAG
>NZ_JAZKTR010000061.1:0-13639 GCF_036625485.1 Natronomonas sp. | reverse complement strand
CGGAGGTCGAGCGGTTCGTCGGCCACGACGACGACCTGCTCGCCCAGTTCCTCGACGGTCGCGAGTTCGGCGGTCCCGTCGATGGGGTCGCCGTCGCTGGCGAGGACGCGGTCGCCCTCTCGAATCTTCGAGACCTCGTCGGAGGTCCGTTCCGCGCGGAGACGCCAGCGGCCGCCGGAGACTGCCCGCCTATCGAGTGGTTCGAGGTCGATGAGCGCACGGTCGTCGTCGGCCCGCTCTTCGGCGGTCTGCTCCCAGAGCTTGCGGTACTCGTTGTGGACCTCCCGGCGCTCCTCCTCGATGGCGCGATAGAAGCGGTCGAAGTAGTCGCGTTCCTCCTCGGGCAGGGGTTCGCCGATCTGGCCGGCCTTCGACTCCTGATCGAGACGGCCCGAAACGACCATACAGGTGTCCTGCTCGAAGCAGTACTCGCATTTGGCGTTGGCCTCGTAGCCCGTCGGCACCGACATGTCGTGTTCAGCAGCCGCGATCTCGTTGCGCGTCCGGAGGACGAACTGGAGGAAGCCGGAGCCGATTGAGAACTCCTTGGCCGGCGAGAGGTCTCCGGATTCCTCGCTCCGTTCCAGCGCGGTGTTCTTGGTGTACAGCAGCGTTCCGGTATCCGGCGCGTCTTCGACGCCGTCGGCCAGAAGAAGGGCGTAGCAGGCCGCCTGCACCTTGTCCTGGAATCGCGGTTCCTTGGTCAGGTTCTTGCCCGTCTTCAGTTCGACGGGCATTCCCCGGCGGACGGCGTCGGCCCGGCCCTTGATGCCGAATCGCTTGGAGATGAGCGTCTGCTCGGAGCGCCACGTGTCGGCGTCGTCGCCGAGCCGTCCCTGCTGGAGCCACCCCTGAATCGCGGCGGCGTTCTGCCGGACGTCGTCGGCGACCGAGTCGGCGGTCTCGCCGAGCAGCCCCACGTCGAGGGCCGCCTCCGCGACGCGTTCCTCGATGCTGTCATCGAGGTCCCGGCCCCGGAGCAGGTCGCCGAACACCTCGTGGACGACGGTCCCCTTGATAACGGGGTATTTCAGCGGGATGCCGGTGAGTTTGTTGAGGTAGTACATCCGCGGGCACTGGACCCACGAACGGATGTCGGTCACGTCGACGAGGAAATCGGGGTCGACTACGACCAGCGAGTCGCCGGTCGTCGAGTACTGAATTTCGCCCTTGAACTCGTCTTCCTCGACGTTCGTGACGAGCAACTCCATCCCTTCGGTCAGGAGTTCGGCCGTCTCGGTCCAGTCGCCCCACAGCGTCACCGACACGGGGTCGCGGGCGCCCCGGTCGGGACGGATCGTCACCTCGGCGAGTTCCGAGGTGCCGTAACTCGTCTCGACGGTGCGGGGGTCGCTCGCCTCGACGATTGGGCCGCGAACGTTCACATACCCACCAACGCGCTCGGCGGAAAAACGCTATCGGTCGCCGGAGCCGACAGCTTCATTCTCGTTGCCACGCGAACGTCGTATATGCGCGTCCGTGACTGGGAGGATATCCTCGAAGACGTGGTCGAGTCGAACGCCGAGCCCAGCGGCTGGCGTGCCGTCGCCGGTGACCGCCGTGGCGGCGTCGGCGAGGACCTCTTCGTCGGCCATCCATCTGTCGGCGTCTACCAGCTGAAGACCTACGCCAAGAACCCCTTCGAGGTACAGGGCGTCGGCGCACAGGTCGCCCGAAAGGTCGACGACGAACTCGACCCGCTGTTTCCGGGCAAGGACAGCGGCGGCCGCTTCGGCGTCAATCAGGGTATCGAGGACGAAAGCGAGGCCGAAGCACGCGCGAAGGAACTCGAAACAGTCCTCGAAACCCATGCCGACGCGCCGACGACGGGCGATGCGCTCTTCGAGGACGTGATGGATGCCCTCGATAGCCCCGCCTTCGGGCCGATGGAGTACGACATGTACGACCGGCCCGACGAACTCGACGACCTCTCGGAGACCTTCGAGGAGGCCGAGGACCTGCTCTCGAAGGAACTCGACGACCTCATCGAGGAATCGGACGTGGGCCGCGGGTTCCAGTAGCCTGCATCATCCGAGGTTTTTGCGACGTTTCGAGCGCTCTTAGCGCGGCGAGTCGGTGCCCCACTTGTCGAGTGCCGTCTTCAGTTCGGGGACGGATTCGGCGCGCGTTTCGAGGGACTCGCCGTCGCCGTGGGCTTCGACGGCCGCACGGAGCGCGCGGGCACCGGCCTCGGTGCCGTCGGGATGGCCATGGATACCGCCGCCGGCCTGGACCATGATATTCGTTCCGAGCGCGTCGAGCAGTTGGTCGACGATGCCGGGATGCAGGCCGCCGGAGGCGACCGGCAGGACGTCCTTGTGGCCGTAGAGGTCCGAACGGAGCCACTCGTTGATTCCGGGGGTGTCCTCGTTTTCGAGTTTGCCGAGGCCCGCTGTACCGGTGTGGATGTGGTCGACGCCGGCGAGGCGGGCGAACTGCGCGAGACAGCGCATCGAGACGCCGTGCTGTGGCAGGCGGTCGAAGGCGGCGTGCATCGCCCGGTGGGCGTGGATGGCGAGATCGAGGTCCTCGGTCCGTCGGCGGACGGTCTGGAGACCGCTCCAGCCACAGGTGATGATGTCGACCATGACGAAGGAGCCGCCCTGGTCGGCGACGTACTCGGCGCGGCGAAGCATCTCGTCGGTCTCGGCGGTGATGTTGACGAGGTAGTCCTTGCGCTCGCCGGTTTCGTCTTCGATGCGGTCGCGGGCTTCGAGGGCGTCTGCCACCCGGCGCTCGAAGGGGTTGAAATCCTGGTCGGTGAGGTTCTCGTCGTCCTTCAGGAGGTCGACGCCGCCGCGCCACGCCGCCTCGGCGATGTCGACGTGTTCCTCGGTCGAGAGGCCGACCTTCGGCTTGGGGACGGTCGCCAGCGGCGGGCGGTCGCCGGCATCGAGAATCTCGGTTCGGACGTCCGAACCGTACTGCGGGCCCGGGAAGGAATCGGCGAGGCCCTCGGGCCAGTCACAGTCCAGCAGGCGGATGGTATCGACGGCTTTCATGCCCATGATGTTGCCGGCGATACAGGACAGCACCTGCGGGAGGCTGCCGTACTCGAAGAGGGCTTCGGGATAGGCGACCGTTATATCGGTGCCGTGAGGACCCTCTCCGCCGATACCGCAGGCCAGCGCCGAGTACTGTCGGACGTCCGACTCCGGCGAGAGGGCGGCCCAGGTGCCGTTGGATGATTCGGAGGCGACGCGGGCCGCGGCCTCGCCGACCGACAGCCCCTCGCCGGGTGCGATTCTGAACGTGCAGACGAGGTCCTCGGCTCCGGGTTCGTACGACTCGTCGAGGAAGTCGGCGTACTCCATAGCCTACCCTTGGTCGTGGGGCGTCTTATAAGATGGCGCGAGAAGTGGGGTGGGAAGCGAGCGATACTCCTGCTGTGGAATCGGAGCGGCCGTTGGCAGCGACCGATCCGGGGGCCGACGATAGGTCGGCCCGCCGGATCAGTCCTCCTCGACCTTGGTGTAGCTTCTGTAGCTCATCACCGAGCCGTCGACGATGACCGTGTCGGCGCCGTGCTGCTGTTCGTGCGGCGGGTCCTCGCCGAGGGCTTCGGTTTCCGCTCCGCCGTAATCGTATGGTGTATGGTCTGTGTCAACCATACTCGTGGGTGGGCACTCCTCGTATATAAAACCTCGTCAGACAACGGGTCGGAAACCGCATAAATCGTGGCTCACAGCGTCGAGAAATAGAATATAGGAGGACTAGGGAATGTGGAATTGAAGATAAATAAATCCTTTTGCCGTCCCCCCGGCCGCGAGGGGCCGTCCATGAGACGGTTCGATGCGGCCTCACAGTGACCGGCCGCGTGTAGTCCGTATCAACTATTCTCGGGCCCGCTCGTTTCCGAAGTCGTCAGCTATCGTCACTCGATAGCTCCCCCGATAGCGTCGAGAACGACGTCGGTCGCGGCCTCTCGGTCGGCCGCCGCGAACGGCTCGTGGCCTCCGTCGTAGAGGTGGACCCGCTCGGAGGGCACTCGTTCGCCGATGCCCTGCAGTCCCACGACGGTATCCCGGAGCGAACAGCAGACCCGCGCACGGTCGGATATCTCGGGAAGCGACGCCTGTGCGTCCCCGTATCTCTCGTATAAATACGGGAGAGACGTAATCCGGAATCCGGCTCCACCCGCGGTCGGTCACCCGCGGGCCGATCTCCTCGCGGTCGAAGTCGATCGGGACGAAGGGCCGCGAAAGCGGGAGTTTCGAGCCCCACCGCAGGATACGCTCGCGATGCTTCTCCCCGTGGAACGCCCACCACGGACTGACGTAGACCGCCCGCTCGGGTCGGAGATGCGCCGCGACCAGCCCGCCCGTGCTGTGGCCGACGACGAGTGGCTCGCCGAGTTCGCGCCACAGATCTGCAACCGGGTCGAGATATTCGGCCTCGAAATCCCGCGGGTTGGTCGGCAGTTCGACGAGCGTCACCCGATAGCCTTCGTTGGCCAACTGCGTCGCGAACCACCGCTCGTTGGTCCCGTCGACGCGGTTGCCCCAACCCATCACGAACAGCAATTCCTCGCCGTCGCTCTGGTGGCTGGTTCTCATGCCCCGCTTCGAACACTGTCCTTATAAACGACGGACACGCCCGCGTCGGGTCGCGCTTACGAGAGGGTGGTTTCGAGATCTGCGAGCGAATCGATGACGTAGTCCGGCTGGATCTCACTGTCGGCTACGTCGGCGTCGGTCGCCACGCCGGTTCGGACCAGCACCGTCGTCATGCCGGCGCGCTCGCCGAGTGCGATATCCGTGTTGAGGCGGTCGCCGACGACCAGACATCGCTCGGGAGCGACGCCGAGATTGTCGAGGACGGCCAGCTGGGCTTCCGCCGACGGCTTGCCGAGTATCTTCGCCGGGTTGCGGTCGACGATACCGCCGACGGCGTTGATGATGGCCCCGGAGCCCGGAACCATTCCTTCCTCGGCCGGCACCAGCAGGTCCGGGTCGGTGCCGTAGAAGGCCGCGCCGGCTTCCAGCGCGCGATATCCGGCCAGCATGTCGCCGTAGCTGAAATCGATGTCGTAGGAGGCGACCAACACGTCGGCCTCCGTCGCGTCCGCGACCGTCGAGAGGCCGGCCGCCTCGAACTGTTCGATCAGTCCGTCGGAGCCGACGACGAACACCGCATCGTCGCCGTGTTCGTCCGCGAGGAACCGCGTCGTGACGGTTCCTGCCGACAGCACCGCCGATTCGTCGACGTCGATACCGAGGTCTCGGAGCCGTTCGGCGTAGTCTACCCGCGATTTCGTCGGGTTGTTCGAGAAAAAACACAGGTCGACCCCGGCCGCCCGGAGCCGTTCGACGGCCGCCGCGGCGCCGGGCAGCAACGTATCGCCGCGGTAGACCGTTCCGTCGAGGTCGAGCACTGCGGCCTCGTAGTCCATACGTCGGCTACGACGGCGACCGATAAGTGGCTATTCGTCGGCGAAGACGAGTTCGTCGATGACGTGCCGATCGTTCTCGTCGTCGTCGTTCTCGTACTTGTAGACGACGCCGTCCTCCTCGTCGTGGGTCCCGTTGTGCGAGCCGTCACAGAAGGGTTTGTTCGCCGAGAGGCCACAGCGGCAGACGAATAGCTTCCCGTCGTCGCCGAGGTCATCTTCGTCCAGAACGTCCGGGCCGTTCGCGTCGTGGCGGACTTCGCGTGCCATACCGTGACAACGGACAGCGGACGGAAAAATCGTACGACGGTTACGAGTCGTCGGCCTCGTCGAACCACTCGGGCCGCTCGACGTTCGTCGAGTCAACTTCCCCGACCGACATTCTAGCGGTCACGTCGTTGTCGGCTTCGACGACGAACATCGCCTCGCGGATTGCCCCCTCGCTGTCGACGACGATGCTCACGTCGAAGCGCTCGATGCGGTCCCCATCGACCTCGGTACCGAGGGTCTCCTCGGGGTTCGTGACCTCGGCGCTCGTATACCGGAAGAAGGTGCCGCTCTCGGTCTCGATGACCTCGGCGTCGTTGTACTCGGCGCTCCCCAGAAGCGGGCCGACGAACTGGACGCCGGAGAACTCCACCATGTCGTACTCGCGGTCGGTGGAGTTGTACCGGGTTTCGTCGCCCGTCTCGTCGCGGACGTACACGCGGTCGTCCTCGTAGTAGGCCGCCTGTGGTCCCTGCGACGTGTCCCGGACGATGTAGGCGACCCCTGCCTCGTTGTCCGCGGCGGTCGTATACGCGAAGGAACTGTTGCCCTCGGCGGTTTCCAGCCGGCTCTGGTACGTGAAGAGGTAGCTGAAATAGTTGACGAGCGCGTCGACGTGGGCGGCGGTGGCAGTGCCGGGGTCGTTCACCCCGCTGGCGTCCTAGCCCTGCGGATAGGTGGCGTCTGTCGGCCCGCAACCGCCGTCGCCACCGGAGTCAGCGTCGGGAATCGATTCGGTCGGCGTGGGCGTCACGGTCGGCGTTTCGGTTCCGGAACCAGGATTGGGATTTGCGCCCCGTTTTCACCCCAGATGGGAAGGGTTGAACAACCGGCCAGCGCGAGAAAGAGGGCGACTGCGACGGTCAGGGCGACTCGACGGTCCATGGGAGGTGCTTCTGTGGAGACCTCAAAAGCGCTGTGTCCGTCTATACCGGGCTATTATCGGGCGGTTCCGTTCGACGGTATCAGGATCCGTCAGCTTTCGTCGGCCCAGTCCGGGCGTTCGACGCTCGTCTCGCCGACATCGGTGAGTTCGAACTCCATCGTGGTCGACCGCTCGTTGCCGTCGACGACGAAATCGAGTTGCAGGCTCGCGCTGTGGATCAGCCCCTCGGAGTCGACGACGAACGTCGCCTCGAAGTTCGAGACGCTGTCGGGGTTCTCGACGCCGAGGACGCCCGCGGCGTTGTCGATGTCGGTCGTCTCGTAGACGACGACCTGCTCACCGTCTTGCCGCTCGACGGTCGCGTCGTACTCCGAGGCGTTCAAAAGCAGCGGTTCGATGGCCTCCGAGGCCGTCAACTGCTCGGGCGGGAACGACTCGTTTTCGACACCCACGTCGCCCTGGTCGCCCTCGTACTCGGCGCGAGTGTAGCGCGTGTCGGCCTCGTAGTACGTCTCGACGGTAGCGTTGACGTCGGGTGACTCGATGACAGCTTGCTGGTTGGCCGTCTCGGCCTCGAAGTCGACGCGGTATTCGACGTCGACGTCGGTTTCGCCGTCGTTGGTATTGACGACGTAGCCGTACTCGCCTGTGTAGTTGCCCTGTGCCTGCACCGCGTCGTTGTAGGTTTCGAGCGCGGTCTCCCCGTCAGTCACGCCGTCGGCACCGAAGCCGGCAGCGTAGTCGAACTCCTCGGGGTCGTCGGGGAGTTCTTCGGTCGGGGTTCCGTTTCCGCCGCTGTCGCCGACGAGGCCCGAACAGCCCGATAGCAGAACGAAGACGGCCAACAAGAGGGTTACTGTCACTCGTGATACCATACGATTCCGGTGTGTCGAGGGGTGCTTAAGCGTGGTGGCCCGCCCTCGCCCGGAATCAGTCGTCCGACGCTGTTTCCGGCGATTCGGCGGTGATCGACGTCAACCGCTCGCGGCGGCGTTCCTCGCGACGACGAGCGAGCGACGCCTGCAAGCGGTCCGCGACGGTTTCGCGCAATGCACGGGCCGTTTCGGCGTCGATATCGAGCGCTCGCGGTTGACCGCTCGTCAGCCCACTGGTCCCGGCCGTATCCACAACGAGCGTCGCCAGTCGACGACGCCGCTGGAAGATCGACTGGGAGTCGACGACGGTCTGGACGCGGTAGTAGGGCACGACCGTTATCGTCCGGGTCCAGAACCCCTCCTGAAGGACGACGTACTCGTCTTGAACGTCGTAGCCGAGATTCCGCCACTTGAGGTGTGCGGCGACCGGGACGACCGCCAGCAGACTCGCGATCGCGTACCACGCGAACGTCAGTCCGGTCCAGCGGTCGACGGCGTACGCGATACCGACGAACAGGGCCACGACGATGGCGTATCGGACGATGTATCGTTCGCGGGCGCGCTTGGGCGGGCGTTCGAACTCCAGGTCGTCGAAGGCCTCGACCGACTGGCCGAGCGACAGGACCCGTGCCCGGTCCGCGAGCGGTATCGCCGATTGCGAGCCGGCGTCACCCGGCGCGTAGCCCGCCGTCTCGACGGCCAGGGAGGCGTATCCGAGCCGGCGCGCGATGACGTTCTCCGAGATCGCGAGCGTCTGTATCTTCTCGAGGGGGATGCTCCCGCTGAACCGCTGGAGGAGGCCCCGCTCGTAGAGGAGTTCGTCCCCGCGGCGTGACAGATGGAAGTCGTAGTAGTTCGTCACGGCGATGACGCCGCTTATCGCGGCGGTGACGGCGACGATGGCGAGGGCCACGAGCGGCGCCGTCGTCGCCAGCGCCAGCAGCGGGTCCTGGAACGGGTCACCGAATCGACGCTGGACCGAGGGAAAGACCACCGGCAGGATCACCGTCACGAAGCCGAGCAATCGGAGGTCGATACCGATGACGCCGAGCAAGCCGAGTTCCTTCGGTGTGATAGCGAACAGCTCTCTTTCGGCCGCCGACTCGGGAGTCTCCTCACCCTCCGTCTCGCCGCGTTTCAGGCGTGCGATCTCGGATTGCAACCGCTGGGCTTCCTCCGTACTGACGTATCGGAGTGAGCCCTCCGTCGAGGAACCCCCGGCCGTTTCGAGGTCGATACGGGAGAGCCCGAGAACTCGCTGCACGACGTTCCGGCTGATGTCGACGTTCTGGACCCGGCGAATCGGGATCTCTCGCTGCCGCCGGGAGACGACGCCGGAGGCGATATCCAGCGTGTCTTCGGTGAGTTCGTAGTCGAACCGCTGGTAGTAGATCAGTTGGTAGCCGATGGCGATGACGAACCAGCCGACGACCAGCAGACCGATACCGCCCGGACCCTCGAGTCCCGACGTTCCGATGAAGGCGATGACGAGCACCCACGCTAGGCGGACGACGGATTCGCCTGCCCGGTACGGAATCGAAAGGGGGTCGAGCTTCATTAGACTGCGTCTTCGCCCTCCGCGGCGATGGCGAGGCTTTTCAGCCGTGTCTGCAGGTCGTTGGCCCGCTCCGGCGTCAGGCCGGGAATCGAGACGTCAGCCCCGCGGGAACCGGCGGTATAGACGACCGTCGTCGCCAACCCGAAGGCCCGCTCGGTCGGCCCGCGGCGCACGTCGACGTGCTGGATGCGGACGTAGGGCGCGACCGTCGAGACCCGAGTGAGGACGCCGCGCTGGAGTAACAGCGAATCCGTCCGCAACTGATAGGACCAGACCCGGTATCGGAGTATCGCGAAGACCGAACTCAGAAGGAAAACGGCCACGGAGACGACGGCCCCCATCCACGGGGCACCGACCGGCGCGAAGACCAGGGCAACGGCGATGATGAAACCGAGGACGGTCGCGGAGACGGCTCCTTGCAGTATCCAGACGACCTGAATCGACGGTTCGAGCGTCCGTTCCGGCCCGATGAGTTCGTCGATATCCGGCACCTCGTCTTCGTCCGTCGAAACACTCTCGTCGGCCGAACCGTCCTCGCCGTCGACGGGGGTAACGGCGGCTCGCAACCCCTCGTCGAACGGCCCATCGTTCGGGCCGCCGTCGTCACGTTCGTCCATTACCGCCGATTATGGCCCGGCCGTATTTAGTAGGTCATGTCCGAGGTGGCGGATGGCCGGCGGCTACCGACGCCTGATTCGGTCGGCCGTCACGTCGATGGGCGCCGCGAAGTGCAGTATCGGCTCACCCTCCGGACGGTCGAAGCCGTTCGCCTCGAAGAGGGTGTTCTCCTCGATGTCCGCCGTGGCGTCGGCCAGCGACCACGGTTCGTGGTCGATGTCGCCGTAGTAGATCCGCCCGCCGTCGTCGGTCGTATAAAAGCGGTAGCGCTCGGTGAGGAACTCGGCGCGGGAGCCCGCCTCGGGCGTGGTGAACGCCGCATCGGGTCCGTATCGGCCGTCGAACCGGGCGGGTGAGACGCCCGTCGTGCGGCGTCGACTTCGGAACGACACCTCGCGGTCCGTGTCCCTCCCCGTGGTTTCGATGTCCATCTCGGCGCGGTAATACGGCAGGCGGAACAGTTTCCGGGCGAGCGTGACGCCAATGCGGTCGTCCGCATCGAGGTTGAAGAAATAGACGCCGGGCGTCCCATCGACCGTGACGTACGTCCGGAGGTTGAGTTCGCCGAACTGCAACCCCAGGGGTGCGCCGCGCACCCGGATATCGCCCATGACGAAGGGGACGACGCCGAGGTAGGCCTCGCCCTCGTAGGTATCGACCGATACCCCCTCGGGGAGTTCCGCCGCGACGGTCGCGGGGTCGACCGGCCAGTGGGCGAACAGCAGATCGCGCCACCGCATCGAGAGCAACGGACGCATACCAGAACGTAGGGACCGAAGCGGTTTCGGCCTACCGCTTCCGGTGGTCTACGAACCGCGTCGACGGTCTCACAGGGGCGCCCAGAATTTTTGCTGTCGGCCGACGAACGATGACACATGGAGTTCCGGGTGGTACAGGGAGACATCGCGGCACAGTCGGCGGACGCCCTCGTCAACGCCGCCGGGACCAGCCTGCGGATGGGCTCCGGAGTGGCCGGCGCCCTCAGACGCGCCGCCGGCCGGGGCATCAACGAGGAGGCGATGTCGAAGGGGCCGGTCGACCTCGGCGCGGTCGCGGTCACCGACGCCTACGACCTCGACGCCGACTACGTGATTCACGCGGCGGCGATGCCCCACTACGGCGACGGGAAGGCGACCGCCGAGAGCATCCGCGAGGCGACGCGGAACACGCTGGAGACGGCCGACGAACTGGGCTGTGAGTCGCTGGTGATACCGGCTCTCGGCTGTGGCGTCGCAGGCTTCGACATCGAAGACGGCGCCCGCATCATCGCCGAGACCATCGCCGAGTACGACCCCGAAACCCTCTCGGACGTCCGGTTCATCGCCTACAGCGACGACGAGTACGAAACCGTCGAGCGCGTCGCCAGCGCGGTTTCGGGCGAGTAGAGCCTCCGACCCCACGCCCCGTCGTATTTAATCACCCGTCGTATCGCGGCACCACCGACAGGTGGGTCCGGCGACAAGCCCGAATCATGCGAAAGAGCCTCTCGTATCTGCTGGCCGTCATCGGCCTCTTCGCTCTCCTCGGGGCCGGCGTGGGGCTGGCGTCGAACTTCACGATCAGTTTCTTCATCGAACAGTTCGTCGAACCGGGGACCGACCCGCTCGACAACACGCAGGTCGGCATCATGTTCCTCGTCGCCATCTTCTTCTCGTATGCGGTCGGCCCCCTCGCTCCCGGCGTCACGGGCGTCGTGGTCGGACGCGGCCTCTCCGGTCGGGAAGCTATCGCCGGCGTCGTCGCTGGGACGGGTGGGTTCCTCGGGTTCTATCTGTTCGTCGGTCTCGCGCTCTTTTCGCTGCTGGCGGTTCTCTCGGAGTTCGGCCCGCCGGGCGGCGGTGGTGGCGGTGGCGCCGACGGTCCTCTGAACCCCTCGGCACTGCTGACGCTGATGGTGCAGGTGAGCCTCCTGACCGGACTCGTCGGGTTCGGGACGGCCTATCTGACCAGCCGCATCGATTAGTGGGCGATCTCGGAGAGCATCCGCGCCTCGATCTTGCGGAGGTGCTCCCCGACAGTCGTCGTCGAGAGGTCGAGTTCGTCGGCGATGTCCTGATGGGTCGCCCGGCGCGGCACCTCGTAATAGCCGAGGTCGGCGGCCGTGTTGAGGATCTCCCGCTGGCGGTCGGTCAGAAGCGAGGAGAGTTCGCGGAGTTCGGGATCGTAATCCGAGAGCTGTTCGAGTTCGACGCGGATGCCCTCGGGGACGTCCTCGATGGCGCGTCGGACGGTCTCTTCCTGTCCGATGAGTGCGACCCGGAACCCGCCTTCGGGGCCGTATTCGATGGGCGTATCGAGGACGAACTCGTGTTCCTGGGTGAGGCCGAGCAGACCAGCGGCCATGTGGGTCGGTTCGGCGTGGATGTACGCCTGCAGGCCGTCCCGAAGCGAGGAGACGTTATACGAGATGACGGCGCGGTGGTTCTCCAGGATATCGTGGATGGCGTCCCTGTTGCCTCGAAGTTGTGTCAGAAGGACGACGGTCCCGTCGTTCAGGCGGTTGATGTGGAGGATCGCTTCCCGTGTCAGCGACGGCTCCTGCTGTATCTCCTCGCCGACGGGGTCGATGTCACCCTCCGTGGGGATGAGGGAGACTTTGACGTACCGCATCGTTGCCGACGGTTGACACCCCCGATATATATGTCCCCTGCTCGCGCCGTCAAGAAGGGGCCGTAGATAGACGGCAATAGGCGTAATCGAGGCAGTGCTGTATGCGACTGTGAACCGATGGCTCCGTCCCGGACTGCTGGCTTCGTGCTTACGGCCCTGCTGGTGGCCTCGGTCGCCGTCGGGACCGTGGCCCTTTTCGGCGGGACTGCGACAGCGAGCCACGGGCCCGATGCGGCCAACTTCACCGTCGAGCCGATGGACTGGTCTCCCGGCGCGACGGACGTGAAATACGGACAGATCGTCGTCGCGGAGGGGGGGACCGACCTCGAGAAGACGACCGCGGTATACGAGGCCGGAAGTTGGGCGAACTGCGGGTCCGACGACGGCGAGATCCTCGGCATCGACCGGGGCAATACACACGAGGGCTACGAGACCGACGAGAGCCTCAAGAACAACGTCAAGCGGTTCTCGGCGGGCGAGGACGTCTTCGAACTGGAGTTCAACGGTGAGGACGATTTCGGTGCCTCGACGGGGTCCGACGATGGCGACGCGTTCGTCTCGGTCGCACAGTGCATCGACAACCCGGACGAACCGGGTTGGTATCAGATCACCGGCAGTACGACCGGCGTCACTCCCGACGGCGAGCGGATCACGTTCAGCAGCGACTCCCACTACTTCTGGATCGGCGATTTCGAGAACGAGGCGGAGGCGCGAGAGGAACTCGGTCCACCGCCCTCGGAACCACAGGAGACACCGACGCCGACGCCCGACTCTGGAGACGACGGCGAATCCGGTTCGGATTCGGACTCGCATTCAGAATCGGGTGCCGATTCCAACGACGGGAACGAGGACAGCGATGGGGAGGCGACGACGACACCGACCGCGACGGCCGCGGAGACGGCGACGCTGGCGATCGGTCCCGAAACGGAAACCGTGGAGCCGACGCCGACTCCGACGGCCGCCGATTGGGAGGGACAGGTCGTGCAGACGCCGACGCCCGGTGACGGCCCCGGGTTCGGCCCCCTCGTCGCGCTCCTCTCGATTCTGGCGGCCGCGCTCTTCGTCCGCCGTCGATAACAGGGCCGACGACTACTCGTGGCCCGAGACCGGGACAGGTTCGTAGGGCGCTTCGAGATACTCGATATCGCTGGCCGAGAGGCTGATCTCCAGCGCCTCGACGGCGTCTTCGAGGTGTTCGATCTTCGAGGCACCGATGATGGGGGCGTCGACCCAGTCCTTGTGGAGGGTCCACGAGAGCGCGATCTGGGCCATCGAGACGCCCTTGTCGGCGGCGAGTTGCTGGACACGCTCGTTGATCTCCTTGCCGCCGTTGTCGGCGTAGGGGTGTTCCTGCGCGTAGTCGTCGGTCTCGGCGCGCTTGGTGGACATGTACTCCTCGTGTGGGCGCGTGAGGTAGCCGCGGGCCATCGGGCTCC
>NZ_JAZKTR010000060.1:0-13801 GCF_036625485.1 Natronomonas sp. | reverse complement strand
GTTCACGCCGGGGAGGATGTCATTCGCTGTTCTGCTGTTCTTCGAGCCACTCGTCGTATTCGTCGCCTTCCATGACGATGAACTCGCCGTTCATCTGGGAGTGACCGACACCGCAGTATTCCGTACAGTAGAACTGGTAGTTACCCGTCTGGTGGGCCTCGGTCTTGACCGTGTTATATTGGCCGACGAAGGCGGACTGCTTGATGCCCATGTCGGGGACGTGGAGCATGTGGAGCCACTCGCTGGAGTAGATGTGGAGATAGACTGGCCTGTCGGTCGGTATTCGTATCTCGTTCATCGTCTGCACGTCGGTGCCCTCGTAGGTGACCGACCATGCGTAGGGGTAGGCCTCGACCTCGATCTCGACGGCGTCTTCCTCGTCAGGGTGGGGGCCGACGGCGCCTTCGAGGTCCTCGGAAACGGTGGGTTCGAGGCGGTCATCGCTGTCTATGGGGTTGCCGACCTCCTCGACGGCCAGCACCTGATAGGAGGCGAAGCCGACGAAAAGCAGGACGATGGCCGTGGCGACGGTCCACGTGATTTCGAGACGGCGGTTCTCCTGTGTGGGCTGGGGGTCGTCGTTGTCCCTGAACTTGACGACTGCGTAGATCAGCACGGCCTCGACCAGGATGGCGATGGGAATCGCCGCGTACAGCAGCGTCAGGTTGAGGTTCGTGATGAGCTCGTCGTTGACTGAATTCTGCGCAGCGACGGGGTCGACCGCGAGGAGGCCCAGAAAGCCCAGCAAGGCGACCGGGAAGGTGCGCGCGACTCTCATTATCGGCGGTTAGGAGTACCCGCTAAAGTAACTGCCGACTTCGGCGTCGACTTTCGGAAGCGTATGGTCTAAGTACGCCCGGGCGAAGGGACTAGATAATGCGTTTCGAACGCCCCACGTCGCTGCTCGCGGCGGCGGTCGTCGGTGTCTACGTTCTCGTCGTCGTCGGCGCGACGGCGGCGCTGGCCGACGCGGCGGCGGCCTGCCACGGCTGGCCGCTCTGCGGCGGTGACCTCACGAACCCCGCCGTGCTCGTCGCAATCCTCCATCGGGCGGCGGCCGGGCTGGTCGGTCTGCTCATCCTCGCGGTCGCCCTTCTCGGGTGGGGGAGCCTCGACCGCCGAGCGAAGGCCGGCCTCGGCGTTGCCGTCCTCCTGTATCCGGCACAGGTCGCCGTCGGCGCGCTCGTCGCCTCCGGCGGCGGTTTCGGCGGGCTGCACCTCCTCGTCGCGATGAGCATCTTCGGCGCGCTCGTGCTCGCGTTGGCGTGGCAACTCGAAGCCGAGACGGGCACCGACGACGCGCGCGTCACCGACCCCGAACCGGACCTCGCCGACGAGCCAGTCGACGGCGTCGGTCCGACCTCGCTCACCGGTCTCGCTCGCCTCAAGGCGACCGCGTGGGCCTACTTCGAGTTGATGAAACCGCGGCTGATGTGGCTCCTCTGTCTGGTCGCCGGCGCCGGCATGGCTCTCGGCGGTACGCCGACGGTTCGGACGGTCCTGCTCACGCTTGGCGGTGGTGTCCTCGCCATCGGTGCCTCGGGGACCTACAATCACGTCCTCGAACGGGACATCGACCGGCGGATGGAGCGGACGGCCGACCGGCCGGTCGCGACCCACGAGGTCCCGGTCCGCAACGCCTTGGCCTTCGGCGCGCTGCTGACGGTCGCCTCGCTGTGGGCGTTCTTCTCGGTGAACCTGCTGGTCGCCGCCCTCGGCTTTGCGGCCATCGTCTTCTACAGCGTCGTCTACACGCTGTTGTTGAAACCGAACACGGTCCAGAACACGGTCCTCGGCGGCGCGGCCGGCGCGCTCCCGGCGCTTATCGGCTACGCAGCGGTGACCGAATCGATCGGCCTCGTCGGCCTCGCACTCGCCGCGGTCATCTTCCTGTGGACGCCCGCCCACTTCTACAACCTCGCGTTGGCGTACAAGGACGACTACGAGCGCGGTGGCTTCCCGATGATGCCGGTCGTTCGCGGCGAGACCGAAACCCGGAAACACATCCTGCTGTATCTCGGCGCGACCCTGTTGAGCGCCGCCGCGCTGACGGCGCTTTCGGACCTCGGGTGGCTCTACGCCGCGACGACCGTCTCGGTGGGGGCGGTCTTCCTCTGGACGGTCGTCCGACTCCACCGCGAGCGCACAGACGGCGCCGCGTTCCGCGCGTTCCACGCCTCGAACGCCTACCTCGGACTGCTTCTGGTCGCCATCGTCGTCGACGCGCTGGCGATATGAACCTCGGCGACCGCCTCGCGGGCCTCGACGACCGCCGGAAACGCGCGCTCCTGTATGCCGGTATCGTCGCCAACACGCTCGTCGTCCTCGTGTTGCTTTTCGCCGTCCTTTCCGGTCGGACGCCGACCCGCGTCTGGCTGTTTCCGGTCGTCTGGTTTGCCGTCGGGACGTGGGCGCTGGTCCGCACGTCACCGACCCCGGCCGGTCGCCGGACGAAACGCGTCGCCGGCGCGATTGCGGTCGGGTACTTCGCCGTCCTCGCCGTCGTCGGCGGCCTCGTCGGACTGGCGGGGCCGGTCACGACGGGCCTTACGATACAGGTCACGGAACTGCCGCCCGGCTGGAACCCGTCGATTCTCTACGCAGGCGATACCGTCCGGCTCGCTATCGTCCCGTATACGGCCTTCGGCTACGCCGTCCTCTCGTATCTCGTCTACGCGACGGCGGTCGAAGCCCGAAGCGCGGTCGCAGGCGGGCTTCTCGGGCTGTTCTCCTGTGTTTCGTGTACGCTTCCGGTCATCGCGTCACTGGTCGGCGGGCTCGTCGGCGGCGGCGCGGCCCTGGTGTCGGCGGCAACGGCACAATCCTACGGCCTCAGCACCGTCGTCTTCGTCGTGACCGTCCTCCTGTTGTCCGTCCGGCCCGGATTCGAGTGGCTCCGACAGCGCTTATAAATGAGCGCTCGTAGATGGACGTATGAGCGAGGTCGAGATCGAATACTGCGTCCCGTGTGGCTACCTGAATCGTGCGATCGATACCGCCGAGGTCCTGCTGTCGACGTTCGGGGCGGACCTCGACCGCGTCTCGCTGGTCACCGGCGACGCCGGCGTATTTCAGGTCCGCGTCGACGGTGAGACGGTCTTCGACAAGGAGTCGGACGACTACGACGTCGACGAGATCTCGCGGTCGGTTCGCTCGGCCCTCTGATACCGGTCAGACGATGCCGTAGGCCAGTTGTGCGACGATGAGTGCGAGGAACGCAAATCCGAGACCGGCGATACCGGCGGCGACACCGAGCGCGTGGCCGAGGTCGTTCTGTCGGACGACGGTGTAGGGACCGAGAAACAGGAACCCGGCGACCAGCAGGCCGAGTCCGGCCATGAGGAGACTGAACGGATTGGTGTCGGACAACATCGGCAGGCCCCCGACGGCCCCGACCGTGATGACGCCCGCCAGCAGCGCGACGACGACGAACCCGAAACCCAGCATCTCCGGTCGTTCGGATACGCTCGCGCGGCTGGTGGCTCCGTACCACTGAATCTTCGTGCCCTCGGTGGTAGCCGAAGCCGCCGCGTTCAGCCGCGTAACGGCGACGAAGACGCTGGCTACCAGCAGCCCCATTACTACCGTACTGACGACCGCCTGTGTGACCATCCTGTCGACACCTGTTGTGTGGTGTGGTAGCTTCCAGCATACAAATAACCTTCGCCGGTAAGCGACCCATCTCGCGGTCGTTCGTACGCAAAAGCTAAGTGTGTCCTAGTGACAAGAGCTATCACGTCACGGATTACCATGATAGATTACCTCGTACTCGAGCACGCGGTTCCGGAGAGCTGGCGGGCTCAATCCGAGGTGTTCTCCGAGATATTCTTCGTCTTTCTCGCGATCGGCACCACCGTCGGTATCGTCGTCGTCGCGTACACGCTGTATCACGTGTACAAGTACCGCGACACCGGCGAGGACGGTGACGCCGGCGGGAAAGACGACGGGTTCGATGCGCCCCAACTCGGCGAACTCCCGCGCGGTCAGGAAGGCGGCAAGAGCAGGAAGCTCTTCATGTCGTTCGGCCTCAGCGCGATCATCGTCATCAGCCTCGTCGTCTACTCCTACGGACTGTTGCTCTATGTCGAGCAGGGTCCCTCGGAGGATATCGACGCTGGCGGCGAGACGATGGAGATCGAGGTGACGGCCTACCAGTTCGGCTGGGCGTTCGAATATCCCAACGGCCACGTCGAACAGAACACCCTCCGGGTGCCGCAAGGGGCGAACAGGACGATACGATTACACGTCACGTCTCGGGATACGTGGCACGCCTTCGGCGTGCAGTCGATGCACGTCAAGGCCGACGCTATCCCGGGACAGACGGATACGACGTGGTTCATCCCCCAAGAGACGGGGACCCACCAAATCGAGTGTTTCGAACTGTGCGGGGTCGGCCACTCCCAGATGGTCGGTGAGATAATCATCATGGAGCAATCGGAATTCGACGACTGGTACGCGGAGACCGAATCGGACGACAGCGACGGCGGCTCCGACGGGGGTGACGGCGAATGAGCGAACTCCCACCGGCCAGTTCGGTCAAACGCTGGCTGTTGACGACGAATCACAAGGACATCGGCATCCTGTATCTGCTCACCTCGACGTTCTTCCTGCTTTTCGGCGGCGTCCTCGCGCTGCTGTTGCGCGTCCAGTTGTGGGACCCGACGGTGAACGTCCTCTCTGGGATGGCCTACAACGAGACGGTCACCGCACACGGCCTCATCATGGTCTTCTGGTTCCTCTCGCCGTTCGCGTTCGGCTTCGCGAACTATCTGGTCCCGCTCCAGATCGGCGCCGACGACCTCGCCTTCCCGCGGCTGAACGCCCTCTCCTACTGGATGTACACCCTCTCGGGCGTCCTGCTCGGCATCTCCTTCTTCCAGGGCGGGACGATGAACGCCGGGTGGACGCTCTACGCGCCGCTGAACGTCCCGGCCTACACGCCGACTATCGGGTCGACCGGCGCGATACTCGCCCTCGCGATGTTCGTCGTAGGCGTCACCGCCTCGACGATCAACTTCCTGACGACCATCCACCACTCCCGCGCGGAGGGCATGGGTCTGATGGACATGCCGATGTTCACGTGGTCCATCCTCGCGACCGTCTGGATGATGCTGTTCGCCTTCGCCGTCCTGCTGGCGACGGGCCTCATCCTCGCTTCGGACCGCGTACTCGGGAGCCTCTACTTCTCGGCGACCGAAGGCGGCTCCCTGCTGTGGGGCCATCTCTTCTGGTTCTTCGGCCACCCCGAGGTGTACATCGTCTTCTTCCCGGCCCTCGGGGCGATGCTGGAGTTGTTCCAGACCTTCTCGGGTAACCGACTGGTCGGCCGCAAATGGGTCATCATCGCTATCGTCCTCATCTCGCTGCAGTCGTTCCTCGTGTGGATGCACCACATGTTCCTGACGACCATCAATCTCGAGATCAAGACGCTGATGATGGCGACGACCATCGGTATCTCGCTGCCCTTCGACCTGCTGGTCTTCGCGCTAATCTACACCCTCGCGAAGGGGCGGATTCGGTTCAAGACGCCCTTCCTCTTCGCGTTCGGGGCGTTACTGCTGTTCATCCTCGGCGGCATCACCGGCGTCTTCCTCGGCGCCATCGTGCTGGACTACGAGTTCCGGGGCACCTACTGGGTCGTCGCGCACTTCCACTACGTCATGTTCGGCGGCGCGACGGCGCTTTTCGGCGCCGCCTACTACTGGTTCCCGAAGATGACCGGGAAGATGTACGACGAGTTGCTCGGGAAGATACACTTCGTCCTGTTCTTCGTCGGCTTCAACATCGTCTACTTCTCGATGTTCACCGCGTGGCAGACGCCCCGCCGCGTCTTCGAGTACCAGCAGTCGATGATGACCTCCCATCAGGCCGGGACGGTTGGCGCGTTCCTGCTCGGGTTCTCCTTCTTCATC
This sequence comes from Natronomonas sp., assembly GCF_036625485.1. GTDB lineage: Archaea > Halobacteriota > Halobacteria > Halobacteriales > Haloarculaceae > Natronomonas. The sequence continues at coordinate 7,889 of NZ_JAZKTR010000060.1, read as the reverse complement.
ATGTTCTACAACTTCATCAAGTCCTACGTCGCCGGCGAGGACGCGCCCGACAAACCGTGGGAGTTCGCCCGCAGCGCCGAGTGGGCCGTCTCCTCGCCGCCGCCGCTGGAGAACTGGGACGGCAGGCCGTCCTACGCCAGCGGCCATCTGGAGTTCATCAAGGATAGCCCACAACTGGAAGACGGCCACGCAGCCGCCGACGGCGGCCACACGGAAATCAACGAGGCCAGCGACTACGTCCTCGGCGACAAACACCCCTCCCACGCGAGCATCTGGCCCTTCGCGATGAGTTTCGCGACGTTCGTCTTCCTGCTCGGCCTTTCGGGGTTCAACGACGCTGTCGAATTCACGGTCGGTGAATCCCTCGGTGCGGCCGGCGTCGCCGTCTCGAATCCGATATATCCGACCTTCATCGTCCTCGGTATCGCTGGGTTGCTCTACTCCGGCGTGAAGTGGGGGCTGGAGGACTTCTACGCGCCGCCGATGGAGGTCGCCAACCGCTGGCCGTTCGACGGCATCGAGAAGAACAAACTCGGCATGTGGTTCTTCCTCGCTTCCGATGTGCTGGTCTTCGGCGCGTTCATCTCCGCCGCAGTCTTCATCCGCGTGAACGCGGGCTGGCGGAGCTGGAGCCCGCTGCCGGAGTCCCTGCCGGGACTTATCAACACGTTCGTCCTGTTGACCTCGTCGTTCACCGTCATCCTCGCCCTGGTTGCGGCAAAACGGAACAGCCGCAAGGGCCTGATGGGGAGTCTTGCCGCGACGATGCTGCTCGGCTTCACGTTCCTCGGCATCAAGGGCTGGGAGTGGCACCACGAGATCTACGACGCTGGCATCACGCTCACCCAGAACCCCCACGGACCGCCGATTCAGGCGACCATCTACTACGTGACGACTGGCCTGCACGGCGTCCACGTCATCCTCGGCCTCATCGTCGCGGGCTTCCTGTTCGTCCGCGCCTACCAGGGTAAGTACACGAGTGACCACCGGCCGGTCGAGTACTTCGGCCTCTACTGGCACTTCGTCGACATCGTCTGGGTGTTCCTGTTCCCGCTGTTCTATCTCTTCTGAGCCACTTTTTGCACCTCCTTCGCGCGCCTTCGGCGCGCTCAGTCAGCGTGGCGGCTTCGCCGTGGTTCGAGAGAGCAAAGCTCTCTCGTCATCACGAGAGGCGCAGAGCGCCTCTCGAACGACCACGTCATAAGGTCGCGCTACGCCGCGACCCAGGGCAAAACATGGGCGGTAGAGTTAGAACCCAGGGGTAGATATGCGGGGTATGGACGTGGTATCGGTCCGTCGGCTTCGGTGGGTGGCTGCGGCGCTCGCGCTCGTCGTTGCGGGAATCCACCTGCTCCACCCGAGCCACGGGGGTCACGCGCTGGTCGTTTATGCGTCGGCCGGCTACCTTGGCGACCCTCGGCCGCTACTGTTCACGCTCGGTGGCTTCGCGCTCGTCTTCGGCGTCGTGTTGGGCGCCAACGGCTTCGCCGGTCGACGGCTCTATCTGGCGGGCATCCTCGTGGTGCTCCCGTTCTTCTTCGGCTACGCCGCGTGGCATACGCTCCTCGACCACGGCGCGTTCTGGCCCTATATCGAGGCCCACGGCGCCCACGACGAGAACCCCCTCCTCGTCGTGTTCGCCCACCTGCGGGTCGAACGCCTCGCGCTGGTCTCGAAACTGGCAGAACTGGGCTTGCTCGGCAGTCTCCTCGTCCTGTACCGCACTGACCACCAACGATAAGACGCCGTACGTACAGGTCCCGGTATGGTTGTCGGTTTCACAGGGGGTTCGCCGTTCGTACAGGGCCTCGTCTTCGCGTTACTCGGCGTCGCCTTCTGGGTTGGGGGCCTTCTCGCGGCTAACTACCTCTGGAAGCGGTGGCGGAACGAGGATTGAGGGTGCAGGGAAGGAGCGAGCGGGGGTAATTATATATGCGATTGTGGCATTGAGTAGCACAGACACACATGGCCTCCGATTCGGTCAAACTCTATGCGGCGATATACGTCGCTCTCATCGCGCTCGCGGCCTCGAAATACCTGTTCTTCCATCCACCGGGCGGCATCGAGATCAGCTACTGGCAGTCCCTCGGGCTGACGATGGGCGCGGCGGTGGCCAAGACCAGCCTCATCGTCGGCTACTACCAGCACCTCCGCTGGGAGAGCCGGTCGCTGTCGTGGCTGATGGGCCTCAGCCTCGGTCTCGTGCTGTTGTTGATGGCCGCCGCGAGTTACTCGGTCGCCTAACCGGATGGCCACCGCTTCCCTCGGGCGTCGACTCCCCACGCGCCGGCTCGGTTGGGGCGTCCTGCTTTTGAACGTCCAGTTGGTCTCCATCGTCGCCTACTACGTCCTGACGACCGCGGAACCGACCGAACCGCGATATGCTCTCTACGGTCTCCTCTGGGTCAATCTCGGCGCCGCCGCGATCTACGCGACCGACCCACCGCCGAGGCCGGACTTCGCCACCCGCCGGCGGGCCGCGGCGCTGGCGGCGGCGTACTTCGGCCTGCTTGCCGTCTTCGGCGGCCTCGTGAGCACGGGCCTCGGCGATGCGGCGACCGGCGTTCGCATCGCGTGGCTCCCGCCGGGGTGGGGCCCCGCGTTCGTCTACGGTGGCGAATACGTCGTCGTCGCCGTCATGCCGGCGTTCCTGGTCGGCTACGCGGCGCTGGCCTATCTCGTCTACGTGACGGTCCTGGAGGCCGCAGGGTCGGCCATCGCGGGCGTCCTCGGCCTCTTCTCCTGTGTCTCCTGTACCTGGCCGATACTTGCGGGTATCGCCACCTCCGCCTTCGGCGGCGCGGGCTTCCTCGGGGCGGCCGCGCTGAACGCCTCTTACGACCTCTCGACGGCCGTGTTCGTCCTCACGCTCGGATTGCTCTACTGGCGACCGGGGATTCGCTGACGATTTCTCGGAGAAGAGCCGACCTACGCCTCGTCGCTTCCGCGCTCGCTGATCACGACGACGGCGATGGCGGCCACGAAAAGCGCGCTGAAGGCGGCGAGGCCGATGCGGCCGCCCTCCATCAGCGCGACGGTGATATACGGCAGTCCCACGGCGAGAGCGAGCGCGATGCCGAGGGCCGTCTTGGCCTCCATACCCGTGGCTGTGACCGGAGGGTGATACGTCTTTCCCGGCGACAATATTTATACGAGTGGTGTGTTAGTATGAGACATGGTATCAGACGGCACTGAGGTTGGGGCACTCGACACCCAGGACGAGTCGGACTCGATGACCGGTATCATCTTCGACGGCATCGTCGGCGCGGCGGCTGGGGGGGTCGGCACCGCGGCGATGACCGTCGTGCTGTTCGTTGCGGCCTCGCTGGGGGCTTTCGACATGTCGTCGCTGTCGATGGTCGTCGAACTGACCGGCATCGCCGCGGTCATCCCGGGTGATCCCACGGCGGTCGGCTACGCGCTCTTCCTCGCCGGCGGGATGGTGACGTGGCCGCTGCTTTTCGCCTCGGTCGGCCGCTACCTGCCCGGTGGAAGCTACGCGAAGCAGGGGGCCTTCTTCGGGTTCATCCTCTGGACGGGGTTCGTGTTGGCGTTCTACGACGGTTACACCGGTATCGCGCTGCCGCTGTACGTCGTCTTCACGTTCCTCGCTCACCTCGTCTACGGCTTCTCGCTGGGGGCGGTCTTCGATTACCTCGGCGGCCGTGAGGAACCGCTCGTCTGAACCGTCGGGAAGCGCTTTTTCAAGAACAAGTTCGGTCGACGGCCAAACGGCAGGCTTTAGGGCCGTACCGGCCGGTGATTCCGCATGGTCATTCGCGCCCAGGACGTTCGCCGACGGTACGGTGAGACGGTGGCGCTGGACGGTGTCTCCTTGGCCGTCGAGGAGGGCGAGATCTTCGCGCTCATCGGGCCGAACGGCGCCGGCAAGACGACGCTCGTCAGGGCACTCACGGGTACCACGAAAGCCGACGGCGAGGTACAGGTCTTCGGCGGGTCGCCGACCGAGGTCGACCGCGACCGCCTCGGCGTCCTCCCACAGGAGTTTTCGCCCGCCGAGCGCCTTACGGCCCGCGAGTTGCTCGATTACTACGCCGGGCTCTACGATGAATCCCGGGACGTCGACGCGGTCCTCGCCGATGTCGGGCTCTCGGAGAAGGCCGACACGTTCTACGAGAACCTCTCGGGCGGCCAGAAGCGCCGTGCCTGCGTCGGGACGGCGCTGGTCAACGACCCCGACCTGCTCATCCTCGACGAACCGACGACGGGCATCGACCCGACGGGCCGCCGTGATCTGTGGGGGCTCATCGAAGGGCTCGCAGACGGCGGGACGACGGTGCTTTTGACGACCCACTACATGGAGGAGGCCGAGGAACTGGCCGACCGCGTCGGCCTGCTGGCCGACGGACAGTTGATCGCGCTGGGCTCGCCCCGAGAACTCATCGAGCGCCACGGCGGCGATAGCAGACTCGTCATCGAGGCCGACGACGAAGGTGCGGCGACACGCGCCCTGGAGATGGCGGGCTATCACCTTCTGCCCGACGAGCGCCACATCGCCGTCCCGGTCGGGCCGAAGGAGATTCCGGATGTCGTGGAGACGCTCGAAGAGGCGGGCGTCGACTACGAGGGATTGATCTGGCGCCAACCGAGCCTCGACGACGTCTACGTCGCGCTGACGGGCACCGACGTCGGTGCGGGCGGACAACCCCGCGAGGAGGCCGACGCATGAGTCGCCTCGGACGGGTCGCCGCCGAGACGAAAGCGGCGTGGTACGGCTTCACCCGTCGGCGGACGGCCGTCTTCTTCACGTTCTTCTTCCCGGTCATCATCATCCTCATCTTCGGCGCGCTGGTCCAGACGGACCCCAGCGGCGGCGGCCTCTTCTCGGAGCCGCCGGGCTACTACGTCGCGGGCTATCTCGCCGTGGTCGTCCTCTTCACGCCGCTGTCGCGCGTGGGAAGCGAGGTAGCGCGCCACCGCGAGGGCAATCGCTTCGAGAAACTGGCGACGACACCCCTGACGCGAGTGGAGTGGCTACTCGCCCAGACGCTCGTCAACGTCGTCGTCATCGGACTGGCGTCGCTACTGATCCTCGGCCTCGTCCTGCTGGTCACCGACGCCGTCTTCACGTTCTCCGTCCTGCTCGTGCCCTACGTGGCCGTCGGCGTAGCGCTGTTCTGTGCGGTCGGCGCGATTCTCGGCCGGGTCGCCGACTCACAGGACGGCGTCATCGCCGCCTCGAACGGCCTCGCCATCCCCCTGCTTTTCCTCTCGGAGACGTTCGTCCCACCGTCGATGCTGCCGGCGTGGTTCGTCCCGTTCATGGACCTCTCGCCGCTTTCCTACTTCGCCCGTGGGGTCCGGGCGGCGACCTACAACCCGCCGGGAACGATGGCGATATGGCGTGGCTCCGGCGAGGGACTCGTCGGTGCCGACCCCTATCTCAACCTCGCGGTACTGACGGCACTGGCGGTCGTCTTCTTCGCTATCGGAGCGGTGGCCTTGCCGCGGACGGATTAAAAAGCGGAACGCGATTTCTTCGGCCTACCAGAGGATGGCGGGCCAGACGAACTTGAAGAGGAGCCAGATGAGACCGGTCAGCACGGCGGTCATTACGACGTTCAGCGCGATGCCGGCGCGCATCATCTGTTCTTGTTTGAGATAGCCGCTACCGAAGACGATGGCGTTGGGCGGCGTCGCCACGGGGAGCGCGAAGGCGAAACTCGCGGCGATGGCGCCGCTGGTCGCGAGGAAGACGGCGGCCGCGATTTCCGAGAGGCCGAGCGTCGCGGCGAAGCCGCCCCCCACGCCGATGAGCAGCGGGACGATGATTGCGGAGGTCGCGGTGTTGGAGGTCATCTCGGTGAGGAAGATGACGAGCAGCACCGTGATACCGACGACCAGAACGATGGGTGCGCTCGTGAGGGAACTGAAGACGGTGTCGGCGAGCCAGCCGGTCGCGCCCGTCGAGGCCAGGGCGTCGGCGAGGGCGATCCCGCCGCCGAAAAGCAGGATGGTCCCCCAGTCGATATCGACGAGTTCGTCCCATTCCATCGTGTCGCTCAACACCAGCGCGGGGATGGCCGCCATTCCGACCATGACGTAGTAGAGGAGGCCCTGGTGGCCTTCGGGGCCGAATACGCTCGCGCCGTCGCCGCCGAACAGCGTCACGGCGACGGAATCCGAGAGGCCGGGCGAGATGAGGTCGCCGAGGCCGCCAAGCACCCAGAGACCGGCCGTCACCGCGAAGATGACGGCGACACGTCGGCCGCGGGCGCTGAGCGAGCCCTCGTTTTCGAGGTATTCGGTCGCCTGTTCGCGGGCGGCTTCGACGTTCGTGATCTGTGGCGGGTAGAGGTGGTAGGTAAGCAGATACCAGACGAGCGGTAGCGTGATGACGACGATGGGCACGCCGATGGCGAGCCACTGAGCGAAGCCGATCTCGTAGCCCAGCAGTTCGTTGAGTTGCGAGGCGAGGATGGCGTTCGGCGGCGTACCGATGAGCGTGCCGACGCCGCCGACGCTGGCGGCGTAGGCGGTACCGAGCAGCATCGACACCTGTAGATTGGAGAACTCGCCGGTGTCGGCTGCGTCGGCTGCGACGGCACCGGCGCCGTCCGCCGCGATGTCGGCGTCGACGTCGTCGGCGGAGGCGGCCGCCGCCTCGAGGCCCTCGTTGCCGACGACCTGCGTGAGCACGCCCAGCGCGATGGGCGTCATCATCGCTGCGGTCGCGGTGTTGGAGACCCACATCGAGAGGAAGGCGGTCCCGATCATCACCGATCCGACCAGCCGCCGGGGGCTGGTCCCCAGTCGGGACATGAGCCACAGCGCGATGCGGCGGTCGATGTCGTACTTCTGGAGCGCGTTGGCAAGCATGAAGCCCGCGATAAAGAGGAAGATGAGGTGGTCGGCAAAGCCCGTCAGCGCGGCATCGAGGTCCGCATAAACGCCGAAGGCGGTGAGCAAGACCGGAATACAGAGGGCCGTCACAGCCAACGGCAACACGCCGGTCACCCACAGCACCCCGGCGAAGAACATGGTTGCAAACGCGTACTGTCCCTGTAGACTCAACCCGGCCGGCGTCGGCGCGGTGGCGATGAGTGCGGTCCCGACGAGCGTCAGCGCGAAGACCAGCAATCTCGTCTGAGACCCGCTCAAACGGCTTTGTATCATTGATACACACTCACGTTCACGGAACATCACATTTAGCGGTTTTCGTTCGCCGCAGCGTCGAATGATGTTCTCAGCCGCGGTGAATGGTACCGCAAATCATGGGCGCGTTCCTCAGAAGTGTTCGACGAGGGCTTCGACCTGCTCGTCCGTCAACTCCTCGGTATAGAGATCGAGAAGCTGTTCGCGGCGGTCGGCCGAGAGCGCGCGCGTCCCGCTTTCGAGCATCGAGATGTGGGCCTGCACCAACCCATCGACGGCCCGCTCGACGTCGCGCTGGTCGTAGCCGGCCGCGACCCGGAGGAGTCTCCACGCCTCCGGTGAGATGGCGCTCACGTCGACGAGTCGGCGCTCCTTCATCCGGGCGGTAGATTGCCGTAATCGTACAAAGGTCTGTGGATTCCGAGGATGCCTTGGCTACCGAAGTTCGTCGAGAACCGGAATCTCGGCGAGACGCTCCTCGCTCAACGCCTCCCAGAACAGACCATCCGGTTTCTCGCCCGCGCCGGTTCGAATCGTCCGCGTCGGCGTGCAGATGACGTCGAGTGGCACGTCGTACTCGTCGACCGAGACCGCATCGTCGACGACCTGCGTATCGTGGACGGTCGTAATCGTCGGCGTGTCGTCGTCCACGAGGCCCAGTTCCCGGAGGACGGCGTATTCGAGGTCGCTGTAGCCTTCCCCCTTGCCGATTCGAGCACCGTCCTCGGTGACGGCGACGCTCCCGAGGACGATGGCGTCGAGTTCCGGTACGT
>NZ_JAZKTR010000059.1:0-13983 GCF_036625485.1 Natronomonas sp. | reverse complement strand
GGACCGTCATCACGGGCAGCCGGTCGGTGAGGTCGTCGACGATGCGGAAGCTCGCACTGTCGGCCCCGATGATGATCGCCGCCCGGAGGACGGTCAGGTCGAAGCTCCCGGCTTCGAGCACCGATTCGACCTCCCGGCGGGACGCGAGGTGTGGCGAGAGGTTCCGCTCGTCGCCGCTGATGCCGCTCAGATAGACCACTCTGTCGACGCCGGCCGCCGATGCCAACTCTCGGAACCGGCGGGCGTAGGTCCGGTCCAGTTCCGCGAAGTTCTCGGCTGTCAGCGAATGAATGAGGTAGTAGGCCGCATCGACCCCCTCACAGAGCCCCTCCAGCGATGCCGGGTCGCCGAGGTCTCCTTCGAAGATCTCGACATCGTCTGGGAACATCGACCGATCCGCACTCCGAGAGAAGGCGACGACTTCGTGGCCGGCCGAACGTAGCGATTCAACGAGTCGGCGGCCGACGAACCCGGTCGCTCCAACGACGAGAACACGCATTGGCGGGTATACGAAGCGCTTCGACAAGGGTGTTCGGTTGGTTTACTCGCCCAGCACGACATCCACGAATTCCGGGGCGCCGTTCTCGTAGTCGGGGCGTTCGTCGGATTCACAGTAGTACGTCGCCCGTTCGACGACCTCATCGACCGAGGTGGCCTTCGAGACGCCCTCGATGTCCTTCCGTTCTGCCTCGTCTGCGAGGGCCTTCTGGAACGGCAAAAACGGGTAGATAACGCAGGGGGTGCCCGCGACGACCGTATCCGCGATCGAGGAGAATCCGGTGCAGATGACGACGTCGGCGGCCTCCGTGTAGGGCGTCATCGTCGGTTTCGTCTCCCAGTCGTCGTCGCCGACGGTCCTGACGTCGTAGCCGTCCGCCTCCAGTCGCTCCCGTATCTCGTCGAAGTTCTCCCCGTGTGTCCCGGGATTTATGAGCACGTCGTAATCCTCGATGTCCCCGTCGGCATCGCCCTCCTGTGCGAGCGGGCCGACTCGCGTCGACCCCTCCGGGGCCGGCTCGTCGGGCCACAGCGACGTGACGATGATCCCCTCGCCGAACTGCAGCGACACCTCGTTGTATATCTTCAGGGGCGTCCCCCAGACAGGCCCGAAGAGGTCGGTCGTCAGGTGGTCGATTCGGTAGAACTCGATGCCCAGTTTGGCGGCCGCAAGCCCCGCGAAGACGTCGTCGGTCACCAGTATGTCGGGGTCTTCCTCCTTTAGCCATCGATAGACCTCCCTCTGTCGCCGCACCGCGGACGGAACGAGGTCGAACAGCGTGTGTTTCAGGAAGGAAAGCGGCGTATCCCCTTTTACCGCGACCGTCGTAAGGTCGGGGTGGTCGAAGCCGTTCATCTCGACGAACTTCTTGCCCTGTCCGCCACCGGCCATCGAAACGTCGATGCCACGGGCTTCGAACTCCTTTGCGACCGGAATGGCTCTGGCCGCGTGCCCCGCCCCGTCGCACCAGTAGACGATCGCCACCTTCTCCGTCATGTGGCTCCCTCTATCCGGCGACCGTATAAATCGACGGTGAAAGAATACAACGATCCGTATCCGTCCTCGCGGACCGAGACCGTAGTTACTAACTCTCGCGGCGCCCGCGTTCCCTCATGGACGACGACGTGTCCGGGCAGAAGAACGTGGTCTTTCTCGTCTTGGACTCGTTGCGAAAGGACAGGGTCTCCGCGTACAACGACGACGTGGATTTCACCGACCACATCGGTTCCTTCGCCGACCGCTCGCTGGTCTTCGAGAACGCCGTCGCGCAGGCGCCGTGGACGCTTCCCTCCCATGTCTCGATGTTCACCGGCGAGTACCCGTGGGAACACGGCACCACACACGCTCGAAGCTACTTCGACGGCCGCGAGACGTTCGTCTCGGAGTTCAAAAACGAGGGATACTCGACCGCTGCGATAACGCCGAACATCTGGATTACGCCCCACAAGCGGATGACCGAGGAGTTCGACCACGTCGAGAACTTCCTCGGCAAGGCGAACAACCCGCTGAGCGTTCGGGCCTCGCGGCTCGGAACCAAACTCTACCACCGCCTCGGCGACGTGACCCGGCGGGTACTCGGCCGACAGATCGACCGCTTCTTCCAGCTTTTCAGCGTCGACGACTCGTGTAAATCCGAGGAGACGGTCGAGGCCGTCGAACGGTATCTCGGCGACCGCGAGGCCGACGAGGACTTCTTCCTCTATGTGAACCTGATGGAACCCCACGAGCCGTACCGCCCGCCGAAGCGGTACAGGGAGAAACACGGCGTCGACGAGAGCGCGACCATCGCCCACCGGCAGAAGGACGTCTTCACGAAGGACATCGACTTCGAGGAGCAGCGGAAGGTCTACGACGCCTCTGTCGATTACACCGACGACCTCGTGGGCCGCATCCTCGAGACACTGGAGGCGAACGGCCTCGCCGAGGGCACCGTCGTCGTCCTGCTTTCGGACCACGGGCAGGCTCTCGGCGAGGACGGCGGCCAGTTCGGCCACCAGTTCACGGTGATGGAGCCGGTCGTCAACGCCGTGTTGATGGTCGACCACCCCGACGCCGGGGCCGACACCGAGGACCGCCCCGTCGAACTCCGGCGACTCCACGACCTCGTGCCCTACTACGCAGGCATCGGCGACTGCCCCGAGACGGTCGCCGCCGAGACGGTGATGGGTGGCTGTGAGTTCCCGGAGAACTTCACCGGCTACATCCCGAAGGAACGCTGGGACGAGTACTACCGCCAGCGTCGCTTCCTCAGGCGCGACGGCCGGAAAATCGTTAGAGCCGTCGAGGAGGACGGGACGGCCCACTACACGGCCTACGACCTCGAGACCGGCGAGAAGATCGAGGTGCCCGACGACCTCAGGGCGGCCATCGACGCGACGGGTGAGGTCGATGCTGACGCCGACGACGCGGCCGAGGAGGCCCCCGAGGTCGACGAGGCGGTCGAACAGCGACTCGAGGAACTCGGCTACCGGTGAATCGGTGGATTATCGTTTCCTGGCCACGCCAAACGGTATATCCGCATGAGCGAAGCAGACATCTGCGTCGTCGCGCCGACGATACGGAACCCCGACTTCTTCGAGGGGTACGTCCGCAACGCCCGTGAACACGACTTCGATATCGACAGACTCCACGTGGTCCTCGTGACGGAGGATTTCTGTGAGAAAGAGCGAATGCGGGAGATGCTGGATGAACTCGGCGTCTCTGGTGCGGTCTTCGGTGGCTCCGAACGCGAGGCGTGGTACGACGAGGCCGGTATCGCGGAGTATGCGGACGTGGTGCCCGCGGCCTCCCATGCGGAGACGAGTTTCGGCCTGTTGTACATGTGGGCCAATCCCCAGTTCGAGTACGGAATCTTCCTCGACGACGACACGCAGCCACACGAGGATTTCGACTTCTTCGGCGACCACCTCGACCATCTCGGCTCGACGAAGTCGGTCGAACACGTGGCCTCCGACGAACGATGGGTCAACGTCCTCTATCAGAACGTGGACCGACACGGGCTCTATCCCCGGGGCTATCCCTACGCTGCGATGGACGAGACCATCGAGACGGAACGACGGGAGACCAACGAGATAGTCGCTTCCCAGGGGCTGTGGACCAACATCCCCGACCTCGACGCCGTTCGCATCCTCATGGACGGGAACCTGAAGGGGCAGGCACAGACGCTGACCGAAAAGCGGGACTTCACCCACAACTTCGCGGCCGCGGAGGGCAACTACCTCACCGTCTGCTCGATGAACCTGGCGTTCAAACGGGAGGTGATTCCCGCGTTCTATCAGTTCCCGATGGACGACAACGAATGGGATATCGGGCGGTTCGACGACATCTGGTCGGGGCTGACGCTCAAGAAGGCCGCCGACATGCTCGACAGATCCATCATCAACGGCTTCCCGCTGTGTGTCCACAACAAGGCCGAGCGGAGCACCTTCGACGACCTGAACAACGAGGTACCGGCTCTCGAACTCAACGAACATTTCTGGGAAGCACTCGAGGAGGCCCCGGACGAAGCGGACGACTACGTCGAGGCCTACGAGGCGATAATCGCCGCCGTCGAGGAATACGACTTCTCGGAGTACGCCAACAGCGAGTTCATCGATTTCACGGTCGCGAAGATGAATCGGTGGCTCGAGGCGATTCGAGCCCTCGAAAAAACGGAACACGAACTCGAAATCGGGAACTGAACCACCAATGCTTCTAACTCGGCGAGGCGAAGCATACACACCCTTGCCACAGTTGTCGCCCCCCGTCCTCTACGACACTCATCGATGAGATTACCGATAGACGTCGGCCGAACGGAATGGCTCTGGTTCGGAGTCACAGGGCTTCTGTTCCTACTTCTCCTCTACTTTGCGGACGTCGGGGAGTTTCTGAAGTCGCTCCGTCGGGCCGACCTCTCCGTGTTCGCCGTCGCGCTCGGTATCGGGTTTTCCTCGCTTCTGGTGTGGGCGTGGGTCTGGCACCGGTTTTTCGGACAGATGACGATATCGTCTACGCGCTCCCAAACGGTGCGCATGTTCCTCTCGGGGCATTTCCTGAACTCGATCACCCCGCTCGGCCAGTTCGGCGGGGAGCCGATCATGGCCTATATCGTCTCCGATAACACCGGGACCGAGTACGAGCGGGCCCTCGCGTGTGTAATCTCCGCCGACATCGTGAACGCCGTCCCGTTTTTCACCTTCACGCTCGGCGGCCTCGTCTACCTGTCCGTGGTCGGGTCGCTGAACAGTTTGCTCATCGAGGTCGGCGCGCTGTCCGTACTGCTTCTCGTCGTCGGTGGGGTGTTGGCGTATCTGCTCTGGTCCGAAAGCAGCACGCTCGGCGAAACGGCGACCGGCATCCTGCGCGGCCTCGAAACCCGCCTCACGTGGGGCGAATCCCTCTTTCAGGCGTTACGTGATCGGGTCACCACGATAGAGGCCGCCTTCGAAGAAGCCGGCAACGATCCAGTCTTTCTGCTGAAAACGGCCGTCATCTCACATCTCGCGATACTGGCACAGATCGTCTCGCTGTATTTCGTCTTCGTAGCGCTCGACATCGAGTCCGGATTCGTCCCGCTGTATTTCATCGTGAACCTCTCGGTCATCGCGACGATCTCGCCGACACCCGGCGGCTCGGGAACGTACGAAGCCGCGTTCTCCGCGCTCGTGACGTTCTTCTTCCCTGTCAGCCTCGCTACGGCCCTGACGGCCGCGGTGCTCTTTCGGCTCACGACCTACTGGCCCGGCATCCTCGTCGGGTATCCATCGCTCCTGACGCTGCGAAACGGGCACCCCGAGAAGGATTGACCGGGGACAGCCAACCCGTGACCGAACGGTCTCGAACGGGGCGTTGCGTGCCCCCTCACCAAGGTTTATCCTCTGAACGTGGTACCTAGTAACACATGGCCACGTTCCAGCGCCTGCGAGCAGGCCAACTGACTGCGCCCGAGGCCGCGGTGTTCGTCTCCGGGGTGGCGAGCATGGGACTGGAGATACTCGCGGGCCGTATCGTTGCCCCCCAGTTCGGCAGCAGCATCTACACGTGGGGCAGCATCATCGGCGTCTTCCTCGCGGCACTGAGTCTGGGCTATCACTACGGTGGCAAGCGGGCCGCCCACCGGGCCAGCCTCGAGCGCCTCTCGTGGCTCTTCCTCGGGACTGCCGCCTACGTCGCCTTGCTGATCTTCGCGAGCGACCTGCTGTTGGCCTCGACGGCGACGCTCCCGTTGCCGAGCCGGTTCGCCTCCTTGCCCGCTATCACGCTGCTTTTCGGCCCGCCGACCTACCTGCTGGGCTACGTCAGCCCCTATGCCGCCGAACTCTCCGGCACGGAGGCAGTCGGCGAAGCCTCGGGCCGGGTGTACGCGCTCGGGACGGTCGGCAGTATCATCGGCGCCTTCGGCACGACGTTCTTCCTGATCCCGGCCTTCGGCGTCGAGATCATCGGCTTCCTGTTCGGGGTGCTGCTGGTCGGGACGGCGATAGCGATGACGCTGCCGTCTATCGACCGCGACCCGCTTTTCGCCACCATCGGCGTCACGATCTTGCTCGTGGCGGCGGTCAGCAGCGGCGCCATCGGCTTTTCGACCGGCGGCAACGTCGTCTATCAGACCCAGACGCCGTATCAGGAACTCGAAGTCGCCGATGCGGGCGATACGCGGACGCTGTATCTCGACGGCCAGCGACACAGCGCGATGAACCTCAACGACCCCGACCGCTACGTCTTCGAGTACACCCGGTACTTCCACCTGCCGTATCTGTTCGCCGAGGACCCCGACGAGATCGACCGCGTGCTCTTCATCGGCGGTGGCGGGTTCAGCGGCCCCAAGCGGTTCGCCTCCGAATACAACGCGACCATCGACGTGGTCGAGATTGACCCCGTCGTCATCGACACTGCGGAGGAGTACTTCGGCGTCGAGGAATCCGAACGGCTCAATATCCACAACGACGACGGCCGGCGGTTCCTCCGGGAGACCAACCACACCTACGACCTCATCGTGTTGGACGCCTACAAGAAGGACAAGGTGCCCTTCCAGTTGACGACCGTCGAGTTCATGCAACTGACGAACGACCGCCTCTCCGAGGACGGCATCCTCTTTGCCAATCTCATCTCGGCGCCGAACGGCCCCGCCTCGGAGTTCTACCGGGCCGAATACCGAACCATGCAGCAGGTGTACCCACAGGTCTACGGCTTCCCGACCGCTGGCCCCAACGTCGTCCAGAACATCGAGGTCGTCGCGACGAAGAACGACGCCGTCATTTCGGAGGAGGAACTCCACGAGCGCAACGAACGGCGAGATATCGGTATCGACCTCTCCGAGGAGATCGAGAACTACGACCGGGAGGACCCGGGCGACGACGCACTGATACTCCGGGACGACCACGCGCCGGTCGATGCGCTCATGGACCCGATGGTCGGACAGCGGTACGTCATCGAACAGGTCGCGGACAACGAGACGGCCGGGGCCGATTGAGCGGCCCTGTCTGTGACCTACGTCTCCCTTTCGCCCAACGTTTTCATGACGGGGCGAAAAGGGACGGTATGATACCGACTCGAGGAAGTGCCGACGATACAGGAGTACAATGGCGGTAGACCTCGCGTTCTCGGCGGGTCGACTGCTCATCGCGCTGTTTCTCGTGGTCCTGAACGGCTTCTTCGTCGCCTCGGAGTTCGCCTTCGTCCGCGTTCGCTCGACGTCGGTCGAGCAACTCCTCGCGGAGGGCAAGGCCGGCGCGGAGATCCTCGACGATGTGATGACCAACCTCGACGACTATCTGGCCGTCACACAACTCGGCATCACCATCGCTTCGCTCGGACTGGGGTGGGCGGGCGAACCCGCCGTGGCGTCGCTCATCGAGCCGGTACTGGGCGCGATACTTCCCCCGGCGTTCCTCCACCTGGTGGCCTTCGCCATCGCGTTCAGTTTCATCACGTTCCTCCACGTCGTCTTCGGCGAACTCGCGCCGAAGACCATCGCCATCGCGGACGCCGAACGGGTCTCCCTGTTCGTCGCGCCGCCGATGCGAGCCTTCTACTACCTGTTCTATCCCGGTCTGGTCGTCTTCAACGGGACGGCGAACGCCTTCACGCGGATGCTCGGCGTGCCGCCGGCCTCCGAGACCGACGAGACACTCGAAGAACGCGAGATTCGGCGCGTACTGGCACGGGCCGGCGAGGCGGGCAACGTCGACGACGCGGAAGTCGAGATGATCGAGCGGGTCTTCGCCCTCGACGACACTACCGTCCGGGAGGTCATGGTTCCGCGGCCGGACGTGGCGACCATCTCCGCGGACGCCTCCCTGCCGGAGATCCGCGCTACCGTCCACGAGACGGGCCACACCCGATATCCGGTCATCGACGCCGACGAGCAGGTCATCGGTTTCGTCGACGTCAAGGACGTCCTCCGGGCGGTCGAGAACGACGAGACGGCCACCGCGGCCGAACTCGCCCACGAGGTGCTCGTCGTCCCGGAGACGGTACCCATCGACGAACTTCTGTTGCAGTTCCGAAGCGAGAGCCAGCAGATGGCCGCCATCATCGACGAGTGGGGCGCCTTCGAGGGTATCGCGACCGTCGAGGACGTCGTCGAGGTCGTGGTCGGCGACCTCCGCGACGAGTTCGACACCGAGACGAGCGAACCGTCCATCCGCCAGCAGTCCGACGGCACCTACGAGATGGACGGCGCGGTGCCCCTGTGGGCCGCCAGCGACGCTCTCGGAATCAACCTCGAGAGTTCGGATTACGAGACGGTCGGCGGCCTGGTACTGGAGGAACTCGACCGCGCACCGGAACCCGGCGACAGCATCGAGGTCGACGGCCACGTCATCGAGGTCGAGAGCGTCGATGGCTCACGGATCGAGATGCTGCTGGTTCGAGAAGTCGAAGGGAAGGAGGAAAAGGAGGCGTCGAACGACGAGTCCGACGCCTCGGAGACGTAACGTCGGTCAGTTCATCGCCCGGCCGCCCGCTTCGAAGGCGTACTTGCCGAGGAGGCCGACGGTTGCGAGACCGATGAGCGCGGCGAAGCCGACGACGACGGCCGAAAGCGGGTCGCTCGTTGCGGTCGGGATCTCGTTGCGGACGAAGCCGACCGCCAGCACCGTCGCGATGCCGATGAGTGCGACGGCACCGACGTTCGCGAGGAGGGGGTTGGTTTCGGGAACCGCCTCGGGGTCGTTCAGCAGGTAGAGGACGACGGCGAGCGCGAAGGGCGTACCGACCAAACCGAAGGCCAACACCAGCACGAGCAGTGGGAAGAAGGCGCCCTGGAGGAAGGTACCGAGGGCGCCGGCGAGTGCGACGACGACCAAGGCGGCCCGGAACCGCGTGTCGGAGACGTCACGGCCCCAGTCGAGTTTGTCGGCGACGAGATACGGCGGGACGACGGTGTTGGCCCCGAGCGTCGAGACGGCGGCGCCCCAGAGGCCGAGCAGGAACAGGGTGGCCGCGTAGTCGCCGGCCAGCGGGCCGAGCGCTTCGGCGGCGCCGAGAGCGTCGAGTTCGCCGGCGGCCACGTCGGGCGTATGCAGCACGCTCGCGGCGACGAGGAAGATGGCGAGGCTGAAGAGACCGAAGGCAGCCAGCATCGAGGTCCCCACGTCGAAGAGGCCGAGGTCGTACTGCTCGCGGGTCCACCCGCGGGCCCGCATGGTGTAGCTTTGCATCGTGATGAGGGTGATGTGGACCGCACCGCCGAGGACGCCGGCGGCGACGAGGGCGCCATCGAGGCCGGCCGGAATCGTCGGTGCGAGGCCCGTCACCGCCTCGGTCGGGTCGATGGGAACGACGAATATCGAGGCGACGAAGGCCAAGACGACCGCCGAGACGATGATCTTCGCGCCGAGTTCGGCGACGTGATAGCCGCCACCGGCCAAGCCGACCGCGAGGACGAGCGCCCACACGATGCCCCAGACGCGGGGGTCGACGCCGGTGATGGTCGAACTCACGTCGGCGACGGTTTTCATGATGATCAGTTGTGCCAGACCGGAGGCGAGGACGGTATCGACGACGAGTATCCACGCCCACGTTTCGCCGAGGTGTTCCTCGACGGTCGTGACGATGCCCTGTTCGGTGAGCAGGCCGAGTCGCATCGCGAGATACTGTGCGGTCGCGCCCAGCACCGCCGAGAGGACGACGACCCACAGGAGTGCGTACCCGAAGGAGGCGCCGGCGGTGATCACGGCGGCCATCGTAGCCGGCCCGACCGCGACGGCGCCGGCGACCCACGTCGGGCCGAGTTTCGAGAGGTAGTCTCTGACCCCGCCACGCTCTACCGTCGGTGCCCCTGCGTCCGTTTCAGTCGAAACGTCGGTCATCGATAGATGCACTCGGTGCCTTCGTTATAAATGATTCTACTCGGTAATACTACCGAAGAATAATTCCGCAAGTGTTACTGGGATACTCTCGTAAACGCCGATATGGAACTCAGCGACAGCGAGTTCGAGCAGTACCAGACCGAGGGGTACCTCGTCGTCGAGGACGCCCTCGATACGGCGATGGTCGACCGGGTGAAGACCCGACTCCGGGAGTACACCCACGGTGACCGCACCCCCGAGGGCTTCGAGCGACAACTCGAACCCCGCGTCGAGCGCGGCGAACTGGAGGTAGAGGAGGAAGGCGACGCCGTCCGGAAGTTCGAGGGCCTCGGCATGGTCGAAACCGACGACGTGTTCCGCGAGGTGGCCAACGACGACACCATCGTTTCGGTAGCGGCCCAGCTCCTCGGCGAGAACCTCAAACTCCTCCGGAGCGCCGCGATGTTCAAACCGCCCGAGGTTGGCAGCGAGAAGGGTTACCATCAGGACGCCGCTTACTATCCGATCCAGCCGATGGACCACCTCACGGTCTGGATCGCCCTCGACGAGGCGACCACGGAAAACGGCTGTATGAACGTCGTCCCCGGCGGCCACAAGGACGGCCTGCTGGGCCACGAGGCCGTCGAGTACGACACCGACATCGTCATCGCCGAGAAGGACTACGACGCCGAGGACGCCGTGCCGATTCCGATGGAACCCGGCAGCGTCCTCTTTACGCATTGTCTGGTGCCCCACTACACCGCGCCGAACACGACGGAGAACTGGCGGCGCGCGCTCATCAACTCCTACATGCGCTCGCGGTCCCGCTTTACCAAGCCCGACGAGGAACTACCGCCGTGGGTCGATTCGGTCCACATCCAGGGCGAGGGGTTCCCGGGCTGTGTTTAAAAAGAGCGACGACTGCGCTATTCTCTGCGGTGGCGAGGGTGACGGTCGAACGTCGCCCGTTCGTCGACACCGTTGTACGGCGAGCCATCGGTTCCGCGAACTCCTGATACACCGCGTCGGCCATGCCACCGAAACGGTCCGCTTCTGAACGAAGTGCCATCACAGTCTGTCGGCGATCTCGGTGTCGAACGGCTGCCGCTCTATGTAGAGGAACTCCAGCAGGAAGACGGAGACGAAGATGCCGACGATCCAGAGCAGTATCTCGAAATCGGTCCGATAGAGATGATAGAGGATGATGGGGATCGCGACCACGGTGCCGACCAGACCGAGTGCGGGAAAGAGGCGGTTCGACCCCGTTTCGTCGGCCAGTTGGAGGTTGACGAAGTTCGCGACGGCATCGGCGATCAGAAAGGCGACCGAGCCGAACTCGGTGATCTGCTTGAGCGTCCCGAGTGCGGCGAACGCGGCGGTTAGCCCACCCATCAGCAACAGCGCGTAGACGGGGACCCCCTCTCGGTTACGGAAGGAGAACAACCGGGGAATCACCTCCTCGGTCGCGATCTCGTGAACGAGGCGGGAGGCGCCGAAGAGGGTCGCGTTGATTCCCGAGGAGGTGCTCTTCATCGCCGAGAGGATCACGAGCACGAACCCGGCAGCGCCCAAGAGTGGAATGTTCGAGACCGCGGCTGCGAGCGCCGTCTCCTCGTGGGCGATGAGTTGTTCGGGCGTCAACTGGAGCGTGGCCATGAACGACACCGAGACGTAAATCAGGATGGCGATCGCGATGGCGAGGTACATGCCGATCGGAAGCGTCCGCTCGACGTTCTCGATGTCCTCGTAGTCGTAGACCAATAGCTGAAAGCCTTCGTACGAGACGAAGATGATCGCGAAGCCGGTGATGGGGCTGAGATAGCCTTCGTTAAAAAAGTCCACCGCAACCGGGTCTCCCCTGTAGAAGACGATTCCGAGCGCGGCAAGCGAAAGCAGGACGGCGATTTTGATGTAGACGGCGATGTCCTCGAAGAGGCCGGTTTCACGGACTCCGGAGAGGTTCAGCCCGACGAATGCCGCCACGACGAGGACCGAGATGATCGGCCGAAGGAGTTGCGGCAGCTCGATTCCGACGATGGCCCGTGCCGCAGTGAGCGTGTAGGCACCGAAGGCGAACGCGTACATCGCCATCACGCCGACGTAGCCGACGACGAGCACCCACCCGACGAAGCCAGCGACGTGTAGGTTGTCCGTCGCGTGTTCGACGAAAGTGAACGCGCCGCCGTGTTCTTGGTAGTGCAAGGTGAGTTTGAGATACGAATAGGCCGTGAGGAGGGTGATGACGCCCGCGATGAGATACGAAAGGGGGACGGCGTTCCCGGCCTGTCTCATCGCGACGCCGAGTACGGCATAGATGCCACCGGAGACCATCCCACCCACGCCCATTGCGACTACCTCTAGAAGACC
The DNA here is from genome assembly GCF_036625485.1 of Natronomonas sp. Classification (GTDB taxonomy): domain Archaea; phylum Halobacteriota; class Halobacteria; order Halobacteriales; family Haloarculaceae; genus Natronomonas. Next base: position 1,845 of record NZ_JAZKTR010000059.1, on the reverse strand, counting down.
GAGTTTCTCCGCTCGGGTGCGGCTCAGTAGGGAGGAGAGTAGATCCATGTCGAATTACGCTTGGGTGGTCTCGGACCGCTGGAACAGGTTATACAACCACGCGAGGAGATATGCGCCGACGAACGCGTCCGCGAACGCCCAGCCAGCACCGACTACCAATCCCTGCCTCGTCGAGTCATATCCCAGATACACGTCGGAAAGGAGGTCCCGCCACTCCTCGCCCCATCCTCGACACGCGGTCAGTCCCAATACAACGACGGCACCGGCCCAAAGCAACCCCATCGCTTTCCCGAGTGCCTTGCCATCCACTCTACTGGTGTTCGGGTCTCCCATATTTAGGGGTTCAGGAGGCCTTCACTTAACGGGTAACCCACCTTCCCAAACTCCGAAAACGACGGTACCGGGCTGCGATCGGTCGGCCGTCCGACACTACTGGCTAGGGCGAACGTCGCCGGTTCCGGAAACCCACGTGGGGCGACGAAACCGCCAAGCGTTGGGAGACATACTATACCACATGGCACAGCGACTGGCGCCGCCGCCCGAGGCCGGACTTCTGAACGCCCTGCGGTTCGGCACCGAGACGTTCCGCTTTCTGGAGGGGATACAGGCCCGCTTCGAGGACGGCACCTCGATTCCGGTCCCCGGGAAGGGGTCGCTCGTGCTCCTGACGAACCCCGCACTCGCCAGAGAGGCCCTCGAACGCCCCGAAGACTTCCCTCGCGTGGAGGCACTGGATTCGGCGGCCATGATCGCCGAAAACGGTCTCGTCCAGAGCGAAGGTGCGCTGTGGCGCCAGCAACGGTCGATAATGGGGCCGGCCTTCGGCGGCCAGCAGGTAAACGCCTACGCCGACACCACCGGCGAGCGCGTCGAGGCCCTCGCCGAACGGTGGGCCGGGGCCGGACCGCAGGAACTGAACCTCCATCGGGAGGCCACCTCGCTGACCGTCCGGGTGGCCTCAGAGATCCTGCTCGGGACGGACATCGGCAAGGCCCGAGCCGATACCTTCCACGAGTGGATGCGTGCGGCGGGCGAGGAGTTCGAGTTCGGTCCCGAGGTCGCCATGCCCGACTGGGTACCGACCCGGACCTCACCCGAGTTCCGGGCGGCGGCCGACGGGATTCGCGGCCTCGCCGAGGACCTCATCGACAAGCGGCGTGCGGATCTCGCGGCGGGCGACGGCGGTATGGACATGCTGACACTGCTGTTGCAAGCCGAAGACGACCCCGATGTCGACTACCCGGAAAACCAGATTCGCGACGAGGTGGCGACCTTCCTCATCGCCGGCCACGAGACGACGGCGCTGAGTCTCAGCTACACGCTCGCCCTGCTGTCGTGGAACCCGGAGGCCCGCCAGCGCGTCCGCGAGGAAGCCGAGGCCGCGCTCGGAGGCCTGGAGGGGCCGCCCAGCCACGAACACCTCTCCGACCTCCCCTACACCAAGCGCGCCTACCGGGAGGCGCTCCGTCTGTATCCACCGGCGTGGGCCGTCTTCCGACGGACCGAAGCGCCGGTCGATCTCGGTGACTACCGCATCGAGGGCGATTCTGGCGTCATCGTCCCGCTCTGGTCCATCCATCGAGACGAACGGTATTTCGACGACCCCGAACGGTTCGACCCCGACCGCTGGGAGCGCCGGAAGCCCAACGAGGTGGAGGCGTACTTCCCCTTCTCGACGGGGCCACACGCCTGTATCGGGCAGGGCTTCGCGCTCGCCGGCGCGACGCTTACGCTGGCGCGACTGGTGCGGGATTTCGATATCGATATCGCCGAAAACGAGTTGGACTCCCTGCGGGTGACGCCGACGCTCCGACCGACGGACGGCGTGACAGCGACGGTGCGACC
>NZ_JAZKTR010000058.1:0-14155 GCF_036625485.1 Natronomonas sp. | reverse complement strand
GTCGAGCGCCACTACTACGTCAACGACGCCGGCCGCCAGATCGCCGTCTTCACGTGGGCCTACGAGACCTTCGACGAATCCGACCTCCCCGAACCGGCCCGGGACCGCGCCGAGTACCGCATGGTCCGCTACTACCGGAAGGGCAACGCATACCTCGAAAACGCCGACCCCGAGGCAGTCGAGGCCGCCGAAGACGAGATTCAGGCCATCCTGCAGGGCCTCGAAGAGGGCGACGAGGCCGTCTACGAGCGCGTCGAGGAGGTCGTCGATGCAGTCCTTGGCGGGATGAAGGAGTGTCTCGGTCGCCTGCCCGCCGAGTTCGACGAGTTCGTCAAGGAGACCCGCTTCATGCGCGATGGCTCCACCGACGACATCGTCGCCCGACTCAAAGAACACGACCAGGCCGTCTACGAGGAGGACGCCTGGCAACTCGAGTTCGAGGACATCGACAAGAACCTCGTCTTCCTCCGCGCGGACGGCACCTCGCTGTATACCACCCGTGACCTCGCCCACCACGAGTGGAAGTTCGACAACTTCGACCGCGCCGTCACCGTCCTCGGCGAGGACCACAAACTCCAGGCCGACCAACTGCAGTCGGCCCTCGAACTGCTGGGCAACGACACCGACCAACTGGCGAACGTCATCTACTCCTACGTCAACCTCCCCGAGGGCAAGATGTCCACCCGGAAGGGCACCGGCGTCCAACTGGACGACCTCCTCGACGAGGCCATCGCACGCGCCCGCGAGGAAGTCGAGGACCGCGTCGAGGACCGCCTCCGGGACGACGAACTGGACGAAGAGGATATCGAGCGCATCGCCCGGCAGGTCGGCGTCGGCGCCGTCCGCTACGATATCGTCTCCAAACAGCCCACCAAGGGCATCACCTTCGAATGGGAGCAGGCACTCGACTTCGAGGCCCAGTCGGCCCCCTACGTCCAGTACGTCCACGCGCGCTGTTGTGGCATCTTGGATGAGGCCGGCGACGTCGAACCCGTCGCCGATACCGACTACCTGACGACCGACGCCGAACGCGACCTCATCCGTGCCGTTGCGCGTCTTCCCGGCGTCATCGACGAGGCCGCCGAGGACCTCGAACCCCACCAACTCGCCACCTACACCCGCGAACTCGCCGACCGATTCAACACCTTCTATCGGGAGTGTCCCGTCCTCACCGCCGACGACGAGGACACCCGTGCCGCGCGCCTGGCGCTCGTCGCCGCCTCCAAACACGCGATGGCCAACGCGCTCGACGTGCTCGGTGTCGAAGCACCCACGTCGATGTAGAACTGGCCGACTGTTTATAAGCGATAGCGCGACCAGACAGCCCGTGACCTGACGAGTCGCCGGCTATCCGCCGGGGCAGTTGCGTGGAATACGGATGGTCGACCGGGAGTGTTCCACCTGTTCGCCACCGAAACCCACAGGGGCACGTCCGCCGACCTACTGGTATGGACCTCGCCTGCCCGGAGTGCGGTCGGACCTACGCCGACCGCTGGCGCTGTGAATGCGGCGAACCGCTGACGTTCGCCGACCAGCCACTCCCGTCGGTCGATTCGCCCGAGAAAGCGCCCCTCGACCCTCGCGACGGCCTGTGGGCCTTCGAGGAGTTCCTGCCCGTCGGCGCGAAATCCGAGGACCGCGTCACGCTCGGAGAGGGCTACACGCCGCTGGTCGAGGCGCCCGACTGGGACGTGACGTTCAAACTGGAGTACGTCTTTCCGACCGGTTCGTTCAAGGACCGCGGCGCGACGACGACGCTCACCCGCGCGAAGGAGGTCGGCGCCGACCGCGTCGTCGAGGATTCCTCCGGTAACGCCGGCGCCGCTATCGCCACCTACGCGGCGCGGGCGGACCTCCCCGCCGAGATCTACGTTCCCGCGGGCGTCAAGGAGTCCAAGGTCAAGGCCATCCGTCGTGCCGGCGCGGCGGTCACCCGCGTCGAAGGAACGCGACAGGACGTCACCGATGCCTGCATCGACGCGGTCAAAGACGGCGACGCGTGGTATGCCAGCCACGCGTGGAACCCCGCCTTCTTTGCTGGGACGGCGACCTTCGCCTACGAGGTGGCCCACCAGCGCGACTGGTCGGTCCCGGATGCCGTCGTCACACCGCTGGGCCACGGCACGCTGTTCCTCGGTGCCTACTACGGGTTCCGAGCGCTTCGGGACGCGGGCTGGACCGACCGTATGCCGAAACTCCTTGGCGCACAGGCGGCGGGGTACGCACCTATCGCCGCGGAACTCCACGGCGAAAGCGCTGTGGAAGGACACAACGATATCGCGGACGGAATCCAGATCCAAGAGCCGGTGCAACGGCATCACATCCTCGACGCGATCGAGGAAACGGATGGCGATGCCATCGCGCTCTCCGAGAGGACTGTCGCAACCGAACTGGAGCGCCTTCACGCGGCCGGCTTCTACACTGAATCGACCTGCGCGGTTGCGCCCGCGGCGCTTCGAGCATACCGAGACCGGGGGGTCATCGAACCGACCGACGACGTAGTCGTGCCGCTGACCGGCAGCGGCCTGAAAGGGTAACGGCGCTTACTACTCCGACGACTCGTTCGAGCCGTCCGCCTCGTCTATTTTTCGGGATGGATCTGCGCATCGAACCCGCCGCGAATCAGGGGTTTGGCGATATGGCGTCGTGCTCGTGGTGGCACCTCGTACCAGCCGATCTCGAGGTCGCGCTCGATCCGCCGTTCGGCCTTCCCCTCGGTGTCGGTTCCACACTCCCGACAGCGATAGCCCTGTCCGCGGCCCGCCGATTTCATGGTTCGGCCACAGTCGGGACAGGTCGGTGTCACCAGTTCCGTCCGGTTCAACTCCCGGACGGCGAACTTCTCCAGTTTCAGGGTTCCGTTGCTTACCTCGCCGCAGACGGTGAGCCGGTCGCCCACACGGAGGTTTCGGACCCGGTCGCGGAACCGCTTGGTCGGTTCGAAGGCCGCACACGCGAGGCTATCGTCGACGTCCTCGATGCCGAAGAAGACGTGGCCCCCCCGGCGCGTTTCCGGTGCGTCGGCGACGCGGCCGTCGAGCCGATACGCGTGGCCGTCTCGTGCAGTCGAGACGGCACCATCCCGGAGATGGGCGTCGGTCCCCTGGTTCGTTACGAACGTCCGCGAGCGGTCGACCGACTCGCTTTCGATGTGGTCGGAAACAGCACTGCAGGCTTCGGGGTCGTCTCCGCGGATGCCATATAGAACGGGCCCCGGCGTTCGCGGGACACAGACGGCTTCCCCGCTCCCGCGGTCGACGGTATCCCACACGTCCGGGTAGTGGGCGTCGGCGGCCTCGAAGACCGAATCGACGTCCACCTCCCGGTCGGTCCCCCAGCGATCCGGCTCCCGATAGGTGATGTGCTCGTAGGTCCAGTCGGTGAAGCCACGCCACGCGCCGACCGCCGCAAGCGCGCCGATGACACCGCGGCCGTTCTTCCATCCACGAGCGCGGTAGCCGGCGGTTTCGATGTGCTCGCGGGCGTCCGTGCGGGTGTGGTGGCCCCGGGCCGCCTCACGGGCGAAACGCATGACCTTGCCCGGAACGTCGCTCGGATTGCCGGGCGCGACGACGATACCGGGGTTGGTCCGTTCGTCGGCGGTTTCGGCGATGTCGCTGACGACGCCTTCGGCGACATCGAAGGCCGTCTCGATGGGAGCGTCGGTGTGAACAGCCAGTGCCGCGTTCCCTCGGGTCTTGTGTTCGACTGCCGGATTACAGCGGATCAGGAGGACTCGATCGACGGTCAATCCCGTCTCTGCCAGTCGGCGAGCGACGGTGTCGGCGACGTAGGTCGTACACATCCCGCGTTCCCGGGAATCCGTATCGTCAAGGCCGAGGACGGTCACTACCGACCGTAGACAGCCCTGTCCCAACGGGGTTTCGATTGCTGCCGTCTGGGTACCCACTCCCATCGATGGCCGATAACCGCCGGATAGCGACGGTCTGAACGGGGAAACACATTTAAGCGGCGAAACGCTTACATACCTCTATGTCACGGTCCGCACTGGTCGGTAACATCACCGCGATGCTCGACGACGCTGGCTTCACGGTGAGCGACCGGTGTGCCATCCGGCCAAAGAGCTTCGATATCGCCGCTCGACGCGGTGACGACGTGTTGCTGTTGAAGATTCTGGCGAACATCGACGCCTTCGACGGCTACACCGGCGCCGAGATGCGCCGACTGGGCGAATACCTGGATGCTACCCCTATCGTCATCGGGCTCCGGACCCGCGACGAGGACCTGAAACCCGGCGTCGTATACTTCCGACACGGCGTTCCGGTGTTCTCGCCGGAGACAGCGATGGACCTCTTCATCGAGGCGGTACCGCCGCTCATCTATGCCGCCCCCGGCGGACTCTACGTCAACATCGACGGTGAACTGCTCTCGGATGCCCGCTCCGAGCGGGACTGGTCGCTCGGCAAACTCGCCAGCGAACTCGGCGTCTCGCGACGTACCGTCTCGAAGTACGAGGACGGGATGAACGCCTCCGTCGAGGTCGCCGCGGAACTGGAGGACCTCTTCGACCAACCGCTGGCCAGTCCTGTCGCAGTCCTCGAAGGCGCCGACGAGGTGCGAGACGAGATGGATGACCCCGACGAACCGGAGGCCGACCCGGACGACTCCCATCTCATCACCGTCCTCACCCGCGTCGGCTTCGAGGTACACCCGACGATGCGCGCACCGTTCAAGGCGGTCAGCGAGGACGAACAGCGCGAACGGAAGATGCTCACCGGGCACTCGGATTTCAACCGTACCGCCGAAAAGCGTGCCCGCATCATGTCCTCCGTCGGCGAGGTAACTCGAACCCGCTCCGTGTACGTCGTCGACCGTGCGCGACAGGATTCCGTCGAAGGAACTGCCCTCATCGAACGGGGCGAGATCGAACACATCACCGACCCCGACGAACTGGAAGACCTAATCCGCGAGCGCGCGGAGATGGAAGCCTGACCGCTCGCCGTTTTCGTGCTTTCGCTCCCGTAGAGTCATCTCCGAGTTTCCTGTCGGTATCGGTCGTTCCCTGATGACAGCCAACTGATTTCCTATAGCTGGATGTGGTTTATTTACTCTCCCGAGGGTATCCGAACCGTCGGTCCAAGGAAGCCGAAGGGCGTTTCAACCGGCGCGCCGGAGATTCGGGTATGACGGAAACGATACGGCTGGCGACTCGCGGGTCCGATCTCGCGTTGCGGCAGGCCCAATCGGTGGCCGACCAGTTACGGGGTCGCCGCCGGGAGGTCGAACTCGTGGAGGTGTCGACGACCGGCGACGAGGTACGGGACGAACTCATCCACCGGCTCGGCAAGACCGGCGCGTTCGTCCGCAGCCTCGACGAGAAAGTCCTCGACGGCGAGGTGGATGCGGCCGTCCACTCGTTGAAGGACATGCCGACGGAATTCCCGGAGAATCTCGTTGTCGCGGGCCTGCCCGAACGCGCGGCACCGGGCGACGTACTCCTCACTCCGGAGGGCACGACGCTAGAGGACCTGCCCGACGGCGCGACGGTCGGTACCTCCAGCCTCCGCCGGAAAGCGCAGTTGCTCGCCGCCCGCCCGGACCTCGATGTCCAACCCCTTCGAGGGAACGTCGATACGCGCGTCCAGAAACTGTTGGCGCCGACCCTACAGGCCGAACACGAGCGTCGCGTCAAGGCCGAGGAAGGCGAAATCGAGGCGTCGTTCAACCGGAGCGTCGACGATTGGTTCGACGACCTCACCGAACTCGAACGGCAGGCACTCGGCCGCGAACCCGAAACGGAATTCGACGCCATCGTACTGGCAGAGGCCGGCCTCGAACGGAGTAACCTGCTGTCACAACTCGACTACGAGCGCCTCCCGGAGACGTTCGTCCCCGCACCGGGCCAGGGGACCATCGCGGTGACGGCCCGCGACGGCGAACTCGCGGAGCGACTCCACGCGGACCTCGATCACCCCCGGACGCGGGTCGAAACCACCGTCGAGCGGACGATTCTCGGTACGCTCGGTGGTGGATGTGTCGCACCTATCGGAGTTTATGCGGTCCTCCAGGGGGAGTTCGTCCATACGCGTGTGCGCGTCCTCTCACAGGACGGTACCGAGGAGATCGAGGCGACGAAAGACGTCCCGGCCGAAAAGCATCCGTCGGCCGCCCGGGAGTTCGCGGCGGAACTGGCCGATCGAGGGGCTGCCGAGCTCATCGAACGGGCCCGCAAGGAGACCGGTGAATGACGGGGAAGGTCTACCTCGTCGGAAGCGGCCCCGGTGACCCCGACCTGTTGACGGTCAAAGCAAAGCGACTCATCGACGAGGCCGATGTCGTCCTCCACGACAAACTACCTGGCCCGGAAATCCTCGGTTCCATCCCCGAGGCCAAACGCGAGGACGTGGGCAAGCGAGCCGACGGCGAACGCACCTCACAGGAGTACACCAACCGGCGCCTCGTCGAACTGGCCGAGGAGGGCAAGACCGTCGTCCGCCTCAAAGGCGGCGACCCGTTCGTCTTCGGTCGCGGCGGCGAGGAGGCCGAGCATCTCGCGGCCAACGAGATCCCCTTCGAGTACGTGCCCGGAATCACGAGCGCCATCGCTGGCCCCGGCGTCGCCGGGATTCCGGTCACCCACCGCGACCACGCTTCGTCGGTGACGTTCGTCACCGGCCACGAGGACCCGACCAAAGACGAATCCGCCGTCGACTGGGAGGCGCTGGCGGCGACCGGCGGGACCCTCGTCGTGCTGATGGGCGTCGGCAAGTTGCCGATGTACACCGGCGAGTTGCTTTCGGCAGGGATGGCCCCCGACACGCCAGTCGCCTTGGTCGAACGGGCGACATGGGCCGACCAGCGGGTCGCAGTCGGAACGCTGGAGACCATCGTCGAGGTGCGTGACGAGGAAGGCATCGAACCGCCGGCGATCACCGTTATCGGCGGCGTTGCGGCTTCACGAGAGCGAGTCAAAGCGTTCCTGCAGAACGGGCGCAATCCGGTCGAGGAGAGGTGATGAAGTATATGATGATATATCAAATCGGATTCGAACGGCAAATGGAGGCCACGAACAATGCGTAAGATCGCGTTCTTCCGTCCCGACGACGAGCGAGCTGCCGAAGCGGCCGAGATCGTCAGCGAACTCGGCCACGAACCGGTTTCGGACCCGATGCTCGAAGTCGACCCAACGGGCGAAGCGCCCCGGAACGACGCCGACTACACGGTGTTGACGAGCAAGACGGGAGTCGAACTCGCCGCCGAGGCCGGGTGGGAGCCACGCGGCGAGATAACTGCCATCGGTTCGCCGACCGCCGATGTGTTGCGTTCGGCGGGCTACAGCGTCGACCACGTCCCCGAGGAGTTCTCCTCGACAGGGTTGGTCACCCATATGCGTGATATGGTCGAGGGGTCGCGCGTCGAAGTCGCCCGCTCGGACCACGGGTCGCCGGTCCTGACCGATGGGCTGGAGGACGCCGGCGCGTACGTCCACGAAACGGTGCTCTATCGTCTGGTTCGTCCGCCGGAGGCGGGGAAATCGGCCGAACTGGCCGCCGACGGCGAACTCGGCGGTGCCTGCTTTACCTCCTCTTTGACCGTCGAACACTTCCTCGATGCCGCCGACGAGCGGGGCATCCGAGCGGAGGCCGTCACCGGCCTGAATCAGGCCGTCGTCGGCGCGATCGGCGACCCGACCGCCGCGACGGCCGAGGCCAACGGCATCGACGTCGACATCGTTCCCGAGGTAGCGGAGTTCGAAGTGCTCGCCGAAGCCGTCGCCGACCGGCTCTAATCAAGCGGCTTCCGCATTATTATGGATTCGACCTCGGTGTCGGCGGTCGTCGTGTTCGTAACCCGTTCGACCCGCTCGTAGCCAGCGGCCTCGTAGAAACCGACCGCGTTCAGTACCGCTTCGAGGCAACTGATTTCCACGCCGAGGTCCCGGAGGCGCGTTTCACACTCCTCCAGAAGCGCGGTGCCGATTCCCGCCCCACCGTGTTCCGGGGCGACGAACAGTGCCTCGATCTTCTCGTCAGCACGGTCGAGTTCCGCGAATCCGGCTACCTCGCCGTCGACTTCGGCGACGAGCAGGTCCGTCGTCGGATCATCGACGGCCTGCTCGTAGCGCGCCACGCCCTCGGTTTTGGCCGCCCACGCCGCCACCTGCCGGTCGCTGTAGGCGTTCGGCCCGTGTTCGATGATGGCGCCGACGTGGACGAGCATGACCGCTTCGCAGTCCTCGCGTTCGGCCGGGCGGATACGCATGGGAGAACCGACTGTGCGGAGGTTTAAATTCTATACTGCATTAGCAACCCTACGATGAGTCTCGCCGACGCTCCCGTTCCGACGCTACAGGCTCGCGCCGAGGCGTGTGCCGAACGGCTCCTCCAGGCCGACCGCGTGCTGCTCGCCTCCCATATCGACGCCGACGGCCTGACGAGCGCCGCCGTCGCGTCGACGGCGCTGGAGCGGGCGGGACTGGCCTTCGAGACGGTCTTCGAGAAGCAACTCGACGCCGACTCAATCGCCGGAATCGCCGAACGGGACTACGACACGGTGCTTTTCACCGACTTCGGGAGCGGCCAACTCGACATCATCGCCGACCACGAGGATGCAGGCGATTTCACGCCGGTCATCGCCGACCACCACCAGCCGGCCGAGGCCGAGACGGGGTTCCATCTCAACCCCCTGCTGGAGGGCATCGACGGCGCCTCGGAGATGTCCGGCGCGGGTGCGGCGTACGTGCTCGCGCGAGCGCTCGCGGCCAACTCCGGGCAGGACGAACGGCTGGACAACCGCGATCTGGCCGCGCTCGCCGTGGTCGGCGCGGTCGGCGACATGCAGGCCTCGAGCGGCGAACTCCACGGCGCCAACAGCGAGATCGTCGCCGACGGCGTCGACGCCGGCGTTCTCGAAGAGACCAAGGACCTCGCGGTCTACGGCAAGCAGACCCGACCCCTGCCCAAACTCCTCGAGTTCGCCTCCGACGTACGGATTCCCGGAGTCACGAACGACGAACGGGGTGCCGTCTCGTTTCTCGACGACCTCGATGTCGAGTGTCGGGCCGACGGGTCGTGGAAACGGTGGGTCGACCTGACCGACGACGAACGGCAGACGGTCGCCAGCGCCCTGGTCCAACACGCCGTCGGCCGTGGCGTCCCGGCGTTCAAGATCGACCGCCTCGTCGGGACGACCTACCTCCTCCGGGAGGAAGCGGTCGGCACGGAACTGCGGGACGCAAGCGAGTTCTCGACGCTCCTGAACGCGACGGCTCGCTACGAGCGCGCGGACGTGGGCCTGGCTGTCTGTCTCGGCGACCGCGACAGTGCCTACGACCGCGCCAAGGAACTCCTGCGGAACCACCGCCGGAACCTCTCGGAGGGTATCGAATGGGTCGAGCAGAACGGCGTCACGACCGAAGACCACCTCCAGTGGTTCGATTCGGGCGAGGAGATCCGCGAGACCATCGTCGGCATCATCGCGGGGATGTCGATGGGTGCAGACGGCGTCTCCCGCGATATGCCCATCATCGCCTTCGCTCGGAAGAACGACGAGGAGACGAAGGTGTCGAGCCGTGGGACGGGTCCGCTCGTGAGTCAGGGATTGGATCTCTCTGTCGTGATGCGGGAGGCCTCACAGGCCGTCGGCGGCGACGGCGGAGGCCACGACGTCGCGGCGGGTGCAACGATTCCGGCCGGCGAGGAGAAAGCGTTTATCGACCACGCCGACCGCATCGTCGGCGAACAGTTGTGACGCCGGTTTGCCGGGGCCGGGAGGCGACGATCAGTTCAGAACGCGAGCGAGATGCTTCCGAAGAAGCCGACCGTGACGATGAGGCGGCCCAGACTTCCGACAAACGTCGCCGCGGCGAACCGGACGTAGTCCCGTTCGAGTACGGCGAAGGCGTAGATCGAGATGGTGTCGGGGAAGAAGGGGACGGACAGCGCGAGCGCGAGGCCGCCGTACCCGTAGCGCTGGGCGAGTTGGACGGAACGCCGCTCCGACCATTCGAGTATATCCCACCGCGACCGGCGTAACCACCGAACGATCGGCCCGGCGCGTTTGACCTCTTGGCCGATGTGGAACGCCAATACGCTTCCGGCGGCCTTCCCGACGGCGCTTACGAGCATGATACTCCCGAGACTGGCCCACGTCGGAAGGCCGAGATCCAGCGGCGCGACGAGGACGACCTCGCTCGGGCCCGGAAGCACGAACGCGATCAGAAACGAGTACACGAAGATGATGCCCATGCCGGGCCACCCGGTCGCTGACTCGATGAGCGTCTCCGCACCCCCCATGAGGGAAAACAGTAGCGAACCCAGCGGTAGTGACAGTGCTATGGGCAAGTCGTTAGGTAATCCGTCTTTCCCGTCCGGCTAGTACGTGTCGATGTCGGACGCTGATGCCGATTATGGTGTATGACCGTCTCTATCACAGCATGACTCGCCGCTCGTATTCGACGACGCGCCTGTGGTCTCGCCTGATCACTCCTGTTTCCCATATTCGTAATTCTATATCGCGACATATAGTTTATGCTGGGGTTCCTGCCATGCTTTTTATACCTTGTTCGGCCGTGCGGGCGGTATGACGGTCCACTACGAGCGAGAGGGACCGGTCGCCGTCGTCAGGGTCGACCGGCCGGAGCGACGCAACGCTATCGACAACGCGACAGCGAAGGAACTGGGCGAGGCGTGGGAACGCTTCGATGAGGACGACGACGCGCTCGTCGGCGTGTTGACCGGCAGCGAGGGCACCTTCTCCGCGGGCGCGGACCTGAAATCGATGGACTTGCAGGACCGCCCCGATGGCTGGCTCGGATTCACGCGCAAGCGGGTCTCCAAGCCGACCATCGCCGCCATCGAGGGCCACTGTGTCGCCGGCGGCCTGGAGATGGCGCTGTGGTGTGACCTCCGGGTCGCCAGCGAAACCGCCACGTTCGGCTGTTTCGAACGCCGATTCGGCGTGCCGCTGGTCGATGGCGGCACCCAGCGACTCCCGCATATCGTCGGTCTCGGACGAGCACTCGAACTCATCCTGACCGGGCGCGAACTGGACCCACGAACAGCCAAGGAGTGGGGACTCGTCAACCGCCTCGCCGACGAGGGTGCGGCGCTCGATGCGGCCGTCGAACTCGGTGAGGTAATCGCCGGGTTCCCACAGGAGACCGTTCGAACCGACCGGCAGGCGGTCTACGACGGCCTTGGAGAATCCCTCGAACGAGGCTTAGCCGTCGAGGGCTGGCACGGCTCCCGGGCGCTGGAAACCGCACACGAAGGTGCCGACCGGTTCGCCGGCGGCGAAGGCCGGAGCGGCGAAGGGGTACCGGACGAGGAGTGACGCCCGCAGGCGAACAACGCGGCGATCAGCCGCCCAGTCCCGTCGCGGGCCCGAGAACGGGGGCGTAGCCGACGACCGAAAGCACCGCGAGGGTCAGCACGGCCAGAAAGAGGGCGTAGGTGGCGGCCTTCGCGGGGTGTGGTTTGATGCCGAGGCGTGGGCCCGTGGTCGGCCCCGATTCGGGCATCGCTGATTCGGCCGGTTCGGTCGGTCCCTCGCCGATGTCGATCGGTTCGAAGCCCGACTCGCCCGAGGCGAGCCACTCGACGAACTCGAACTCGCCGTATTCGCGGTCGGCAGTGGTCGGTTCGGGTGTCGGCTGGGTCGCCGTTTCGACATCGATTTCGCTCTCGGCCTCCGAGTCGCCGTCGAACTCGTCGTTCGTGACGCTCGGCGGCAGGAACGCGTACACGTAGAACTCCCGCAGTCGCTCCCGCAGTTCCCCCCAATCGACCGGGCCCTCTCGGTCGGTCGACATCAGCGACCACCTCCGGGGCTAGCACCACTTGATAACGTCCGACGGCGTCCAAGCATGTGCCACTATCCCACAGCCGTATCGAAAAGGGTTGCCCCGAGTATTCGCCATACTATTTAAGCGGCTACAGGTCGGTCTCGTGGAGGTTCGCCTGCCCGGCGTCGCCGAACCACCGGATGACGACGCGCTGGCCCGCCTCGAAGCGTGGGTCGTCGAGTTCCAGTCGGTCACCCGGTCGAATCGTCGTGTTCGTCTCCCACGTCGTCCGATGGACCGTGCGGTCGGGGACGACCGGTCGGTCCTCGTAGACGATGACGGCGAGTTCGCCCGATTCGAACGCGTCGCCATCGACGTATTCCACGACGAGTCGGTCCTCGGCGGGGTCACCGCTCACCTCGAAGGACGCGTCCGGGACGGCCTCTGGCGGCGCTTGCAGTAGCGTCGGGAGCAGCCAGAGGCCGACGGCGACGACGGCAACCAAAACCAGTGCGACCGCGGGGGCGCGACGCATTCGAGGGGTTCGCTCCGATCCTCGCTACTCCTCTCGGAGTAGCCGGTCGACGATCTCGTCGGGGTCGAACCGTTCGAGGTGGTCGTAGCCCTGTCCGGTGCCGAGGAAGAGGATCGGCTTGCCGGTGACGTGAGCGATGGAGATGGCCGCACCGCCCTGGGAGTCGGCGTCGGCCTTCGTGAGTACGACGCCGTCGATCTCGGCGGCGTCGTTGAACTCCTTGGCGCGGTTCGTCGCGTCCTGGCCGGCGACGGCCTCGTCGACGAACAGCGTCAGGTCGGGATCGACCACGCGGTCGATCTTCTCCAGTTGGGCCATCAGGTCGTTCGAGGTGTGGAGGCGACCGGCGGTGTCGCCCAACACGACGTCGACGTCGTTGGCCTCGGCGTACTCGACGGCGTCGTAGATGACCGCCGCCGGGTCGCCGCCCTGCTCGTGGGTGATGATCTTCGTATCGAGGGCGTCGGCGTGCTCCTCGATCTGCTCGTTGGCGCCCGCCCGGTAGGTGTCGCCGTTGGCCATCACCGACGAGTAGCCGCGCTCCTCGAGCCACCGAGACATCTTCGCGATGGTGGTGGTCTTGCCGACGCCGTTGACGCCGGTGAAGACGACGACTGCGGGCTTGTCGGTCTCGGCGATGCGCTCTTCGAAGTCGAACTGGCCGACGCTGATGACATCCCGAAGCGCGTCGGCGATGGCGCGTTCGACCACCTGCTCGCCCGACTCGACCTGCTTGCGGGTCGCACCGACCAGTTCCTCGCGGATGCGGTCGGTGATCGCGCTGGCGACACTCATCTCCACGTCGCCCTGTAGGAGTTCGAGTTCGAGCTGTTCGAGGGGCTCTTCGAGTTCCTCCTCGGTGATGACCGTCCGACCGGTCGCCGCGAGGGCGGCCTTCTTCGCGAGGCCGGGGCCGTCGTCTTCGTCGTCCTTTTCGGGCTCTGCAGCCGGCTCTTCGGCCGTCTCGGCCGACTCCTCGTCGAGCGCTTCGCCCTCCTCGGCTTCGGGCTCGTCGGATTCCTCCTCGACGTCGTCCTTGAACCGGCCGAGTTTATCCTTCAGTCCGTCGAACATCTACCCTATTCGTCTTCCTGCTGCATCTGCTGTTGCATCTGCTGCATCTGCTGTTGCTGCATCTCCTGGGCCTTCTCCTCGAGGTCCGAGGTCTCCTCCTCGACCTCCTCGATCTCGGCTTCGAGTTCCGCGATGCGGTCGTCGAGGGTGTCCTTCTTGGTTTCGAGGGATTCGACTGCGCCTTCGCTGTCTCGCTCCGCGGCGTAGCCGCCGCCCAATCCGACGACGACCTCGTCCATGTTCTGGACCTCCGCGCGGACGTAGGCGCCGCCGCCGAGGGGAACCTGTACGGTCGAACCGCTTTCGAGCGTCTCGATGGCCTCGATGGCTTCGTCGATCTCGTCCTGCTCGTTTTCGACGTTCCGAATCTCGGCCTTGATGGCCTCTTTTTCCTCTTCGAGGGCCTGCATCTGCTGCTGGATCTGCTGCATTGCGCCGCCGCCACCGCCGCCACCGAGGCTCATGCGTCCACCTCGGCGATGTCGATCTGGGTACGCTTCAGGCCGTGCTGGGAGCCGAAGTTCGTGTAGACGCGCTCGACAGCCACGTTCTCGTTCGGTGCGTCGATCTGCTTTTCGAAGTCCTGCTCGCCGAAGCGAGCGGGGAAGGAACCGCGGACAGTAAACTCACTCATATACGTGACACGGCGCGCGAGCGGGAAGTATCTTCCTAACCCGTCTCTGTTGAAGCCAGTGCTGAGGATGTGATTCGGCGCGGTGTTTCTTTATAAATCGAAAGTGGCAACTCCTTGACCGCGAACAGCCGGAAAGCCCTCGGTGGGTTCGCGGTCGCTAAGCGGG
>NZ_JAZKTR010000057.1:0-14199 GCF_036625485.1 Natronomonas sp. | reverse complement strand
TTTATAAGCCGGGCGTGGCGACCACCAGACCGCAAACAGCCGGAAAGCCCTCGGCGCGCTGGCGGTCGCTTGGTTCGAGAGAGCGAAGCTCTCTCGTCATTACGAAAGGCACGAAGCGCCTTTCGGACGACCGGCTGGCGCTTGTCTTGGGCGCTCATCGGGCACTACTCGACCGAAGGGAGCGTATCCCGCTGAGCGACCGCCAGCCGGTTGAGGGCTTCGGAGGTAATGTGGTCGAAACAGTCGCCACGCTTTCTTTATAAACAGACACGCCACAACCAGACTGCTCTACAAGCCCTCCCACGCAAGCGAACGGTTTTTGGGCGGACCACCCCGACGGAAGCGTATGGCAGACGAAACCCACGACGACGAGGGCACCCCCGCGTCGCCGGACCGCGAGGTTCGGCCGGACGGCGGGGCGAAGGGCGCGGACGACGTAGCCCTCGACCCGTGGGGCTCGTCGACCGTCGACGACTACCGGAAGCTCTTCGAGCAGTTCGGCATCGAGGAGTTCGACGACGTCCTTCCCGAGGTGCCGACGCCGCACTACCTCATGCGCCGGGGCGTCATCTTCGGCCACCGCGATTACCGCCCGGTCGCCGAGGCGATGCGCAACGACGAGCCGTTCGCCGCGCTGTCGGGCTTCATGCCGACCGGCGACCCCCACATCGGCCACAAACTCGTCTTCGACGAACTCATCTGGCACCAACAGCAGGGTGGTGACGCCTATGGCCTCATCGCCGACATGGAGGCGCACGCGGCCCGCGACATCCCGTGGGACGAGATCGACGAACACACCGAGAGCTACCTGCTGTCGCTCATCGCCCTGGGGTTCGACCCCGAGGAAGGCGAGATCTATCGGCAGTCGACCAACCGCGAGGTACAGGACCTCGCCTTCGAACTCGGGACGCAGGCGAACTTCTCGGAGTTGGGCGCCATCTACGACTTCGACGGCGAGACCGAGGTCTCCTACATGCAGTCGGTCGTCACCCAGATGGCCGACATCCTCTATCCGCAACTCGACGAACCCAAGCCGACGGTCATCCCTGTCGGCCCCGACCAGGACCCACACATGCGGCTGGCCCGCGATTTGGCCGGCCGGATGCGCTACTTCAAGATCACCGAGGCCTACGCGAGTTTCGAACTCGAAGACGGGGAACGCGAACTCGTCGGTCGCGCCTACGAGGCGCTCGCGGCCGAGGCGGACGATCCGGAGACCGACGTTCGCTGTACGGACGCTGCCGACTGGCTCGAAGACGAATCGCCCGACCACCCGGCGCTGTGGGAGGCCGTCGAGAAGCTCCGGTCGGGCGGCAAGGAGCCGCTGCGGCCCCGCGTGCGCTTCCTCGACCGCAACGCGACCGAGGAGGCCTTCGAGGCACTCATCAAGGCAGTCGAGGGCGAAAAGCGCGTCTACGAGGGCCACATCGACAGCTTCGACCTCGACGCCGAGGAAGCCGAGGAACTCGCTCGGGCGGTCGAGGCCGACCACGGCGGCTACGGCTTCCTGCCGCCGTCGTCGATATATCACCGCTTCATGACCGGCCTCACCGGCGGCAAGATGTCCTCCTCGGAGCCGGCCAGCCACATCAGCCTGCTCGACGACCCCGAGGACGGCTACGACAAGGTCAAAGCCGCGACGACGGGCGGCCGCGAGACGGCCGAGAAACAGCGTGAACTGGGCGGGAAGGCCGACGAGTGTCCGGTCTACGAACTCTACGCGTACCTGCTGGCGAACGACGACGACGATTTCGCTGCCGAGGTCTACGAGGAGTGTGTCACCGGCGAGCGACTCTGTGGCGGCTGCAAGGAGCAGGCAGCTGAGTTGATGAAGGAGTTCCTCGAGGACCACCAGGAGAAACGGGAGGAGGCACGCGAGTTGCTCGAAGCCGCCGATATCGAACTCGATAGCCCGCGAAAGTAGGCGTCAGCAGGGATCGAACGCCGCGATTTATACCGAAGTTAGTTCGCTCAGACCGTCGAGACCCGGCATCGTGGGCACGTCGTCGGTCAGTTCGGGGACCTCGTCGTCGGGGAGTTCGGGCGTTTCGCCGTCGCCGGGTGTGTCGGTCTCACAGGTGTCCTGCGGGTCTTCGGGCGGCTCGGCGCTCACGTCGCAGTCGACGCCGCCGGAGACGCTCTCGCCGTTGGCCGCGCCTTCACCGTCGACCTCGACTTCGACGCCGTCCTGTGAGGCCGAAACCTCACCGTCGCCGGTGGCGCTACCCTGGTCGCTTTCGACGCCCACGGAGCCGCCACCACCGCCGTCGTTGTCCCCGACGTCGGGCTCTTCTATCTCGGGAGCCTCGTCGGTCACGTTGACCTCGTCACCGATACCGTCGGCGAGGCCGTCGGTATCGCCGAGGTCGTCCGTGACGTCGGTCGCGTCGTCCAGTCCGGCCGCGGCGGCCGACCCCGCGAACATCGTTGCGACACAGAGTGCGATCAGAACCGATACGAACGTCCGTACTGTGGGCCGTGTACTCATACGATAGTCCGAGAAACAGCGGATAAATAGAAGGGCATTACTCGGGACATTGCCGGTATTTTAAATAAGACGCTGGGAGCGTCGCGGAACCGAAGCCCCCCATCACCCCTCGACCCGTGCGCTACGGGTTCGTATCGGGATCGAATTCGGTCAACTCCGAGGACGCGTCCGCCGGGTCGTCCACGTCGTCGCTGACCCGCTGGTAGGTCTTCCGGTAGCGAGCGAGTTTCCGGTAGAGAAAGTAGAAGAACACGCCGTCGTAGACGACGACGAAGGCGACGAAGATGGCGAAGACGGGGATTGGGACGAACGCGCTCACCACCAGCGGGACGATGCCGACGAGGATGTTGTAGGTGCCGTGGATGAAGGCGGCGATGAGCAGGCCCTTGGCGACGATGGGGCCGGCGTTATCGGGGTTGAACCGCGCGAGGCCGAGGTAGTACCCGGCGAAGGCCGAGTAGATGACGTGGCCCGGCCCGGCGAGGCCGCGGACGGCCGTGATCCCGCTGCCGGCGTCCAGCGTCTGGAAGAACGAGGCGGTGAAGTCGGCGGCGCTCTGTGCGATGACGGCGCTCGGGGCGCTGATGTTCTGGGTGATGTAGAGGACGTTCTCGATGGAAGCGAAGCCGAGGCCGGCGACCGCCCCGTATACCGCGCCGTCGATGACCGAATCGAACCGCTCGTCGCGGTAGGCGTACAGGCGGACCGCCAGCAGTTTCACCGCCTCCTCGCCGGGGCCGACGACGAGGTAGTAAAAAAGCATCATGAAGAGCAGTTCGACACCGGGAACGGGAAGGACTGCGGCGATGCCGCCGCCAGCGACGCCGAACACTCCCGAAAGGGTGGTGTTGATGATGGCCGCGAACCCGGCAAAGAGGATGGCGAGGACGAAGGTCGCGGCGAGCAACGACGCCGGTTCGTCGGTCGTGATGTCGGAGGTGTAGATGTACAGCGCCAGCAGTGCCGCCGGCACGACCGAGAGGACGATGAGCGCGAGGATGAAGGGGTTCTCGACGATGAGGGCGGCCGCGCCCCCGCCGAGGATCAAGAGCATGATGAACAGGCCCAGTGCGACGATGAGCGCCCGTCCGGCACTGAGTACGCCGCGATGCGTCTTGACTGCCAACCGGTCGAGCCGACTGCGGGGCTCCCACGACGCCACGTCGTAGAGGTCCTCCGACTCGTCGGCTCGAGCCTCCACCGGGTCTTTCATACCCGCATTGCGTCCGGCGGTCCCCTAACGTTTTGGCTCATCACGACCGCTGGGCCCGCTCCTGCTGAATGTGATAATACAACATTATGACCTTCAGGAGCAGGTTGAAATACGACGAACGGCCACTTCTTCCCATGACACGCTACAGCGCCAGTCGAGGCATCCTCTACTCCGCGCCGCCGGGCCCCAGCGGGGTCGCCGCCGCCGCGAGCGACGATGTCGATGAGTCGGCCGACCAGGATGCGGTCGACGAGGAAGCGGCCGACACCGCGGCCCCGATTGCCGACGCGGAGGCCGGTTCCGCTGTCGACGCCACTGCCGACGACTAAAGAACCCCCCGGCGTTCCAAGCCGGGACGCTTTCGGCCCCGGCCTTCGAACGAGGGGTATGCACTTCGACCAGCGAACCCAGCAGGCGATGCGGGAGTTCGGCCTCTCGACGGAGGAGATCGCCGAGATCTCCGACGCCGTCGTCGAGGCGACCGCCGAGGACGCCGGCGCCCTCGAAGCCTTCTTCGCCGATCTCGATACCGTCTACTCCGATATGGAACTGGCCCACTCCGCCAGTGAGTTCCCCGAACACGGCCTCGAATACGTCGACCTCTACACCCACGCCGACGACCTCCGGGGCTACATCAAGTTCGATGGCTGGGGCGCCTACGTCGAGGGCGGTCGCGTCCTCTCGGAGTCGGTCGTCGAACTCACGCTCGGCCCGACCGTCGACGACCGCGTTCGCTTCGCCGCCGACCGCGACGAGCTATGACCGACCGCGACAGCGTCCGCGTCCGCGGCATCTACACGACCGCGCTCACCGAACTCCTCTCCGAGGCGTACGACGTGGTCCAGGCCTCCCCGCCCATCCGCGAGCGCTTCGACGCCGACTTCGATGCCGCCCCGGCAGACGTGACCCTCCGAACGACGGACGACCGGCAGGGCGTCGGCGTCTCCGGCGAGGCCGAAGCCGTCGCCGACGTCTGCGACCGCCTCTCGGACCTCGCGCTGGATACGTTCGTCTGGGAGAACCCTGCCCCGCAGGGTGCGGTCTTTCAGGGCGTCGTCGAGGAGACGCTCGGCTCCGGCGCCGTCGTCGATCTGGGCGAGACCGACGGCTGGCTCCCCTACGACCGCACCGAGGGCTACGTCGAGGAGGGCGACACCTACCGCGTACAGGTCGCGATTCCGAAACCGCCGTGGGACGACGACCGCCCGTCGCTGGCGACGGACCTCCGAGTGCCCGGCGGCCTCGTCGAGTTGCGTCGCGACGGCACCCCCGACCGCGGCGAGACGGCCCGCATGGCCGACCTCCTGCCGGTCGACCCCGCCGAAGGTTGGAGTCCCAAGTGGTCCCGGACCGCCGACGACGCCTCGCTGGACGCGATGGCCGACGCACTGGAAGCCGCCAACGACCGCGCCGAGGAACTGATGAGCGCCGTCGCCGATTTCGACGCCGATGACGCGCCCGGTCGTATCGTCGCCCCCGAGGCCGGCACGTGGGTCTGGTTCGGCCGTGAAACCCGGTTCGCCCTCGACGAGCATCGCCGCGACGTCGAGACGACGATGCCCGGCCACCACCGCGTCAAGGCCGCCACCGACCGCGCCAGCGCCGCCGTCGATTTCGCCGAGGCGCTCTGCGAGCCAAGCGGGGAGTTCCCCTTCGACGTGACGACCCGGCAGTTCGGCCCCCAGGAGGGCGACACCCTCGCCATCAGCCACGGCAAACCCGACGGCCGGAACATCGTCCTCGGGCGTGGCGAGGTCGTCGACTGGGATTCCGAGGGTTCGATCACCCTCGAACGCGAGATGACCGGCGGCGGCACCTACGACGCCTTGGGCGTCGACCGCCACGCCGGCGATATCGCCCGCACCACCTTCGTCGAAGGCCGCTGGTGGTACGCCACTGTTTATAAGGGCGAGGACGGAACCCGGCGCGGCACCTACGTCAACGTCTGCACGCCCGTCGAGATATTCCCGCATGCCGTCCGCTACGTCGACCTCCACGTCGACGTGGTGAAGGGGCCGGACGGCGAGGTCCGCCGCGTCGACGACGACGAACTCGACGAGGCCGTCGAGATCGGCCATATCGAAGAAGACCTGGCTGACCGTGCCCGGACGGTCGCCAGTTCTATCGAAAACGCGCTTTGAGACGGCGATTCTCGCGCTCTACGCCTCGCGGAAGCCGACGCGCTCGGCGTCCGCGGTCGCCCGTTCGGCCGCCTCGTCGAGGTCGAACTCCGCAACGACGTCGCCGTCCCGAATCAGCGGTTCCATGAGCGGGTCGCCGCCTGCGGGGCTGGCCTCGTCGGCCAGCCCGATGTGGTGGCCGCCGTCGGGCGTTCGGTAGACCTCCTTTTTGCCCGAGAGTTTGCCCTTCTTGGCGGCGGGTTCGCCCTCGATCTCGACGATGTCGAGGGCGAAATCCAGCGGGTCGGCGTTGGAGATGTGGCTGCCGACGCCGAAGCCGTCGACGACGTCTTCGAGTTCGCGGATGGTCTCGGGCGTAATTCCCCCGCTGACGAAGATGTCGACGTCCTCGTGGCCTTCGGCGTCGAGTTTCCAGCGCGTCTCCTTGATGATGTGGCGGAAGTCGCCGCGGCGGGAGCCGGTGGTATCGAGGCGGACGCTATCGAAGCCCAGTTCGGCAGCGCGGAGGGCCTCGTCGGTCTCGTCGTCGTAGGTGTCACACAGCGCGATACGGGGGACGTCCTCGTCGACGGCCTCGTCGAAGGCCCGCCACGCCTCCTCCTGATTGCCGTGGCCGAAGCATATCATGAGCGCGTGGGGCATCGTCCCGGAGGCCTCGCCGTCGACGAACGCCTCGGCGGCGACGAGCGAGAAGCCGTCGAGGCCGGCCAGCATCGCCGAACGGTCGACGACGCCGCCGATGGAGGGGTGGACGTGCCGGGCGCCGAAACTCAGAAGCGAGGTGTCGGGCGCGGCCCGGCGGGCCTCCAGCGCCGCCGTCGCGATGCCCGAGGCGTGAGAGAGGAATCCCAAAAGCGCGGTTTCGAGCCGGCAGAACTCCAGATACGGCCCCTCGATGCGCATGACTGGGCCGCCGTCGAACAGCGTCCCCTCGGGAATCGCGTCGGCGTCGAGGTCGTAGCCTGCGAGCAGGTTCGCGGCGTCTTTCAGCCCCGCGAAGCAGTCGAACTCGCCGGTCGGGAACTGGTCTCTGGTGACCTCCGCGACGACCGTCGGGTTCCGGCCGGCGTGTTCCAGTGTCTCCTCGGTCCGCAGGAAATACGCGTCCGTCGCCCGCCCCTCGACGATGGCGGATTCCGGGACGATATCGAACATATCGACCCATCGGCGCGCGCGGCGAAAAAGCTAGCCGTTATCCGGCGGCCTCGACCGCGCCCGCGGGCGCGTACACGTCGTCCAGTTCCGCCCTATCCGGCGCCTTCACGACGGTGAAACTGGTCCCGTCTCGGTGAATCCAGACGGCGCCGCGGAACCGTTCGTTCTCGCCAAATCGCCAGACTTCGGCGTCGCCGTGGGTTTCGACCCGCTGGCCGCCCCAGAACTCGAAGACCTGTTCGTAGCCGTCGCCGAACTCGGAGGCGTTGGCCCGGTCGTTGAACGTCACGTTCCAGACGAAGGCCGTCCGGTTGTCGTCGACGTAGGCCTGAAGCCGGTCGGCACGCCAGCCCTCGGCGTAACTCACGTCGTAGGTGAAGGGCCGCTGGCGGTCGAGTCCGTTCTCGCCCGAATTCAGGAACTCGTCTTGGGCGATGACGGCACCGCTTCCGGCCTCGGCGCTTTCGGCATAGAGGGTGTAGGCGAACATCGACGTTAGGCCGCTCTGGCCGACTTCCGCGTAGTCGGGCCCGTCCTCGGTGCGGACGCGCTCCCAGTCGGCGTCGCTACGGTCGGTCACTGTCGCGTTGCCGTAGGCGTCGGTGTCGTACGTCGAGGGATAGATTACCTCGGCAGCGTCGGTCGGCTGATCTCCGTGCATCGCGTCGATGGCGTCCCAGCCGCCGCGCTCGCGGTGGTGGGCGATGAAGGAGGGCCCCTCGGCGTAGGGGAAGAAGCCGGCGAAGTAGACGCCCCAGTGGAACTCGGAGCCGGTCGACGCACCGGAGCCGCCGCCGGTACCGACACACTGCCATTCGCCGCTCTCACAGCGGTCCTCGTAGTCGTGCTGGACCGACATGGCCTCGCCCTCGATGAGGCCGTTGCGGGCGTTGACCGAATCGAGCGTCGCGGGCCCGAGCGAGTCGAGGCCGAACCGCTGGTCCTGTAGGGCGTGGACGAGTTCGTGAGCGAGGGTGTACTCGTTGTTCAGCGTCGCGGGGTCTCGTCCGCTGACGAGAACGAGTCGGCCGGTCCCCGGGACGTAGAAGCCGAGGACGCTGCCGCCGCGGTTGCCGCTTCGGACGTCGACGATGTCCTCGTCGGGACCGACGAGGAACAACGCCTCGAACTGGGCGTTGTCCAGCCGCCGAGTCCCCTCGCCGGGTTCGGTCCAGACGTCGTCGCTTTCCTCGCGGAACTCCGCCCGCGTCTGGAGTTCGACCTCGATGTCCTCCTCGAATTCGAGGCCGCGGAGGAGTTGCACCCGCGCCATCGCCCGCGAGAGGACGGCCTCCGTCTCGGCTTCGGTGAGGCCGTCCGAGGCGTTGATATCGAGCGTGTCGTTGTGCCAGTAGCCGTCGTAATAGCCGAGGTGGTCGATTTCGTGGGATTCGGCGTCCTCGGCGGTCGCCGGCTCCGCCGAAGAGGGCTGATAGCCGGCCGAACAGCCGGCCAGCGCCAGCAGGACGGCGAGCGCGATGGCCGCCATCGGGCGTCGGTTCATCGCCCGGACAGAAGGACGACGCAGGCAAAAAGCCACGGCCGTCCTTCGGGCCTGCCGGACTCCTGGGCCGCCCCCGCCGCAGCAACCCTCGGAGTAACGGTTTTGCGCCTTCTGTCCGAAACGACGAACATGCAACTGGACCCCGACAGCACCGCCGTCGTCGTCGTGGACATGCAGAACGGCTTCTGTCACCCCGACGGCTCGCTGTACGCGCCGAACAGCGAGGACGCCATCGAACCGTGTGTCGAGACCGTCGAGGCGGCCCGCGAGGCCGGCGCCTCGGTCGTCTTCACCCGGGACGTCCACCCGCCCGAACAGTTCGAGGGCAACCACTACTACGACGAGTTCGACCGCTGGGGCGAACACGTCGTCGAGGGGTCGTGGGACGCCGAACTCGTCGCGGAACTCGAACCAGAGGATGGCGAACTCGTCGTCGTCAAACACACCTACGACGCCTTCTACCAGACGGAACTGGAGGGGTGGCTGGAGAGCCACAATATAAACGACCTCGTCATCTGCGGGACGCTGGCGAACGTCTGTGTCCTCCATACCGCCGGGTCGGCCGGCCTCCGGGACTACCGCCCCATCCTGCTTGAGGACGCCGTCGGCAGTATCGAGGAAGCCCACCGCGAGTACGCCTTGGACCACGCCGACTGGCTCTTCGGCGAGGTTCACGCCCGCGAAGACATCGAGTTCGTCTGAGAACCGCAGTTTCGTTTCAGGGGGTCAACCGCGACACCGACACCCAGCGTACCTCCTCGCCGCCGACCAGCGCGTAGACCATCTCCTTGCGGACGCCGTGGGCGAGGCGAACGTCGAGTGCGAGGTCCCGCGGCGAGAGCACTTCGTCGGCAGGTAGCACCCGAATCAGTAGCTCGGAGTGACCCAGTTCCTCGACGCTTTCGACGTCGGCGTAGGTCCGGAAGTCGGCGCCGAACTTGAATCCGGTCTTGGGGACCAGCCCCCGTTCGCGGAGTTCGCGATAGACGGTCAATCGGCGGTCGAACCGCTCGCCCTCGACGGTCCGGCCGCGGTCGACGAGCGCCTCGGCGCCCCCCTCGACGTTCAGATACCCCGTCTCCGCGAGGTAGGCGGCCTCCAGCAACGACAACTGGAGGGTGTCGTCGTCCCGGCCCATCTGCTGGCCGTAGAAGCCCTGCTCGTAGAGGTCGCCGGGTGGGTTCCAGCAGAGGACCCGGTCGTCGAGCAGGTGGCCCTGTGTGGCGCCGTCGAAGACCATCCCACTGCTGCCGGAGACGGGTTCGTCGTCCGTGTCGAGATACGTGATCTCGCTTTCCTCGTCGACGACGGCGAGGACGACGTCGCCGAGCGAGCGAAGGGGAATCGACGCGCGCTCGCCGACGACGCTGACGCGGTGTTCGGCGGTGTCGTCCCACGGGCCGTCCCCGCGGGGATGGACGACGAAATCGATGTCCGAGGGTTCGTCGACCCAGTCTTCCCGGGCCGGCGAGAGGTAGAACCCGCGGTCCCGGAGGTCCCGGTAGACGAGGAAGTCGACGACGATGTCCTCGTTGGCGGCGAGAAAGGAGGCGAAGTCCTGTCCGTCGACCGCATCGAGGTCGTCACGGTAGAGGAGGTGGGCGGCTTCGACCCGCGAGAGGACGACGCCATCGCCCCGCGGTCGGCCGTAGCCCCGCGAATCGTAGTAGCGCTCGCGGGCGTTGGCGCCGACCTCGACGGTGCCGTCGGTGAGGTGGCCCTGCATGGGCAGTCCTCACGCCCCCGGTCGTATAGCCGCTACGGTCGGCCGATAGCGACGCCCCTGCCTCGACGCCTACACCTCACAGGTGGCGTCCAGACACCGCCTGCCGTTGGCGGTCTCGAAGACGGGCAGACCACACTCACACTCGCCGACGACGCGGCCGTCGGGAATCGCAAAGCCCGTCTCGCAGTCCGGATACGCCTCACACCCGGCGATGAGCCCGCCCCGCCGGAGGATATCGAGGGCGCCGCCACATTCCGGGCAGTCCCACTCGCCGTCGAACCGGTCGGTGACCGCCTCCCTGAGGGAGCCGCAGTCGTAATCCAGACACAACTCGAAGGTCTCGCCGCGGTCGACGGTGAACTTCGGCAGGCCGCACTCGCAGGTCGCGTCGGTGACGCTGGCGCCGTTCGGCAGGCCGAAGGCTGCCTCGCAGTCGAGACAGGTCACCTCGCCCGCGGTTCGGACGAGTCGGCCGCCACAGCGACAGTCGCCGACGGGGATGCCGGCGCGGCTGGCGTCGTGTTCGCGGAAGGTCACCTCGCCTTCCTCGGCGGTCTCGATCTGGATGGTCTCGTCGCCGTCGGTCGCGACGACCCACAGCGGGTCCGTCGTCACCGAGAGTGCCGCCGGACGGGTGAGCCACGCGACGGGCTGGTAGCCGTCGGCGTCGTGGACGAGGACGGTGTCGTCGGGCTTGATCAGGACGTGAACCCGGCCGCGCTGGGTGCGGTCGCGGCGGCCGTTGGCGTGGACGATGCAGTCGCCGGTGATGGTGCGGATCGACACGGGACCGCTGGCCGCGGCTTCGTATATAAGCGCTCGGAGAATCAGGACGCGGAAACGCTCTCGGCGAGGCTCAGCAGTTCGGTAGCGTCGACGTCGTCGATGTCTTTTCCGAGGACGAGGCGCTGGCGGGGGCGACCGATATCCTTCGGGATCTTCTCGGTGTCGATGAGCCCGATGTCTTCGAGTTGTCGCTTCTCGCGGGAGAACTTGGCCTTGCTGCCGACGCCGGTGGATTCGCCCCAGTTCCCGAGTTCGTAGAACTGCACCTCGTTTTTCGCGCCCATCAGGATGCTGAGACGGACGGGATCGACCGACGTCTCATCGCTACGTGTGGCGGCGGCCTGACCGAGGGCCGTCTCGACGTCGGCTCGCATCTCGGGTCCGAGGTCCTCACCGAGCCGGTCGAGCATTCCCGAGTAGGCGGGCGTGCGGAAGGAAACATCGTCGGCCTCGGCGTACTGCTCTTCGAGGGCTTCGCCGGTGCCGGTGACGAACGTCTCGTCGTCGGTCGTCAGGACCGTCAGGTTCGATTCGTCGACGCCGGTGATCGTGGTGACGGCGTCGTCGGCGACGATCAAGGACGGAAGGTGGCCCTCACGCCGTCGTACGCTGACGATTCCCTGCTCGATGTAATCGACGAGATACGAGGCGACCAGAAACCGGCGGCGAATCGCTTTCGCGGTTTCGTCGTCGGTCAGAATTCGGATCTTGCCCTCGGAACCGTGTTCCTCTAGTGCATACAGAATATCGGTGAAATCCGAGACCCGTGAAGACGTAATGAACACGTCCGTATCGGCCGCGAAGACGTCCGCGTAGGCCGAGACGCGTTCATTATTAATGCTTCGTAAGGACATACCTCTAGACACGTCGATACCTGAGTTAAATCTTCGGCAAAAGGCTCGTGCCTGAATTGTAATGCTCACAGGTGTGCGACCGATCTATGGCCGGTCGCTGGGCAGTACCTCTCCCGAAGTATCGTGCACTATGTTGTCCAGTGATTCGACGGGCAGACTTATATGCGGAAATAGGATAGGGTGAACCGATGACTGGTGTCGTCTTCGAATCGCTTTCGTCGCCGCCGCGGATTCGCGTCTCGGACGCTGTCGGACACGAGCAAACGGAACTCCATACCGACGAGGCCTGTGCGCTGACGCCCACGACGACGTCGTGTCCCTTCCGGGTCACCGACGCCGTCGAGGCGACTGTATCGGGGTTCGAAATTCGGGGGATAACTCATTCGTTCGTCCGGGACCGGTCGGGTCAGTTGCTTCTCAGCACTGACCACGACTGTGAGCACTCGTTGCCGGCCGACGATTACTACATCGAGCCCACTACCACGATGAAACTGTACGTCGAGGTGTCCAGCAGCATCTCCATCGACGCCAACTCCGAGCGGTTGCGGGTCTCCTTCGACGGTCCGACGCGCGTGGTGTTCGGCTCGCGGTCGCCCCGAAATCGGCCGCCGGAGACGGTCACGACGACCGACGACCCCGAAGACCTGATGACGGCGCTGTCGTGTCTGGGCGAAGGGATCCTGGCGGATTCGCCGGACCGGTCGTATCCGACCATTCGGGGCCACCCGCCCGAGATCGCCCTCGGTTCTGAACTCGACGTTCCCACCAATATCGATCCACACGATTCCGACGTCGTGTTCGAACTGCCGCCACGGGTTGACGCCCTCTATCCCGTCGTCCCGCTCGTCTACTATCTTAATGCGGCCATCGAACCAGGGGATACTCCCCGGCTCGTCGCCGACGGCGAGACGGTCTATGAGACCACCCTACAGACCCTTTCATCGGCGGTCAAGGACCTCCTACCGCACGTGTTCCTGCTCGACTGTCTCGCCCGGCAGGCGGGTTTTTATCCGTTCGATATCGACATCCACGATCGCGTGGCCGACGACCTGCCGTTCGAACCCGCGGACTACTACGACCAATCGACGGCCGAGCAACTGCGGGCGTATCTGGATGTGCCCTTCGAGACGCTTCAGCCCCACCTTCCGCAGTGGTCGGTTACTGCTCACGTCGAACCGGCGACCGAACACATCACAGCGATGCCGTACCTCGCGGCTCAACTCGCCTTCATCGACTGTGCGACCTATCCGCGCGTGACCGGCACCGAGGCCCGGCGAGCCAGCGTGCAGGCCTTCGTCGACGGCGGCCAGCGGACCAGAGCGACGACGGATGTCTTCGACGAACAGGCATCGTTCGTCGACGTCTCGGCGGATTCTCGGACGCGTTCGGATGTCTGGGTCGGCGACGATGTCCCGCTCCGCGCGAACAAGTTCCTCGCAGAGGGCTACCGGAACCGCCACCAGCGTGAACCGCTCGAAACGACGACCATCACGGTGACCATCGTCTGCAACGAGTCGTGGATGGACGGTGAGGCGGCCGCCGTCGAAGACCTCTACGGCGCCCGCGAGGGGTTACCCTTCGAGGTCCGAACCCACGAACGGTTGCGTCGCGAGGAACTGGCTGACGTCCTCCAGCGGGAGACCGACTTCTTCCACTACATCGGCCACGCCGAATCGAGGGGTCTGCAATGTACCGATGGCTTTCTGGACGTCGAATCGGTCCCGTCGGTCGGTACGGACGCCTTCTTCCTCAACGCGTGCCAGTCCTACCGGCAGGCCGCTGCGCTGGTCGAAGCCGGCGCTATCGGCGGTATCGCCACACTCAGCGACGTCATCGACGAGCCGGCAGCGACGGTCGGTCGAACAACGGCACGCCTGCTGAATCAGGGTTTTCCGCTCCGCGACTCACTCGCCATCGCGAGAGAGCGTTCCTTTACTGGTGGACAGTATCTGGCAGTTGGTGATGACAGCGTCGCGCTGGTGCAGGCTGCGAGTTCTCTCCCGAACTATTGTCTTATCACTGGCTCCGATGATCACTACGAGTTATCTATTCGAACGTATACGACCAACCAGTATGGGTTGGGTTCGATGTTTACGCCACAGGTTGAATCTAAAGGAAATAGATATCTCGCTAATATGTTGATAGGTCCTTACAATCTGGACCGGGAGGACCTTATCGAATTCCTCGAACTACTGGATGTCCCGGCCGAGTTCGACGGCGAGTTCTACTGGGCGTCGGAACTGGCTGACGAACTGAAATAGGTTTCAGACGACGTGTTCGGTGTCGTAGGAGCCCAGCACGCGCACCCAGCCGTTCTCGGCGAGTCCGCGCA
>NZ_JAZKTR010000056.1:0-14486 GCF_036625485.1 Natronomonas sp. | reverse complement strand
GTCGTCGCCGGTGTCGTCGCCGTTCGTCACGACCGAGACATGGCGGCCGACCGGTTTGAAGTTACTCCTCGTCGGCCGTCGGGCTCTCGGCTTCCGGCCCGTTGAGCGTCGTCGTCTCGTCGTCCTCGCCGGCGACGCGCCCGCCACCGAAGGCTTCGGGGTCGGCTTCCCGGACGCGAACCCCGCGGGCGGCGAGGTGCTGAGTCCGCTGGCGGGCGAAATCCTCCTCACGCGTGCCGCGCGTCGCGAGGACGTACATCCGTGCCTTCCCGACCGGTCGCATCGTCCGACCGGCCCGCTGGGCGCCCTGTCGCCGCGAACCGCCCAGGCCCGAAGCGGCGATGGCGACTTCGGTATCCGGAAGGTCGATGCCCTCGTCGCCCACCCGCGAGACCACGATGGTGTCGAGCGACCCGGACCGGAACTCGCCGAACAGACGGCTTCGGCGGGCGTGCGGCGTCTCGCCGCTTATAAAGGGGACGTTCAGCGCCTCGGCGATGGCGTCGCCCTGGTCGATGAACTCGACGAAGATGATGGCCTTCGAGCCGCGATTAGCTCGGAGAATGGCCTGAATCTCCTGAATCTTGGCGGGATTGGTCGCCGCGAGTTGGCGCTTCTCGTGGCCCTCGCTGGAGCCGTACTCGTTGCGGTGCATCTCGGAAGCCCACGGCAGATACCGGAGTTCGACCTCGGGTTCGGCGACGTAGCCGGCCTCGAACAGCGCCTCCCAGTCGGTGCCGATGGGCGGGCCGATGAGGGTGTATATCTGCTGTTCCTTGTCGTCCTCCCGAATCGGCGTCGCCGAGAGGCCGAGGCGGTGTTTGGTCTGTAGGTCCGCACTTCGGCGACTCACTGGCGAGGGGATGTGCTGGCACTCGTCGTAGACGATGAGGCCCCACTTCCGGGAATCGAACAGCATCCGGTGGCGGTCCATCCCCGCCGTCTGGTAGGTAGCGATGGTGACCGGTCGAATCTCCTTGGAGCCACCGTGGTACTCGCCGACCTGCTCGGGCGTGAGGGTGGTGTCTTCGAGGATGCGCTCGCGCCACTGTGCGGCGAGGTCCCGGGAAGGAACCAGAATCAGCGTTTCGCCGCCGATGTCGGCCATGATGCCGAGTGCGGCGACGGTCTTGCCCGACCCCGGTGGCCCCACGAGGACGCCCGATTTGGCGTCGGCAAACCGCTGGACCCAGTCGGCCTGATACGGCCGGAGGTCGAGCGTGAGGTCGACCGGCAGGTCGTCGCCAGTTTCGAGGTCGCGGTGGTCCTGTACGGGATAGCCGGCCTCGTAGAGCGTGCGCTTGACCTCGGCGGTCCTGTCGTCGGCGACCCACGCGGTCGTATCGCCGATGCGTGCCCGCAGGACGCCGTCGGCGAGGTGCTGTTCGGCGACGTTGCCGAGCAGGTCGGCGCTCTGGGCTTCGAGGACGACGTAGCCGTCCTCGTGGGTCGCAAGCCGGAACTTGTGGGCCCGCTCCCACTGGCCTTCGACCCACTCTTCGAGGGCCTCGTATCGGCCGCCCAGCGCCGACCGAATCGTCGTTCGCAACTCCTCGTAGGTCTCGTGGGGGACGTTCCAGATGTCCTGTTCGCGCACCTCGTAGATGTAGCCCGACTCGTGGTTCGTATCCCGGAGGTGAGCGAACTGCGAGAGTCGCGCGCGGGTGAACTGGGTCGGCTGGTCGGCGATGATCTCGCGCCGCTTCGGAAAGACCGTCAGGCGTTCACGTGCGGCCGTCTCCCGGTAGTCGCTGGGGAACCAGACGACGGGGTCGCGCTCGACGTCGAGGCGGTCGAGTCGGCCGTCGTCGGCCAACTCCTGGAGGGATTCGGCGGCCGCCGCCTGCGAGCAGTCGGCGATACGGGCGACTTCGCTGGCGGTTACGACCGGACGGGCACGGTCCTCCAGCGCGTCGTAGAACGTCTCGATGTCGACCGACGGTTCGGACTCGTCGGCCGAGGCCTCCGAGGCTCGTTCGTCCTCCGTGGATTCGCTATCGGCGTCTGCGGCGGCGTCGGTGGCGGCGTCGTCAGTCACTACCCGGCCTACGTGGCGGGCGGACAAAAGCGGCCCGCGTCGGGGCGGCTACGCCGAAAGGCGTTGCCGAACCGCGGCGATGGCTTCCATCGGGTCGATGTCCTCGTCGGGGTCGGCCCGCCAGACGGAATCGCCGTTGACGTTGACCTGGAAGGTCCGTTCGCTGGAGGGGTCCAGCGAGATGGCCTCGATTTCGTCGTATTTCCGCAACCGGTCGGAGAGCACGCGCTGAGTCGTGACGGCCTCGCCGCCGAGGCGGGAAGCCGCGCAGTACTCGACGTTGATGTGTACCACACCGGACGGATATACCTCATCAAAAATAAGTCATGAAGCTGTTGGCAGAGTTTGCGAGCGGGGACGGGGAGTGGGGTAGACTTTTTCCGGTCCGGTGGGACACCTCCGGGTATGAGCGATTTCGACCTCGATTTACAGACGGCGGAAGGCGAACTCGACGAGCCGGAGGGCGGTGGCCGGGTGGTTCTCGGCGTTCTCGACGGAACAACGGACCCCATCGAATGGGTCGAACACGTCGAGAACGACGATATCCTCGTGTTGAACGTCGAGGGCGACCTGAACGAACTCGCGGCACCGTTCGCCCGTGATATCCGCGATATCGGCGGCGAACTCATGCATTTCCGTGACTTCCTCGTCGTCTCGCCGCCGGGCCGAGACATCGATACCGACCGGTTAGAATAGCTGGCCTGACGGCCCCCGTCGAGACCGCTACTGGTCGACGAGCGTCAGGTAATGGCCGTCGGGGTCCCGGATGCGGAGCCCCTCCTCGACGGACTCGCGTCGGGTCACCCGTGCGGCCACCGAGTCGGCGGCCTGCATCGGGTTCTGCGAGACGACGCCGACGTCGACGTGGACGCCGCCGCGGGCGTCCGCGAGGCCGAGATGTGGCTCCCACAGTTCGATGTCGAAGGGGCCGGTCGTCAGCCGCGTCCGCTTGCGCTCGTCGCCCTGGTCGACGATATCGAAACCGAGGTCGGTGTAGAAACTTTCGGCGGTCGGCAGGTCCTCGACTTCGAAGACCACCTCGAAGACGCCCGATAGCGTCGGCTCACTCGTTCCGGCGGGCTCGCCTCGACTCCCGATCTCGACGCAGTTGCCCTCTGGGTCGTAGAAGTACAGCGATGACATGCCACCGAAATCCACTTCCTGTAGGTCGAACTCCTCGTCGAGGCGATCCCACCACGCGTCGTAGGCGTCGGACGGACACGCCATCGCGTAGTGGGTGTGGAGGCCACCCCGGGGAACACCGTCCGGTCGGCGTAACCTGATCTCCGAGCCCCCGCCGACGTCGAGTGCGACCTCCCGGTCGGCTTCGGCGACGACCGGCGCGTCGAGATGTGTTCGGTAGAAATCGGCGACGGGGTCGGGATACTTGGCCTCCAGCGCCAACCAGCGGCAGGCTCCCAGCATGGTCCGTACGGGGGGCCGCGGGGCGATAAAGCCACGGGACGGGTGCATGGCGGCGGCCACGAAGCGGGTCGACGGATGGCGGGGGCTGCCGGCTCTCGGGGCTTTAAGCGCGTTCCGGCCCTGCATACGGATATGCCGATGAAACAGTCCGGGTCGGGAGACCTGACAGTTATCGACCGCCACGAGGCCGGCGTCGGATGGATCGCCTACCCCGACGAGACGATGCAACGGGCCTCCCACGCGGTCGAACGGGACGGCGACGTCTGGGTCATCGATCCCGTCGACGTCGAGGGACTCGACGACCTGCTCGCCGAGTACGGCGACGTAGCGGGCGTCATCGTCCTGCTCGACCGACACAAGCGGGATGCCGCCGCTATCGCGACCCGTCACGACGTCGCCGTCCACATCCCATCGTGGATGAACGGCGTCGAGGACGATATCGACGCTCCCATCGAGCGGTTCGACGACGAGATCGCCGGCTTCGAGGTCGACCGCCTCATCGATAACCCGGGGTGGCAGGAGGCGGTCCTCTTCGACGGCGAGACCCTCGTCGTTCCCGAGGCACTGGGGACGGTCGAGTACTTCACGACCTCCCGCGAGCGCGTCGGCGTCCATCCGATGCTTCGCCTGCTTCCGCCCCGCTCCCTGAAGCGATACGACCCCGAGCGACTGCTGGTCGGTCACGGCGAGGGACTCGACGAGGACGTCGCCGAGGCGATCAGGTCGGCTATCGCTGGCTCCCGGACTCGGGCACCGAAACTGTACCTGCAGAGTGCCAAGGCGTTCCTCGGGTTCTGATACGGGTCGTTGTAACGATGTACCGGTCGTCGCCAGTACGGGTCAGCGACGACCGGTGATAGCCGACAACGATTCGCTTGAAAGGCCCTGTCGACATCCTTTTTTCGCGACAGGGAATACCGCAGGTGATGGGTTCCGATGAGAGTGGCGGTCGGGCGGCGGACCGCGTGTCGGTACAGCCGATGGACGGCGGCTTCGGCCTCCGTATCGACGACCGCATCGAGCGACGCCGCTGCGAGATTCGGACGAACGACTCGGTCGAGCCGGCCCCCGCCGACGCGGACGCGTTCCGCTCGCCGGTCGATACTGCCGTTTCCGTCACTACCGACGGACTC
Source organism: Natronomonas sp. (assembly GCF_036625485.1). Lineage (GTDB taxonomy): Archaea > Halobacteriota > Halobacteria > Halobacteriales > Haloarculaceae > Natronomonas. The sequence goes on along the minus strand of NZ_JAZKTR010000056.1, from coordinate 9,890 downwards.
ACCTTCGACGAGGTCTCCCGAGGCTTCGTCCACGGGCCGGACGGTCCCGCCGATATCGAGTACTTTCGGACCACTTCCTTCGGGCCGGGCGAATACGTCCTCGAACTCTCGGGACCGGTCAAGATCTACGCGACGGTCCGAGGACCGATGGAGGTCGACGCACAGGTGGCCAAACTGGAGATAAGCTTCGAGCGGCCGCAGACGGTTCGTATCGGCGCCCGCTCGTATCACGAACGACCCGCGGCGACGGTAACGACGACGGACGACCCCACCGACGTGATGGCCGCCGTCTCGACGTTCGGCAGCGCGCTCAAAACGACGAGTTCGGAACGGTCGTATCCGACGCTTCGGGGCCATCCGCCGGCCATCGAACGCGGCGACGAACTGTCGGTTCCGTCGGGATTGACACCGCCGGCCGAGGACGTCCACGTCGAGGTACCCGAGCGCCTCCGGGACGTACTCGTCGTCGCACCGCTGGCGTACTACCTCGGCGCGCCGGTCAGACCCGGTCCCGAGCCACGGCTGATCGTCGACGGCCAATCATACGGTCTCGATGGTGCCGCTGGATTCGAAACCGCGGTCGAACACACCCTCAAGCGGACATTCTTCCTCGATTGTATCGTCCGGACCGCGGGTCCGCGAACGGTCCCACTCTACGAGCGACGCGTAATCGAAGACCGCCTCGACATCCCGGTATCGGACCGCTATGGCCAGTCCAACGCCGACCGGTTGACGGCCTACATGGACGTCCCCTACGAAGCCATCGCCGAGTACATCCCGACGTGGAAACTCAGCGCTCGGGTCGAACCGAAATCCGAGAGCCTCGAAACCCTCCCATTCCTCGTGAACGACCTGTCGGTCATCCGCTCGCCGTCGACCCCGACTACCACATCGACGTCACCGTCACCCTTCGAAGGCGGGCCCGACGGCACCCGCACCGACAGCCACGATACGAATTCTACGGTCCAACCCGAACAGGCTGATTCCCTCGAACAGGCGTGGGTCGGCGACGGCGCGCCGATGGGCGCGAGCAAGGCGCTCCCTGCGGCCTTTCGCAACCGCCTCGACCGGGACCGGCGGGACGGCCCCATCGAGATAGTTGTGGTCTGTAACGACGACCAGATGCTCGAAGAACGGAACGTCGTCGAGCAGGTCTACGGCTCCCGGAAGGAACTGCCGATGGACGTGACCGTCTACGAGGGGCTGAACACGCAGCGGCTCCGTCTGCTCCTGGAGTCGGATGTGGACTTCTTCCACTACATCGGCCACGTCGACGACGAGGGGCTGGAATGTCCCGACGGCAAGGTCGACGCCGCGACGCTCGACGACGTGTCGCTGGACATCTTCTTTCTGAACGCCTGCCGGTCCTACCAGCAGGGTCGTCATCTCATCGAGAACGGCGCCATCGGCGGTGTCGTCACGCTGGATGACGTCATCAACAGCGGCGCGGTCCGCATCGGAAAGACGCTGGCGAAACTACTCAACTACGGCTTCCCGCTCCGGTCGGGACTCAACATCGCTCGGGACAGGAGTATCGTCGGTTCGCAGTACCTCGTCATCGGCGACGGGAACGCCGACATCGCGCAGGTCGAACCCGGCGTGGCCCTGCTGGCAGCAGTCGACTCGACGCCCGACGGCTACGACCTGACGGTGTCGACGTACCCGACGAGCGAAGGCGGGATGGGAACCCAGTTTCGGCCCGCGATTCCCGGCGTCGACGAGGTGTATCTCTGCCCCGGCACGCTGCCGACCTTCGAGGTGACGGCCGAAGAGATACGAGAGTACTTCTCGACGTCGGTATTTCCGGTTCTGCTCGACGGGGAGTTCACGTGGTCGGACCGGGCGACCGTATCAGACGCGGAATAAAAAGTCTGCTCCGTTAGGGTCCGTGGTAGGCGCCGCCGCCGGCCGCAACGGCGCCGGCCTGTGTGAGCAACAGTAGCATCGTGAACAGCACGCCCGTCATCTTCGGGTGGTCCGCGAGGAATTCCGAAACGGTGCTCGAATCGTTCTGCTTGGTATCATTCGACATGACGGTTGGACTGAGGCGAGGGAAATTTATAAAAATTTTGTCAGTATGTATACGTAAAAAGCATCTGCTGGTGAATCAAACAGAGATTACAGGAGGACGATCGGTGGTGATAACCTCGGGAACCAGCGGCAGCGATTTCGGGTAGACGAGTACGAGGATCCGTATGAAGGTATTTGTGGGCCAGCGCCCCTAGCAGGGTCGTGGTCTATATCACGCACGGCCTGTTGACCGCCCTGCTGGAACTGGCGGCCGACCGGGACCCCGAGTCGGTAAACGTCTCCCTCGCCGCGACACCGGCCGAGGAGTTCGAGACGGACCTCCCGGCGGGGACGCCGGTATTCACCGACATGTACCTCCCCGGTACCGGCGGGTCCGTCACTGCCGTCTTCGGGATGGACCTCTCGACGCCCGATGCCGATGGGCGATTCCTCTCGCATCCCAGCGGCCATCTCGAACTGACGACGACCGACGACCTCCATCGGATCGTTCTCATCGCGGTGCCGCCCTACGAGCAAGGGGACGTCGCCGCTTTCGATCGCGCCGGTGAGGAACAACCGCTCGAGATCATCGACGCCGAACCGCCCGAGGGGCAACTCGAAACGGACGAAGACGAATCCGCTGCCGAAGATTACTCCAGATAACCCAGTTCCTGTAGCTGTTCGGTGATCTCCTCGAAATCCGCCTCGGTCAGTTGGTCGTGCTGTTGGTGTTGGATGACGATGCTCCGCAGCAGGAACCGAACGAGATCGCTGGTCGACGAGAAACTCGTTCCCTCGATGGTCTCCTCGACGCGGTCGGCCAACTCCTTCGGGATGGATACCGTCGTGTAGTCGGTCATATAGGCCGGGAGGGCGGCAGAGCGGATAGGCGTTGTCCAACGGCGGCCGGTTAGTGTCGTCCGAGTCCGCAGGTATTTACGGTGGTGTAGATGCTATCGGATCATAATGGGAGTTCGGCCACCACAGCAAAGCGACGACGACGAGCCGGAAACCGTCGCGTTCGGCATCGCGGCGTTGGACGCACACCTCGAGGAGGCGGACCTCGTGTTCCCGAAGACACAGGCGGAACTACTGGCGGAACTCGGTAACCCCGAGATACCCTACGATGCGGCGGGTGATACGATCTCCCTCGAACGCGCCCTCGAAAACACGCATCTCCAGCGATTCGAAACCCGACAGGAACTACTGAACGCCCTCCATCCCGTCTTCGAGGCCAAACGGGAGCGGGCGAGCAATACGGTCCTCGGCCGACTCCGGTCGATGCTTCCCTTCTAATCGTCGTCGAGTTCGCGCAGTCGCTCGGCGATATCCTCGAGTCGGCGGGTCTGTTCGCGGTTGACCGAGACGATGATGTCCGAGAGGACACCGAACATCAGTATCTGGAAGGATAGCAGGATCGTGAACGCCGACAACAGCGCCACGACCTCTCGCGAGATACCGTTGACGAAGTACTCGTAGCCGACGAACCCGCCGAGGCCGATCCCGAGAAGCATCCCGGCGAAGGCGACGCTCCCGAAGTAGAATATCGGGTTGTTCGTCCGCGCGAGCGTATAGAGGGTCAGGATGATTCGGCCACCGTCCTTCAGCGGATGGAGGTTCGTCTCCGAGCCGCCGGGTCGGGCCAGATAGCTGATCGGGACGACTTCGGTCTCGACGCCCTGACGGACGCATTCGACGGCCAGTTCGGTCTCGATGCCGAAGCCGTCGGCGTTTAGCTGGAACCGCTGGAAGGATTCCCGACTGAAGGCCCGATATCCCGAAAGGATGTCCTGCAGGTCCCGGCCGTGAATCACGGAGAACAGCCGGTTAATAAGCCGATTCCCGACCTGATTGAGTCGGGTCATCGCGCCCGCTTCCATGTCCGCAAAGCGGTCGCCGATGACGTGGTCGGCCCGTCCCTCGAAGAGAGGGTCCAACATCTGGTCGGCGTCCTCCGGCCGATAGGTTCCGTCGCCGTCCGCCATCAGGACGTAGGGCTGGTCGATCGAGCCGACCCCTTCGCGAACGGCCTGTCCCTTCCCGCTGCCCGATTGGGTGAGGACCTCGGCGCCGTGGTCGCGTGCGATCGAGCGGGTGTCGTCTTCGGAGTCACCGTCGACGACGAGGACGTGTTCGAACCCGGCCTCACGGAAGCCGTCGACGACGTCGCCGATGGTCTCGGCCTCGTTCAGCGTCGGGAGGAGGACACACACGTCGTCGCGGGTAGGCATCGCCTGACCGTGGGAGACCAAGCATTAAAAAGCCCCAGTTTCCGTCGGAAGCAGACCATTCGCCGTGGGGCGTCGGGTTCGCGGCGCGATACCCAATGGAAAAGGCTTATGCGCGTTTTGCCAGTGTGTCAGAGCAATGAGTAAGCGGTGGGACCAACTCGAGGAACGACTCGACGAATACGAGTCCCAAATCGACACGGTATACCAACTGTACCACCTCCCCGTTCTCGCAGCCCTCATGGTCTTTATGCTGTGGGTACGGGCGCGCCACTACACCCGCCACATCGGCCCGGACGGCCAGCCGCTCTACCGCGGCAACGACCCCTACTACCACTACCGGACGACCAACTACGTCATCGAGAACTTCCCGTTCAACATGCCGTTCGACCCGTGGACCGGCTTCGATACCGGCCAACAGGTCGGTCAGTTCGGGACGTTGTTCGATCAGGTCGTCGCGACGGTCGCCCTCGTCGTCGGCCTCGGCTCGCCCGACCAATCGACCATCGTCACGACCACCCTCCTCGCGGCGCCGGTCATCGGCACCCTCTGTGCCATCCCGGTGTACTTCATCGGCAAGCGACTGGGCGGTCGATTCGGTGGCCTCATCGCCGTCCTCGTTCTCGCGCTCACGCCAGGAGGGTTCCTCTCGCGAAGCGTCGCTGGCTTCTACGACCACAGCGTCGCCGAGGCGCTCGCTGCCTTCGTCGTCCTCTGGACCGGGATGGTCATGGTGACCGTCGCCCAGCGTGAAAAGCCCATCTACGAGTTCATCGAAACCCGGGAGTTCGACCTCCTGAAGGAGCCACTGAAGTGGGGCGTTGCACTGGGCGTCGCAATCGTCGTGGCGGTCCTCGTCTGGCCGCCGGCGATGTTCCTCTTCGGCATCTTCGGTGTCTTCCTGTTCGTCCACCTTTCGGTCGAGTTCGTCCGCGGCTACAGCCCCGACCACGTCGCCATCCCGACGGCGGTCGCCATGCTCGTCGCGGCGGTGCTGCTGGTTCCCTTCATCGAGGTGTCCGGATTCAACACGACCAGCATCTCGCTGGCCCAACCGCTGCTCGCCTTCCTCGTCGCCCTCGGGACCGTCTTCATGGCCGGCGTCGCCCGATTCTGGGACCGCCTCGACGACGTACCTCGAATCGCGTATCCCGCCGGCATCCTCGGGGTCGGCCTCGTCATCGTCGGCATCGTGGCCGTCGCGCTGCCGGACGTCTTCGACTTCTTCACCACGCAGGTCGCCCGCGTCGCGGGCCTCGGATCGACCGACACCGCCGCGACCGTCGGCGAGGCACAGGCCGTCGACAACCCCGGACAGTTCTTCTACGGGAGTTACGGCCTCGGCTTCTTCACCGCCCTCGCTGGCTTCGTCCTGCTCGCCTACAAGGGACTCGCCACCGAGCGCCCTCGCGGAGAACAGCTGTTCATCCTCGTGTTCGCGGTGATGATGCTGCTGTTCACGCTGACCCAGAACCGCTTCGACTACTACTTCGTGGCGGCGGTCGGCGCCGGCAACGCCTTCCTCGTCGGCTGGATCTACCAGTTCGTCGACCTCGATGACGTTCGACGCGACATCACGAACGTCAAACCGTATCAGATCCTCATCGTCCTCGCCATCCTCTTCGTCGTCGCGGGGCCGCTGGTCGCGACCGGCGCGACGGTCAGCGCGGCGGACCGTTCCTCCCAGCCCGGCGAAATGCAGCAGTGGGCGGATAGCCTCGATTGGATGGACGAGAACACGCCCGAACCCGGTGCCTACGGTAGCGGTGCGGAGGACACCCGTCTCGAGTACTACGGTACCTACGAACCGACGTCTGACTTCGAGTATCAGGACGGTGAATACGGCGTCCTCGCATGGTGGGACTACGGCCACTACATAACCACCCGCGGCGAGCGGGTCCCGGTCGCCAACCCGTTCCAGCAACACGCGACCGAATCCGCCGACTTCCTGCTCGCGGACAACGAGACGGAAGCCGTCAACATCCTCGAGGAGGACAGCAGCGAGGGCGAGGGCGTCCGGTACGTCATGGTCGACTACCAGCTCGGCTTCGCCGGCACGACCAAGTACAACGCGCCGACCGCCTTCGAGGACGAACACAACGTCAGTTCGAGCGACGTCGGCGTGACGGTCGTCAACCCACAGACCGGCCGGCCGCTATACGGAGCCGAAACCCAGCGTGGGTTCGAGAGCATGCGCGTGCGGCTCTATCAACACCACGGTAGCGCACAGGAACCCTCGCGGTTCGTCATGAACTTCGGCGAGTACTATCCCGAGGACGGCGTTGCCACACCGGTCGAACGGGGCCAACAGCCCATCGAGCGGTACAATACCTCCGAGGAGGCCCGTCAGGCGGCCCAAGAGGACCCCACCGCCATCCACGGCGGTATCCTCGGCCAGCCGAGCGAGCGCGTCGAAGCGCTCGAGCACTTCCGGCTGGTCCACGCCAGCGAGAACGGCGCCAGAGCGCCCTTCTTCCGAGCATACGGCCAGCCCGCACGACAGCACTCCTACGTCAAGACGTTCGAGCGCGTCGAGGGTGCGAAAATAGAGGGGACCGGGCCGCCGAACACCGAGGTGCAGGCCAGCGTCGAGATGCGTATCGAATCGACCGGCGAAACGTTCGTCTACAACCAGTTCGCCCAGACGGACGACGAAGGGAACTGGGAGATGGTCGTGCCCTACTCGACGACGGGTTACGACGAGTACGGAACCGAGGCCGGCTACACGGACGTGAACGTCCGTGCCAACAGCTCATACGAGTTCCTCGCGGTCGAAAGCGAGGACGACAGCCCCGTCGGGACGCCGTGGAGCGCGCCCGCCGAGGTGACCGAGGGACAGGTCCTCGGCGAGAACGACACCGCCGTGGAGGTCGAACTCGAGGAGGGCCGCGCGCCATCGAGCGCCCAGCAGAGCGGCGATAGCCAGAACTCGACGGAGTAACTCGAAGCCACATGGACGGACCCACCGGCGCCCGCGCGTGGCTGACGGTTTACCTGAAGGGCGCCTGTATGGGCGCTGCCGACACAGTCCCCGGCGTCTCCGGTGGGACCATCGCCGTCATCGTCGGCGTCTACGAGCGACTCATCACCGCCCTCACCTCGTTCGACCCGAGCGTCCTCGGCGATCTGGCTCGGGTTCATACCGCCTCTGGCCGGGCCGCCCTCTCCGAAGAACTGGTCCGGATGGACGTTCCCTTCCTGCTCGTTCTCGGCGCGGGTGTCCTCTCGGCGGCCGCGACCATCGCCACGGCGATGCACACCGCCGTCGTCGAGTATCCGGCCCCGACCTACGCCTTCTTCTTCGGACTCATCGCCGCCTCGGCGGTGGTCCTGTATCGATACGTCGACGCGGCGACACCACGGCGTGGCGTCGTCGCCGTCGTCGGATTCGTGATCGCGTTCATCGTGACCGACCCTGCGCTCGACGGCGCGACGGGGTCGTCGCTACCTATGCTGTTCGTCGCCGGTGCTATCGCTATCTCTGCGATGGTCCTGCCGGGTATCTCGGGGGCCTTTCTCCTGCTCGTCTTGGGCCAGTACGAGTACGTCAGCGGACTTCCGCGGAGCGCGTTCGAAGGTGTCGTCGCCGCGGTTGGCGGGGACCCCGGACCGCTTCTGGCGACGCTGGCGCCGCTCGCGGCATTCCTCGGCGGCGCGCTCGTCGGCGTCTTCTCGGTGGCCTACGCGGTTCGGGCGGCGCTGGACCGGTATCGGGAAGCGACGCTCACGTTCCTCGTTAGCCTGATGGTCGGCGCACTCCGGTTGCCCGCGACGGAGGTCCTCACGAACGCCGACGGCCTGTCGGCGACCACGGCACTGGTCGTCGTCGCGCCGCTCGTCGTCGGCGCGGCCGCCGTCTTCGCGCTGGATGCCTACACGGACGACCTCGAATACTGATGGGCGAGCCACCGCGTTGAAATCGCTTGCGGCCGAACGACGGGTATGGACGGCTATCCGACGATGACGACGCTGGCGCTTTTCGCCGTCGTCTTCCTCGTGCAGGTCTCCGGAAGCGCGGTCGGCCTCGGTGCGGCCGCCTTCGCGCTCGCACTCCCCCTCGACCACCACCCGTGGACGCTCGTCGTCAGCGTCTACGCCCACGGGAACGCCAGCCATCTGGCGGCGAATACCATCGCCCTGGCCATCGTCGGTCCCGCGGTTTCGTACCTCTCGACGCCGTTCCGCTATCACGCTTTCTTCGTCCTCTCGGGAATGGTGGCGGGAATCGCGCAGGTCATCGCGATGGCGCCGTTCGGCGGCGGGTCGGTCATCGGCGCCAGCGGCGCCATCTTCGGTCTGTTCGGCTACCTGCTGGTCGGTAATCCCGCCTCGAATTACCTGCTGTCGTGGGTTTCGCTCGGGTTTCGTGGGTCGCTTGTCGTGGTCGGGATACTGGGCGGACTCGTCACTCTCACGACCGCCTCGCCCGGCGTCGCGCTCGTCGCTCACTTCATGGGATTCCTCGTCGGCGCGCTCGCAGGACGGTACCGGTTGCTGCACGCCAGCGACCCTGCAAAAGAACGGTCCCGTACGGACGCCGTGTAGGCCCAATTACACGCGGACGATGTCCTCGTCGGCGGGGTAGTCGGTACAGAATTCGGCGACCAGTTCGTCGAGTACGTCGGGGTCGTCGGCGGGAAGGGGTTCCTCGGCCGTTCGACACGGCCCGTCGATGCCGAGGCGGCCACAGACCGCATCCGCGACGGCCTCGGCCATCAGTCGGTAGGTCGTGAGTTTGCCGCCGGTAACCGTCGTCATGCCGGGGCGGCCGTCGTCGGCGCCCTCGAAGACCTGGAACCCCCGGGAGGCATCGCGGCCGCGCCCCTCGCCGCCACCGTACAGCGGCCGGACGCCCCAGTAGACGCGGTCGATATCGGCCTCGGCGACCGCCGGCAGCATGGCGGCGCCCTCTTGAAGCATCGCCTCGACGGCCTCGGCTGATTCGTCGCCGTCGTCGGCGGGCGGAGCGTCGGGGTCCTCGACCGGCGTGCTCGTCGTCCCGAGAATAACCCCCTCCTCGTGCGGGACGGCGATATCGCCGTCCGAGGGCGGCCGACAGCGGTTGATGACGGGGTCGACAGTGGGCCGGTCGACGGCGACCATGACGCCCTTGGTCGGTGCCATCTCGATGTCGAGTCCCGCGAGCGCGGCGACCTCGCCGGCCCATGCGCCGGCGGCGTTGACGACGTGGTTGGCCGCGACGAACTCGCCGTCGGCCTCGACGCCGACGACTCGCCCGTCATCGACGCGAACGCCTTCGATGGGCGTTTCGGTCCGGATCGTCGCACTGTGCTGTCGGGCGCTTTCGGCAGTCGCGGCGACGAGCCGCGAGGGATAGACGACGCCGTCGGGAACTTCGAAGGCGCGCTGGACATCCTCCGCGAGGTCGGGCACGCGGTCGCAGGCCTCGCTCGCGGAGTGTTCAGTAGCGGGGACATCGAGGTCATGGCAGGCCGATAGTCGGGCCTCGAAGTGGTCGGGGTCGTCATCGGGCAACTGTACGAAGAGCCCGCCACTCGTCTCGACCGCCGCGCCAGCGATGTCTCGAAGGATGCGATTCTCCTGAATACAGTGGGCCGCACCCTCCGGGTCGGCGGTTGCATAGCGCGCGCCGCTGTGCAGGAGGCCATGAGACCGGCCGGTCGTCCCGGA